>CALFDU010000069.1 GCA_937950315.1 uncultured Saprospiraceae bacterium | reverse complement strand
AGAATAGAGTCAAAATTGAAAGAGCTGAAATGAATCTGACGCAAGAGGACCTCGCAAAAAAAATTGGCGTCTCTAGGCAAACAATTAATTCGATAGAGAAAAGCAGATATGTTCCATCAACCATTTTGGCCTTAAAGATATCTAGGCTTTTCGGCAAGCCTGTCAATGATATATTTATTTTGGAAGAAACGGATGAGTAGTGTACAAAAAAAAATGATCCATATCGTATTGAGCACCGCTCAATACGATATGGATCACAAGTCAATTCCCATAAAAGGAATATGCTTTACCTAAACGACTCTATGGATTGGGACAGTCATTGATTTTGGCTTCAAAGTCTGCACCTAGCTTGGATTCAAATCCTGCTTCCAATGTAATTTCATTTTCTGCTTGAAATAAAACTTCACTCGTTGCATTCACCAATCCCTCTGAGTTAAGTACTTGTTCTGCATGATAGAGTCCACTTAAGACAGGAACTTCATCTACGTTTAAGGTTATGTCATCGCATGGGTCTTCGTAAAGCCCTATTCGCATCTCTGCAAAGCCATAACAACTTCCTCCATGGTTGGAACTAAATGTAAGTATCAAGTATCTAGCAGAAACACCACCTAGTTGTGGTCCTGCTTCTCCTTCATAGAATCCACTCGCATTGGCTTCATCCATGGTATGGGTGATTCCTCCTTGCCATGTGCTGCCATCGGTAGAGTAGTCTACGATAACATCGGCGATCCCTTTGTTGGTTTCGCCAGGATAGTTGTAATTCCAAAAGTGCATTTGACCTAGATCATAATTTTGACCAAAATCATACATGATCCAATGACCAACTCCTCTAGCTGGATTGGGGTTATTGCTTTCAGAACATGACTCCCAAGCCGTCTGAGCTGAGGTATCGTGTCTGTCAAAGTAACATTGACTTTGTGCTTCTGTCAAGCAGAGGAAGCATAGTATTGTTGATATGATATATGATAGTTTCATGTTGTTGCTTTTAAATGTCTAAGAATCCGATCGGTGGTGTTCCAGAGCCTATCGTATAGAAGTGACCTAGATTAGGGAATATGTCAGCGAGATCACTGTTGTTCACTCCAAACCACATCGCTAGTTCGGCAAAATATTCATCGCACGAAAGATTAGGAATCAAAACGCCACCTCCTACTTCGATACTGTTGTTCAGTTCGAGAGAAGGGTAGGTGCCAAAGATGTTCCCTCCGATAATTGGTCCTCCCATCGCCATCACATTTCCTCCCCACGCATGATCGGTTCCATTTCCATTTGACGTAAGTGTCCGAGAAAATTCAGACATCGTAAATGTTGAAACGCAGTCATCAGTATTGATTTCTTCCATCGCATCGTTGAATTCTTTCATCGCATCGCTCAATATCTGAAGCATTTCGTTTTGATTGGCCAAGACCTCATCGTGGTGGTCCCAACCTCCAAAGTCCACAAAGAAAATTTGTCTTTGTACGCCGAGTGTATCTCTTGCAGCAATGGTCTTTGCGATCATATGCATAGACTGAGATATATCATTGTCTGAAAAGGCAGTAGTAAAATCAGCCACTCCATCAATTGCCGCAGAAAATTCTTCGTGTGAATCCCTTGCTACTTTGATGACATCGACGTAAGACTTTTTGAACATGTCTGCATAAGCTTGGTCAATGAAGTGATCTACCGCATCTGTTTGGATTTGTTGTAAGGTGTTTCCTCCACCGTAGCCCTCAATTCCTTGCGATCCTTCGTATGGATCAATCACATATTCTACCGTATCTGTTCCTTTTTGAAAAGTATTGGATCCAGCCAATGAAATGTTCATGGAAATATCTGAATTACCGTTCATGCTTTGCAGTAGGTCGGCTACTTTTCCTCCCCAACCAATGGCTGTTCTATCATGAGGAATAGAGGTCTGCCACTGCTGTGCTTGATCTGCATGAGAAAACAATCCAAGCGGGATATCAACAGTTTCATCATAATATTGTTGCTTGGTGATCGGATGAATCAGCGTACCAACATTTGAAATAAATGAAAGTTTGTTGCTGTTGTATAAAGATTGTACGCCTGTCATCGCAGGATGCAATCCATGATTCGTTCCATTCAACGAAAGTATATCTGCTTGCGGAATGGCCAGATTGGATCTGGTAGTTGCATAATGGCTATAAGCGTTTGTTTCTGTTGGAATCAACATATTGAAAGAGTCGTTTCCTCCTCCTAGCATGATGCATACCATGGCTTTATAATTTCCATTTGCCATATTGGTGGTGGATGCTGCTGCCGCTGCATTTATTTTCTTTAGGTCGAGCAAAGTACTAAGTAAAGTGGTACTAGCTACTGCACTACAAGTTGCCTGTCCTAAAAATCTTCTTCTTGATATTTTATTGTAATATTTTTTGTTCATGGTTTCTATCTTAAGATGGCAAAATCAGGTGAAATAAGTAGGATGTAAAGCATAATCCTTGCGTCATGAATGGCATTCCAATTCAAGTCTAGTGCAGCTTGTCTCATTAAATCACGGGTGTCGTCTGATATTTGACCGAGTCCGATCGTGATATCAATTTCATTGAGAAATTTTTCAATGCCATCAGTGTTCATCGCATCTATTAAGTGAGCATCTTCCAAACTCACTGTATTTGACCCAAATACTTCGTTGTCTTCCCAGTCACTCAGCATGTAGTCCCAGATGGTCCAAGAGTGGGCTTCGTTGATGTATCCGATAGAAGTCTGTGTATTAAAAATCTGAAATTCTGGAGCTACAAGACCTGCATTTCCAATATCTCCATTTGGTTGATAGTCAGGCAAATAAAAATTAAAAACAGTAGGAGAGGCCAGTACTTGTTGTGACATAGAGTTATTGAATTGCACTCCTGCTTCCCAATAATTTCCTCCGTCTTGTTCCAATGGAATTGCCTTCATCAAGGATGTAAGTCTCATGATCGGTTCTCTCAGTCTTCCTGGATCGTTTACCAATAGTGCATCACAATTTCTTGCTTCATCATCCAGTAGCACCGCCTTGATAACTGCTAACATATCTCCTCTTACGCCTGATCCATTGTTGTTAAAAACCGTAGCAACTCTTTCTATATATTCAGGACTCGGATTGGATTTAATCATTCGTTGAATAATTCTCCTTGATAAGAAAGGTCCAACGTTGGGATGGTTAAAAATGATGTCAATCGCGTCTTCGATATCTTCCATGCCGGTCTGTCCAGCTGGTATGGTGTGGCTTCCGCCAAATAGTACCTTTGGTCCTTGTTCGTGCTCACTTTCATACATGGCCATTGGGACCGTTCTGTCGGTAGCGTAGATTCCTATTCCGAAAACTGGATTTCCTCCTGTCCAATCAACCCAATCTTGGATGCCTCCTGCTCCAAGACCTGTAAAAACTTTTGCTAGCTCTTTGATGTCATCGTTGTCGTAGGTCGGGATCTTATCTCCGTTGCTATCTAGTTTGTAGGTGCCATCCAAGTTTAATTCATTTAGTCCAATCGAAAACAATTGCATGATTTCTCTTGCATAGTTCTCGTCAGGATGAATATTATTGGCTGCATCCGTTTTTGGGTTTTCAAAATGACTTAGGTAATAACCCATTGTCGGGTGCAATGAAATTTCTGTGATAAGGTCTTTGTAATTGCCCAAACCATGTGTTTGGAATATATCATAGTAACTTGCCAATGCATAGGCCCAATCTCTTAAGTCAGAGTTGATGGATACTACAAATATTTGACTAAGTACGTAAGATACCTTTTGTCTAAATTGATCATCCTCTGTCATGAGGTGCTCAAACCATGTGTAAGAAAAATGCGGATGGTAAGGTCCAAAGATGTCGTCTTCAGGAATACCATAATCCAAATATCCATTAAAGATGACGTCCCAAATGTCTTCAAGCTCGAGCAAATATTCAGATGCTGGAAGCGCTACTTGATCATCGATCCATTGTTCAAATCCTACTGCATTGATAAGATCAATGTCATTTAAGTCACCACCAAAACCTGCTTGAGATAAAAATCTTGCTGCTGCCACTCTTTGGGCAGTCAATCCGTCTCCATCAATGGTTTTGATTCCATTGGATCCAGAACTTGTGGTGATTGTGATACCGTTATCATGGCCGGCGCCAAGATAATCCATGTGTTGTGCGTGGAGTACTTGACTTAGGAGAAAGGCAAGCGCCATACATTGAATGATTCTTTTCATACATTAGGTTTTAATGAGGTGTCTAATGGTAAATGGAATAGCTCAAAGGATGGTACTGGTAAAGATATACACTACAACCATACTTTTTCTAAGGGATTCCCCTTATTTACTGTCAAATATGTTTCCAAACTTGATTATTTGGTCAGTAGAAAGGCGACGTGTCATAGGCGAAACCAGTAAATAGCAACACTGTAGGGTCAATAAATAGAAAAATGCCTCCCACACAAGACCGGATTTCTTGTATGAGAAGGCAAATTTCTAAACCAACTTTTTATTTTGTAGTCTATCTGACCAATGTTACATCTCCAAATTGTTCAAAGCTTTTAGTCTCTTGACAATCGGAGTATTTCATTTCAATCTTCCAAATAAATACACCTGGATCGGCAAATTTATCTAGATAGCTGCCATCCCAATAATCATGATAGTCATCTGTGTAAAACAATTTGTTCCCCCAGCGATCGAAAATGCTAAATTGATATTCTTGCAGAGTAATTTCTTCGCTGATCATTGGTTTGAATTCTGCATTCATGTCAAGTGATTCGGGAGAGAAAATATTCGGAACAAAGGCAGGAGTGGCATCAGGTGTTGATTCAAACAAAATATCCCAAGCATGGCTGATGATTTCACAACCGTTGCTGATGATTACTTCGTACAATCCGGCTTGTTGTACCATGATGCTATTGCCCGTCTCTCCATTACTCCAAGTATATTCGAGATTTGTACCATTTAGGTTTTCAACATTCAGCTCGAGCTCAGTGGTCGAACAATCGATGACTGGTTCTGAATATGCTACTTCAACTTCTTCAAGCTCTTCAATGGTAAACATATATTCTGTTGGACAAGTGTTTTCATCTTGAGCATATAATATATAATCACCAGGAGAGAGATCCGCAATGTTATCCAAAGATTCATAAGTCAAACCATCCAATGAAACTTGGATATTGTCTGCGGCGTTAATAGTAATTTCTCCATTGCTTTGTCCATAACAAGCGGGTTGAACTTCAGTATCTATATCGATAAGACCAAAGGTGCTTATGCTAAAGTCATACGATGAGTGGCAGCCATCGGCTGTCAGCGCATGTAACGTGTAGTCGCCAACCGGAAGATCAGGGTAATTCAATACATCAGAATAATCGACACCATTCATAGAAAAAGTAAGGCCCAATTCTGAAGTTGTAATCGAAAGACTACCTTGATCTTGCCCGGAGCAACTGTTGTATGGGTCAAACGTGAATTCAGGTTCTGCGTAGACTCCTACTGTAAAATCATATTCATGTGTACATCCAAACTCATCTAGAACATATAAAACATGATCTCCTGCTGATAAATTTGGTATCATAGCTAATTGTGTAAAAACACTGTTGTCGTCAATGGCAAACTCCATATTTGCGGAAGCGGAAACATCGATGGAGATAGATCCATTGTCTTCTCCTACACAGGTATTGCTCGGGACAAAAGTGACGGTAGGTGAGTTGTGTTCTGAAATCGTGAACACATCATTTGCCATACATTCATTTTCATCCATGATCATCAAATCATAAGTGCCTGAAGTCAAATTGTTGAATTCTGGATTGTTCGTAAATGTTAGTCCATTGTCGATAGAAAATTGCAAGCCATTGCCCGAACTTATGTCGATGGTCACAATTCCTGCACTTTCATTGTCACAAGTAGGGGACGTGAGCAATTGATAATCAATGGCTGGATATGCAAGTACTTCCAAGTTGACGAATGATTCACATCCTGAATTATCAAAGATAGAAACACTCATGTTGTCTCCTGCCACATAAAATATGCCTTCGTATTCCACTGGCTCTCCGACACAGGTAAACAAGGTTAGATCAAAATTATCCGGTTGACAAATTTTATTCAATGGGAAATCTTGAACCAGTTCTTCATTGCAAGACTTCAACTCAAAAGAGTAGAGTAGTGTAGAATTGCTTAAATTAAGATTGAGCCCCACTGTATCTAAAAATACATCTGCATCTGACGTAGGCATCGGGTCAAAAAGATAAGTACCATTGTTGTCCGTTGTTTGTGATTCAAGAATTGTACTTCCTGAAATAATACTCACAGTAGCTCCAGTAATCAATTCTTCGCCAGTATCATGCGCGCCATTGCCATTGTCATCTATATATACCAAACCTTCTAATGATTGCTCATTGGTTTTTGGTGTAATTGTTAATACATCAGATGTAATGGTGCAACCAAATGCATTGACCAACTCGACTTGGTAATCACCCACCTCATTGATGATCAATTCATCCTGATCAGCTCCAGCAACAGGCACTCCATCTAAAAACCATGTGTATGTGGTGAAGTCTGAAGATGTTGCAATGCATAAGGTATCAGGGAAACAAGCTTCTTGACATCCAGTCAGTACTCTTCCGATATGTGGTAGAGGATGAATTGATTCCGCATTGCTCGATCTTGAGCAGCCATACTCATTGAAGGCTTCTGCGTAATACACGCCTGCTGTAGAAACTGTTATTGATTCTCCTGCCATACCATTGTTCCAATAATAGTTTAAAGCAGGATCAGGATTTACGATGCCAAAAGTGAATGTAACCCCTTCGCAGTGATCCAATTGGTCAGATTCTATCTGGAAAGGATCAGGTCTTGGATTCACAATCACGGTGAATGGTTCTGATTCAATATCGCAATTGAATGTTGGATCAGTCACGGTAACGGTGTACACATACTCACCTGGAGCTAAATTATCCAGATTTATGCTCGTGAGGAAATTGCCGCTTTGTCCATCAGACCAAGTGAAGGTGGCTCCTGAAATATATGGAGTAAACAATCTCACAGATTCTCCTTCACAAATTTCTATTTGTTCAGAAAAACTTGCTGCAAAATTGACATTCGTATTTAAGTATGCACTTATAATAGGGTTGATGGGTCTTATGGTATTTACTATGAGTGGCTCAGGAATATATTGACAACCGTCATTGCTTGTTACGGTTACTTCGTAGATTCCAGGCAATTCTGTGGAGATTGATTCGGTAGTTTCTCCATTGCTCCATAGGTAAGCAAAACCTCCTGCTGGTCCATCGAGTGTGGCGACAACTCCTTCACACATCGGCATGGTCTGGTCGACGGTAATTTCTCCATTGAATGGATTGTCTACCACGTTGATAGTTTTTGTAATTCGTTGTTGGCAGCCATAGATGTTGTTGGCAAGAAGCGAAACAGGGTATGGTCCTGGTGCAGAAAAGCTATGGTAGGCTTCAAGGCTATTTACAAACTGACCTGGTGCTGTACCAAAATCCCAAGTGACATCAAATCCATCTGTAATTCCAATAAATTGAATAGCCTCATCGACGCAGACGGATACAGGAATATCAAAATCCACATTTGGTAATGGATTTACGGTCACAGTTTTAGTGATAACCGATTGGCAACCTGTGTCTGTGGTGATGACCAAGGTAACATCATAATCTCCAGCGACAGCATAGTTGTGTTTTGGGTCTGGGTCTGTTGAATTGTTGTCAGACCCCGAAGTCGGATCACCAAAGTTCCAATCGTATGATGCAATATTTACACCTGGTACAAAATTGACGTTTTCAAAAAACTCCATGCTTTCTCCTTCACAAGAAGGATTATTGGTGAATTCAGAAACGGCTTCAACCGTTATGAATTCAACAAAAATAGCGGGACAAGTAAGAGCTGGATCTGTTGCGTGAGGCACGATCCCTCTTAGCTCAACAATAAAATGTCCTGCCTCTGAAAAAGTGAAGCTTGGATTTTCATTGGTACTAGTATTCGGAGTAACTCCAAAATCATTGAAGTAATACGTCAACGTCCCAGGAATATAATCAAATGATGTATTGGTGAAACTAAATTCATTGCAGAATAAATCTCGTTGATACGTGAAAGCAACACCACCATCTGGTCTACAGTCACAAATACTTTCTACACATTCAACCGTAAATATATCTGAACCAGTACATCTTTTTTCATTGATCACCTCAACGGTATATTGACCATCTTGTGTAACCATAATGCTTGGTGTGTTCATGTTTAAGTTCACACCTTCTCTGAACCATTCGTATGAAGAAACTTCATTCGTCGTGAGTGCATCTAATGTGGCAGATCCTCCAGGCATACATAGTCTATTCAAATTGGGAGAAGATAGGTTGACTGCAGGCGATGGATCTTCGCCTATGTATGTCTGTGTCTCATCAATGCATCCATTGGGTCCTGTGGTAGTTATTGCATAAAACCCTGGAACGGCTATCACTGGATTTGTTGTCCCGATCACCGCTCCTGTTTCGTCTTCGACCGCCACTACGGTGGTTCCGTTGTTGAAGTTGATATTCGTGGTTTCTCCTTCGCATACGGAGCTTTCATGATCATAATCAAATCCATCATCGATAACATCAATATTCAAATCAAAACTATTCCCACAATAATTAGCCGTTAGAATTGCATTTTGTTCTTCAAACCATTGTACGTTTACTGCATTGTCATCTCCAGGGATGATGATGCCTACATCACTCGGCGTAAGACTCCATTCTATGTTGGTAGAGGATACTCCTAGTAGTAAATACTCAACGGTTTCATTGGTACAAGGTGTCTGATCACCATCGATGCTTAGGCTGGTTGGGGTTGTAAATGTTTTTGAAAATTCTTCAGAAGAACAACTGGTTTCTGGGTCTGTCACCACGACACTTAGTGAATAAGGTCCAGCTGACGTCCATTGATAAAAAATTTCATCATTGTAGAGAAGCGTGTTGTCTGTTCCATCGCTTATTGTCCATTTGTAATCATAAGCCGCATTTGGATTTTTGATGGAGTAGGCGATGGCTTCTCCGACGCACAAAAGTTCTGGTCCTTCTATTTCTGTTATTGGATCTGGTGCTTCAAATACTTCAATGAAAGTACGTTCTTCTGTGTTGCAATAATCATCGCTTACTGCCGTCGCCACTACTTCATAAATACCAGGTCCGTCATCAAATACGATGGAAGGAAAACCATAATTGCTTGCAATCGGTTCTATTTGATTGTCAGGTGTCACGATAAACCAGTCAGTATCAACAGAATTGTAACCAGCGAAGGCAGTAAAGTACCCTGTTGCATTTTCACAATAGCTAGGTTGGCTTGAGATGGCAAATGGTTCTTCTACTTTGACCGTTTTCTCTCCAGTACTTGAACATCCTAAAAAACAATGTTCAATGTCGACAGAGATGACCGCCGTGTTAATGTTGTTTATCCAAGGAGACCATTGTACTGTGATTTCATTCGTTCCATTTCCTGAGACAATAGATCCCAGATTGTCAATACTCCAATTGTAATCTGCTCCATCATATTGTTGTGTGGTGAAAGTGGTCACACCATCGTTGCAGACTTCATCTGGGCCCGAAATGCTAACTTGCGAACCGATAACTGGAATATATTCTATGGCTGGTGTTGTGCATATAGCTGAATCGTCACATGATGAAGTTGCCAAACTTAAAATGCCATATGGACCTGATGCCCATTGGACAGTAATGAAATTATCTGTACTGTTACCTCCTTCTAGGACGGTGCCATTGGGTCCGACACTCCAGTTATAGCTGCCACAGATATCCGTTGCGTAGTAGGTCATTTCTTCGCTTGCGCAAATGGGGCCTACGCAGTTAATATGAGGTGAGATAAAATCAATCACTTCAATTTGAATGGTTTCCTCCACGACGCAAAAACAATTGGTAACACCCGTAAGCGTAATATCATAAACTCCAGTATTCTCAAATGAAAAGTTTGCAAAATTTCCAGAACCAATTTGTCCATCGGAACTTGTCCAACTGAAACTTAGATTTTGATCTGAATCTCCTTGTAGTAGTATGTCTTGATTTTGGCAGACACTGCTCAAGTCTACTTCCGTGTTAATATGAGTAATATCAACCGAAGGTTTGGTGAGTATCTCAATACAGTAATAGATTGAATCGACACAGCCAGCATCATTTTCTTCCATCAATATGACACTACCATAGCCTTCCTCAGGCCACTCGATTTCTATCCCGGTAAAGGTTTCAGTATTGTTGTTGTCTCCCAATACTTCCCAAGTATAATTGCTGCTTGCATTCAACGATGCAATCTCTAATATGCTTGTTTCACCACCGCAGACTGTTTGACAAAAGTCATTTTCGACAAATTCTTCTTGAAAATTCAAGGAGTCTTGTTTACTGCAAATTGGATAGGCGGGGAATATGATTAGTGGATTGGGCAGCTCAGAAATGCTGACATTTAAGTCAGCGGAAAACTGATTGTTTAGACTAGTAACATTGATTTCTGCAGCTTGTGCTTCTTCCCAGCAGATTTCAATACTTGTCCCTACATTGTCTTCGACAATACCGCCAGTAATGGTCCAATACACTTCTTCTGTTGTATTGACAGAATAGGTGTGACAAGAAGTTTCACATACATTGTCAGGGCCTAGAATGTTGTTTTGGGAAGTGGTCGTTGTATAACATGCGAGTATTAAACAAATGATAGAAAGTAGACGCATTTTAATGATTTGATATTACAAGAATGATAATTCCCTTATAGTAGTACTGCAGAGTAAGGAATGTTGCATCGGTCTTGTAAAAAAAAATATCAAATCGATTTGGCCAAGCGCTTTGATCCTTCCGAAGCAATTAATCTTTTAGGCGCTCGTTCGAGTACTTTTTTATAATATTCATATGCTTCTTTCGGTCGATTTTTTTCTTGAAGCCAGTCAGCATACATCTCGTGAGAAGGCTTTACGATTTCAGGTGGTCCATACATGTAGGCTGTTTTTTCTTCAATTTTAATTGCCTCTTTCATGAATTTTTCCGCTTCTTTTTCCTTCTTGTCGAGGATGGCAAGTTGTGCCTTTAGCTCAAGTATCATCACTTTGGTGCGGTCAACATGGGTTGTTGTTGGCCTTCCTCTGCCATAGGATCCGCTGCACATTTGTGAGTTTCCTATGAGTGCTTCCGATTCTGCTTCTTTATTTCTTTCACTCAGATCTGCAATGATATTTTTAAGAGTAGGGCGCTCGTTATTGTGAAACGCCTGCATGCCTTTCATGTAGGAGTAGGTTCCATAGATTTGGATAGAAGTATCGTCGTAGTTGACCGTGTCTGAGACGAGTGGGTCCAACCATTCTCCCGTTTCCGTGAAATAAGCTCCTTTCATCATGATGTTGTGGCTTTTGGCTTTTTTACTTGGTTCTTCCAGGCAGTAACCCTCCATTTCTTTTACCAATTTTTTCGCTTCCGCAAATTCTGCTTTCTGCAAATGACCATACATCAGCCATTTTAACGAATGATAGTTCAATGCATCATTCCCAAGGTCTTTTGCTGCTTTTCTCTTTTCGCTGGCTTCCCATGCTGCAATGTTAGAAGAGATCACCTCATCCCACATTCCCATAGCTACATAGATATGGGAAGGCATATGCAATGCATGTGCGGCATCGGGTGCAATTTTGGAATATCTATTAGCAGCATATAGCGCTTTGTGTGCATTTGCTGGATCGTCATAGCTGTGGATTAGATAATGAAGTGCACCTGGGTGATTTGGATTTTCGTCAATGACCGACTGCGCAATTTTGGCACCTTGTGCGTACAGTTCTTCGTTTCTTTTTGATTCATTAGAACCTAGCAGTGAGAGAGCATACAAAGAAGTGATTTCATGATTGTCAGGATGTTTAGTATGAAGCTCTGACATGAAATTTGCGTAAGCTTTGTCTCTTTCTTTTTTTGTTCCTGTCCCGTACAACACATTGATTGCAGCAAACATGTCTTTTTCAAACTCCGTTCTAAACTTAGCATTTCTGTCCTCTTCAGTTTCTCCCAACTTAGCAAGAATTTCTTTTGCATCATCTAATTCTTGTTCTCTCCATAGCGCATGATTCTTCGTCATTGCTTCTCCCCAATATGCCATTCCAAAATCCGGATCCAATTCTTGAGCCTCTCTAAATTTTTCAGCTGCGTCCTTAAATTCAAAGCTATGCATCAACAACATGCCTTCTTTGAATACAGGCGTCGCCTCTTCCGTTCCACTAACATCCAAGGTGATTTCTCCTAGTTTGATTTCTTCTTCAGAGCCATTCGTTGATTGTTGACAAGCAGTAAAGAGTATGCAGCATATAACAAAAAGGTTGATTCTCATGGTATTTGACGTTTGAATTGAGTCTAAGATAGAAAAAAGTGCTTGAGTTTTTTAATGGTGGACTAGCTTCACATATTTTATGATGCACTTGATGAATTAATCTTTATCTTGCTACTCACAAAACCAGTCATTCCATGTTAGTAAAAATATATGCTTTATTATCTCTCGTGCTTTTTAGTCCAGCCCTTTTTAGTCAGGTAGGTCCAGTTTTTAAAGATGGTGAAGCTCAGATTGTTCCAGAATTTAATAATAAAAAAAGTTGGATAAGAGAAGATTTGTGGGTTGAAACAGAATTTGATACAGATGGTGATGGAGTATTGGACAGAATGTATGTTGATGTTACCCGTCCAGCTATCACAGATTCAATAGATTTAAAGTTGCCCGTTATTTACGAATCAAGCCCTTACTATTCAGGTGTTCAGGGTAACACTCCTGGAGCTTTTTGGGATGTCCGTCATGAGCTAGGCGAGAAAGCAGGCCCTCGAGCATCTTCCCCTGTCCAAAGAACGGGTGAGCGACCGATTATTTCTAATTCTGAAATCGATCGATGGGTACCACGTGGATATATTGTGGTTCATTCTTGTTCGCCAGGCACTGGATTGTCAGATGGCGTTCCTACGGTGGGTGGCGACAATGAGTCACTGGGGCCAAAAGCTGTGATTGAATGGCTTGGTGGAAAAGACAATGGTTACAAAGAGAGAACAGGGGATGAAAAAGTGGAAGCATTCTGGTCAACAGGTAAAGTAGGGATGATGGGTACCTCATACAATGGTACGATTCCATTGGCGGCTGCGACCACAGGAGTGGAGGGATTAAAGGCGATCATACCTATAGCGCCCAACACTTCTTATTATCACTATTACCGATCTCATGGATTGGTGCGATCACCAGGTGGCTACTTGGGAGAAGATATTGATGTGCTCTTTGATTTTATTTATAGTGGAGATGAATCCAAACGTGCATATGGAACGGCAAAAATCAGAGACAAGGAAATGGCCAATGGCATGGATAGAGAAACAGGCGATTACAATGAGTTTTGGGCTGGAAGAGATTATATTAATGATATGGAGCCTATGAAAGCAGCACTGTTGATGTCGCATGGATTCAATGATTGGAATGTCATGCCAGAGCATAGTTATAGAATATATAAAGCAGCAAAAGAAAAAGGCATTCCCCATATGATTTACTATCATCAAAACGGACATGGCGGACCTCCACCGCTTTGGTTGATGAACAAATGGTTTACAAAGTATTTGCACGGAGTTGAAAATGATGTAGAGTCATTGCCTAAATCTTGGATTGTAAGAGAGGAAGATCAACGTGATCAACCAACTTCTTATGATGACTATCCGCATCCTGATGCGGAAGAGGTTGTTATGTATTTGAAGCCAGGGGCACCAGCTTATGGTGAGCTTTCATTTGAACCAACCAAAGGTGAAAAGGAGACATTGGTGGATAACTTTTCGTTTAGTGGGAATGCACTTGCACAAGCTGAGTATACCAATCACAGATTGATGTATCTCTCTCCAAAACTATCAGAACCCTTGCACATTTCTGGAGAAGCTTCGGTTAAAATAAGAGTTTCCAGCAACAAAGAAGCTGCCAATCTCTCAGTGTGGTTGGTCTCACTACCTTGGAATAGTGGAAGAAGAACCAAGATTACAGATAATATTATTACAAGAGGCTGGGCAGACCCACAGAATCATGCTTCCTTAACTGAAAGTGAGCCACTTGAGCCAGGCGAATTTTATGAGCTGGATTTTACCTTGCAACCTGATGATCAGGTCATTCGTGCTGGTCAGCAAATCGGGTTAATGATCTTTTCAAGTGATAAAGAATATACGCTGCATCCAGATCCAGGCACTGAGTTGACCATTGATTTAGGTTCAACGATGTTAAGGCTGCCAATAGTAGGAGGGGAAGAGGCTGTTAAATTTGAGGAGTAGAAATTAATTTTATTCTATCATCTCTCTAACAATTAGACAAGTTAGATCAGCGTATAATTAGATACTGATTCATATGAATCATTAATAGTCTCATGAATTGACTACATAATTTCTTACATCATAGATGACTTGATATCCAATAATGACCTAGCATTGGCTAAGGCTTTGTCATTAATTAAGGTAGGTCGATGAAATATTTTCTTATTCATTGAACGTTTCAGATAGTGGCGTGTATACAGAGATATATAATTAAACAATCATGAATTCAGTTATCATTTTTCTTGTCAATCTTTTGTTCCTAACTGGGCTTACTTCCAATGTTACAACGCCGCCAAGTTCAAAAGTGCCTCAAAAAATAGTTTCTATTGCCCAAGAGTTCTACGAAGTAGATTACTATCAATCTCAGGCCGAATTGTGGAAAATAGAAATAGATAAAGATCAATCGAATGCGGATGCATGGATCAATTATTATCGCGCTTGTCGCTTTGTGAATATGCTGGGAGGAGCTGAGCAAAAATACAATTTGGATGAAGTATACAGCCAACTAGTCGATCACATCAAAGGAACTTATGAATATCATTATCTAAGTTATGTAAATGGAGGATCCGACCCATCGCTTTTTCATCATATTACTGCTGCGTATGAACTAGATCCTGACCGAACAGATGTCTACAGTATCATGATCAATGACGCTGTAATTAAACAGGATGCTGAGAAAATGAAAATGTTCAACGAAAAGTGGATGGCCTCTGGAGAAATTTCCCCAGGTGTGCTTTCGTGGAACTATAATTCGTTGATGTCACTAGAACCCAATGCCATTTTATTTACGCACGGTGACAACGATACCTATCCAGCTTGGATGCTTCAGCAAGTCAAAGAATTGCGAACGGATGTAGAAGTAGTCAATGTGAATTTTTTGCGGAAGCGATCATATTGTGAAGCCATTTTTAGAAAGTGTGGTATTCCTGCCTACGATAAAAATATCAATGATGAATTGACTTGGGAAAATGATTTTAGTCCACTAGCAGATCACGTGATCAAACATGCCATTCGTCCCATTCAATTTAGTGTGACGCTGCCCAAATCGATGCGAGAAAAATATGGCAACAATTTGTATACAGTTGGTTTGTCATTTAAATATTCCAATGAAAGTTTCGATAATATCCAGGTGCTCAAAGACAATTACGAGAACAAATTTTTGACAGACTATATGTTGCTTGGATTTGAAAATGACAAAAGTGTCACCGTCTTGAATTCGATGAATATGAGTTATCTTCCTGGCTTTTTGAGTCTGATGCGTCATTACATCAAAGAAGGGGATGAAGCCAAAAGAGAGAGAATAGGGAATATCATCGGCAATATCGCTGAAGCTGGAGGACAGCTTCAAACGGTCAATGCGATCATTGAGTCTTCGCGTAAATTAAAACCTCTTACTGAAACCAATTTTGATATTAAGTCACTTGATAAAACTTTAATGAGTTTAGGTAATGGATTATATGCAGCGGATACTGAGGTATTAAATATTCAATACGAGCAATTTTTGATGGATCTACTCCGCAACAAAGAGTTTGAATTATTGGATAAATGTAAGACCGGTAAAACAGATTGGATTTCTTTTGTGCCAGAAATGCACAAAGGATTGAATGAGGAAGTTTTTTACGATAATGGTCATCCCGATGATCCTCTTTCCCCGATTCAAAATATTAGCCATGAAGCTGCACAAGTATATTGTGAGTGGCTATCAAGAGCATACAATGGCTACGCAAAAAAGAAAAGATTTAACGAAGTGAGATTCCGATTGCCGACCGAGCAAGAATGGATAGAAGCAGCGGAAGCTGGACGAGATTTAGCTCGATACCCTTGGGGAGGTTACTATTATCAAAATTCAAAAGGATGTTATCTGGCCAATTTTCATTCAAGCGAAAAACCGATGTGTGAGGATTGTGATAATAGATCACCTGACAATGATGGAGCATTTTTCACAGTGAAAGGTGATGCATACTTTCCAAACGATTTTGGACTCTATGGAATGTCTGGAAATGTGGCAGAGATGGTGCAAGAAAAAGGAATTGCAAAGGGTGGTTCGTGGGAAGATATTCCAGAGGAGTGTACCATTCAATCAGTGAAGAAAGTAAATGGTCCAAGCCCGGCAGTTGGATTTAGGGTTTTTATGGAAGTAATAAATAATTAAGAAATATAAAATTTAGGCAATGAATTTTAAAGTTGGTTTTTTGGCTCTGATCTCTGCTTTTATTATGAGCTTCGGCTATGTAATAAAGGCGGATTTCAGGCCTCCTGGGACAGTAGAAATCGTTGAGAATTTTTTCTATGACGCAACCGAAATTAGCAATAATGATTGGAGAGAATATTTGTCTTTTTTGAAAGAAAGAAATGGGGTGGAAAGTGATACATATCACAATGCACTTCCGGATACCACGGTATGGCTTATAGAAGGTGTTTACAATGAGCCATTTGCTGAAACTTATCTAAGTCATCCATCTTATTCCGATTACCCAGTGGTAGGCGTAAGCCAAAAACAAGCCATGGATTATTGCACTTGGCGCACGGGAGCCGTGAAAACCATGCTCGAGGCAAATGAATTTGAAGGACCTCTTTCTTTTAAATACAGACTGCCATCTAGAACTGAATGGGAATTAATCGCCAACGGTGGGTTTAGCGCTAAACAGAAAAAGATCATTGAGAAAAAAAAGAAGGAATTTAAATCCAAGAACATAGTGGGACGAGTAGCTATTGTAAATATGAAATTAAAACCATTGGGAAAGGAACAAGATACTTTTGATTCTACATTTAGACTACCTGCGCCTGGTCGCTCATTTATTCCAAATAAATTTGGAGTATATCATATACATGGAAATGTGGCCGAGATGGTACAAGAACCAGGGATTGCTATGGGTGGAAGTTTTGAGCACTTTTATGATGAAATTGTTCCGACCAATGCTCCAGTACAATACGAAGGCCCAACAAACTGGTTGGGTTTTAGATGTGTGTGTGAAGTTGAACAACGGAAATAAACTAGAAACCACTCATTGAATAAAATTTTTCCTTACATTCTGAGACACTAAAGCTACCGATTGGAACTATTTGGTAAAAAATATAAACTGTTGAGCGATGAGCAATTGATTGGACTTTTGGTTCAACGCAATGAAGCGTCTTTCAATGAACTTTATATTAGATATGCAGATAAGATGTACGCATACTTTTACCGGATGCTGTACCAAGACAAAGAACTGGCTGCTGATTTTACACAATCTCTATTTCTTAAGTTGTTTGAGAAAGCAGATAGCTTTAATAAGGTAAATAAATTCAGCACATGGATCTACGCCATTGCTTCCAATATGTGTAAAAACGAGTACCGGAGAAACGTACGACCTGTGCCAATCATCTTCTTACAACAACAAATGTTTGATATCGTTTTACCCAAAGGCCCAAAAAATGTCGACCAAGAGATTTTTCAAAAACACCTACAACAAGCTATAAACGAACTAGATCCGAAACACAAGGCTTGCTTTATTCTACGATATCAGGATGAATTATCTATCAAAGAAATAAGCGCAGCTTTGAATTGCCCAGAAGGAACAGTGAAGTCAAGAATCTTTTACTCACTGAAAAACCTAAGTGCCAAACTGTTTCAGTTTGACCCAAACCAAAAAAAAATGAATGATGGAAAAACCAATTAATGATCAAATATTAGCTTGGTTAGATCAATATTCTTACGATGAACTAACTGTAGACCAAATATCAATGGTCCTCAAAGAGATGAGTGAGCAAGACTATCGTGCATACCAAACAATGGTTGGTGAAGTAGGTGCACTATCTAGTACACAGGAATTACATGCACCAACTGCCATCAAGCAACAACTCAATGATAAACTTCAAGGACAGTTTGCTCCTCCTTCGGGAGTAGCTAGAATATTGTCTGCGGGAGTTCCTCTTTGGCTTTTGGGTTTAATGGCTTTGGGTTTGTATTTGCTTTGGAATTTTACTGATCTGATGAAGCAAAAACCAATCGTCATAGAAAAAATACAGTATGTTGCTCAACCTGAAACGGAAATCCAATACCTAACGGATACTGTCTACCAAGAGGTATTGTCTGATCCGATAGTCATCACCAAAGAGGTGATAAAATACCTTGAAATTGAAGTTCCTGTAATTGTTGACCCAATCGACTTGATTGCATCACAAAGCGAATTTGGATTAAAAAATGAATCAGAAACCGATGATGTAGTTGATTCTTTTGAAGGTTTAGGCGTTGAAGAGGAGGTATTGACAACCAAAGGTACATCTGTGGCTGATGATGAAGCCTTGATGATATTTTTGGATGGCATCAATGAATAAGGTCTTGTAAGGCCTTCATTTCAGATTAATTTTCAAAAAAGTGGGTCATAATCTGTTAAGAATCATATTTTAGAGAAATAGAAACCTGATATGATTCAAACTCCGGAAAGCCCAGATCACACAGAAGCGGTCTCATTTTCAAAAGCCATCGGTCCGATTGCATTCTTTTTTCTCTTATTGATATACGGTTTATTTATCCATCCTCAATGGGTAGATAAAGGCAAGATGCTTCCATTGGATGTACTTGTGTTGATTGCCATTAGCTTTACTTCTGCATACTTGATGATACTGGGTTACTCTTGGGACAAAATCCAGAAGCACATTGTGAGTAAAGTGTCTGATTCTTTACCCGTGATTTTTATTCTTTTTGCTATTGGAGTTTTGATTGGTAGTTGGATGGTTTCTGGGACGATCCCAATGTTGATTTATTATGGAATATCGATGATCAATCCTGACTGGATTTACATTTTTACTTTCCTGATTTGTATTGTGTTTTCATTGTTGACAGGAACCTCTTGGGGTTCGGCAGGAACGATTGGAGTAGTGATGCTCGGGATTACGCAAGTGTATGATGCCAACCTTGCCATCACAGCAGGGGCGATCGTCGGAGGGTCATTTTTTGGGGATAAACTCTCTCCGCTTTCTGACACGACCAACATCGCTTCGTTAGCAACAGGCGTTCCATTGTACGAACATATTCATTCGATGATGTTTACGACAGGACCTGCAGCTATTTTAGCTGCTTGCGTCTATATTTATCTTTCGCCGAGTCTTGGTGGAGATGTTTCTCAAGGTGGAATAGAGAACATGGAAATGGTGAATCAGACCCTAATGGATATATCTAATATTTTTAACTTCAATATACTCTTGCTATTACCGATGGCCATAGTTATCTATGGTACGGTTAAGAAAAAATCTATATTCTTGACCTTATTAAATTCATCTTGGGTTGCTATGGTTCTAGCATTTATTTTTCAAGACTTTTCATTGACAGATGTGTTTGTGTCATTTAAGTCTGGTTTTAATACCAAAATGTCTTCAGCCCCGATTTCTGAGGATTCCTCAGTGCTTATGATTTTGAATAGAGGGGGGCTATATAATCTGATTGATGGGATCGTTATCTCATTGCTTGTATTTACATTTATCGGTGTACTTGATGTAATCAATGCAATTGAAGTTAGCATAAAGTCTTTGATGAATAAGATTAAGAAAAGATATCAAGTGATCGTGGCTGCCTTGAGCGCAACTTGGGTGACCAATCTGACTACTTCCAATCAGTATGCGACCAGTTTTATCATCGGTTCCGCTTTCGCAAATAAGTTTGACGACCTGAAGGTAAACAGAAAAGTATTGAGCCGTTCGATAGAAGACGCAGGGACGATGATGGAAAATTTAATGCCATGGACTCCTACAGGAATATTTATGGCAGCGACTTTGGGTATACATCCATTTGACTATGCGCCGTATCAATATTTATCATTGATCAATATTGTGATAGCATATTTCTTTGCATTCACAGGAATTGCCTGTTTTTATAATACCAAGAAGAAAAAGAATGGACCGCAAGAAGCAGCGTGATCGCACGATACTTTGTAATGACGAAAATGAATATTGGGAAAACAAAGGTGCCATTGTTCCTCCTCTTTACCAAAATTCTCTCTTTGCATTCGATGGTTGGGATGGGATAGACAAGGCCTTCGATAATCTAAGTGAATCCTTCTTGTATTCCCGACTTCACAATCCAACTTCCAGGATTGCCGAAAAGAAAATTGCGGCTATTGCCGGTGCGGAAGATGCCAAGCTTACGGCTAGTGGCATGGGTGCCATCTCTGCAGCCATTATGCATTTTGTGAATCATGGAGATCACATCGTTACCATCAAGGATATTTATGCTCCTGCCAATACATTCATCAATGAATTTTTGAAGGAGAAATGTAATGTTGATTGCACGTTTGTAGATGGAAGCACTGTGGAAACATTTGCGGAAGCGATACAAGAGAATACCAGATTGATCTATCTCGAAAGTCCAGCCTCCATCACCATGTCAATCCAAGACATCAAAGCCATTGCCGCCCTTGCAAAATCCAAAGGCATCAACACAGTGATCGACAATACCTGGGCCACGCCATTGTTTCAAAAATGCATCCCTATGGGCATCGATATTGAGGTACATTCCGTGTCAAAATATCTATGTGGACACAGCGATGTCGTCGCTGGAGTGATGATAGGAAGCAAGAAAGACTTGGGTGAGATCTTATTAAAAGAACACGCATTACTTGGTCCCAAAATGGCGCCTTTCGAATCGTGGTTGCTATTGCGAAGTCTGAGAACTTTGCCATTGAGAATGAAAGCGCATCAGGATGGAGGCAGTCAAGTGGCCCACTTTTTAGAAGCCCATCCAATGGTAAAATCTGTCAATTGGCCAGGCTTAAAATCCTTCTCTCAATACGAGCTCGCTGCCAAGCAAATGTCCGGTTATGGTAGCCTCATGAGTTTTGAACTCAATACGAATGATCTGGCTAAAATAAAATCCTTTGTTGATGGATTGCAATTGTTTCATCTCGGTGTAAGTTGGGGAGGACATGAGTCTCTCGTCTACGCACCGGTCATAAGTTATGCCAAAGAATTACCACCAGAACGATTTGATGCAATGGGTATTGTTGCTGGTTTGATAAGGATTTCTGTAGGGCTTGAGGATCCAAAAGATCTGATAGAAGACCTTGATGCGGCGTTGGCGATGATTGGTGAATGATAAAACTGTAAGGGGAAACCACCAATAACTAGCTCTTGTCTTTATTGACATTATACACTATTGTTTTCTTAAAAAGATATGATTGTTTATCAAACATTTAAATGTAGTAAGCGTTCATAAGGAAACAATTATTATGAAAAATTTATTAATCGCTGTATTGGTGACTTTGAGTGCCATTGTGTTGACTTCCTGCGATCCAGAAATCACTGTAGTTAGGTTTGTTGAGAATAATTCTTCAAGTGAGATTACCGTCGATTTATCTTTTCTATCAGAGGATCTAAATTCGATCACAACAATTTCGAGTGGGGCAACCCAAGAGATTTTTACCGAAGCGTTAGGAGGTGTCACTGTAAGAAATTATGAGCATGAAACCAGTGGGTTTGTTCGTTTTGTAATTACCAATGAAGAAGGTGACATGATTACGAAAGATGTCCTGGATGTTGCAAATTGGAATGTGGAGACATTAAGAAACCAGAGTCGAGTAGATGCTACCTTGATTGTGGAAGACGGAGATTTTTAAGTTGATTTAATTAGCCAAACTCGCATGCTTCAGGCCGTTGAAAATTCCTTTCGTTTTCTAAGATTTCTGCTACGGCCTTGTCGTACGCCTCAATCGTCTTGGTCTTTTTTATCTTCTTGACAATCTTTTCTGGATTGTTGAATACCCCAGAAAAGTACTCCCAATAACTTAATAGTTTTCTGATCACCGCCTTGTCGCCAGTCAGTTTTTCTTCATATTGAGAAAACAATCTATCGTGGTATTTACTGAACAAGACCATGCGATCTTCAGGATATAACTCTTGGTCAGCCTTGATCATGTTGGGTAAGAAAGGATCTGCAATCAGTCCTCTTCCGAGCATCCAATGATTGATGGTCGGAAAGCGTTCTGCCATCATGCGATATCCTGCAACGGAAGTAATATCCCCATTGTAAAACAGAGTATGACGGGTACTGTCAATACATCGTTGGAATCCATCGAGATCCACACCACCTTTGTACAATTGCTTGCCAATCCTTGCATGGATGCCGATGGATTTTAGTGGATATTTATCAAGCACCGGGAAGGCCTCTAGAATCTCATCCGCTGAGTCGTAACCCATTCTCATTTTCATCGAGATCGTGACATCCGTTTCTGTATGGGCACGATCCAGGATCTCATCAATGATTTCTGGCTTGCTGACCAATCCAGAGCCCATGCCTTTATTGGTAACCATCGGGTAGGGACAACCAAGATTCCAATTCAATTCTTTGTAACCTAAGGACTGAATGTATTTTATGACAAAGATGAATTCGTCCGGCTGGCAAGTCATAACCTGAGGTATGACATTCATGTTTTTGTTGTGCTTAGGCTTAAGGTCTTTTTCGTAAATGGGTTTGATGACCATTCGCCCATTGAGGCGGATGTAAGGAGCGTAATACAAGTCTATGCCACCAAAGTATTCATGCAATGCATTCCTGAAACGATAATCAGTGAATCCTTGAAGCGGAGATGATATTAAGTAGGGTGAAGAGATGGGCGTTGAAGGTTTTGTTTTAAACGAAATCTTCGTCTTTGTATCTGGCTTCCAATTCTCTCAATTCAAGATATTCTTCGTCGGACAGATTCTTCTTGGTATTGGATAACCTTTTTAGATTCAAATATTCTTTTTCAAGTTCCTCAGCCTCCCAGTTGTCTCCCATATGTGCAATTCCTGGGATTCCCCATATAGAAACATAATGAATCAATACGGAAAGCCACATGGCAGCGATAGGAACCATCATAGGTAAGATAGCACCTTTTTTTTCAGTAATTGAGATAATGAGTCCCAAGACCAGCAAAAAGCAACTGACAGCAAACATGACGCCTGCGTGCACATAAAATCCTTTCTTTTGCTTTACTCGTTTTTTTGCTTTCCTTAAAATTGGGTCACTCATGAGGTTTCTTTGAGGTAATTAATTCTTGTTCTAATATAATTGATAAACGATGTAATTCCTATTTTTCTTGCTCTGCAACTTTTCTGACAGCAGCGGCTACTTTCCATGCAACCTGCTCATCCAAAGTCCCGGGAATGATTTCTTCCTTTGTTGGATTGGGAAGGTAGTCAGCAATGGCATACGCGGCTGCTAGTTTCATTCCAGGACTGATGCGCTTGGCTCTGGCATCCAAGGCTCCTCTGAAAATACCTGGAAAGCCCAATACATTATTGACTTGGTTGGGTAAGTCAGATCTTCCTGTTCCTACGATTGCCGCTCCACCTTTGTAGGCTTCTTCTGGCATAATCTCCGGAGTAGGATTGGCCAAGCCAAATACAATAGCATCTTTTGCCATGGTCTCAATGTCTCCAGCAGTCAATAAATTACCAACACTGACACCAATAAATACGTCAGCATCAACCAGAGCATCTTTCAAAGATCCTGATATATTTTTTGAGTTGGTATGGCGAAGTATTTCTTTTTTGGAATCATTCAAGTCTGCTCGATTGTTGTGTATGATTCCTTTGGAGTCGCACATGATGATTTCCTTGACGGCAAGACAGTCATTGGTGTCTTGGTTGTCAACACACTTTAGTAGTTTGGCAATGGCAATGCCCGCAGCACCTGCGCCATTGATCACAACTTTCAGACTAAACAAACTCTTACCAACAATTTTGGCTGCATTCAGCAAAGCGGCTAAGACCACTATTGCAGTACCGTGTTGGTCGTCATGAAAAACAGGAATCCCTAAATCTTGTAATCTACTTTCCACTTCAAAACTTCGCGGAGCAGAGATGTCTTCAAGATTGATGCCTCCAAATACAGGAGCAATCAATTGGCATGTTCTCACAATCTCATCCACGTCCTTCGTGTCAAGACAAATCGGAAAAGCATCAATGCCAGCAAATCGCTTGAACAACATTGCCTTGCCTTCCATGACTGGAATCGAAGCATGAGGTCCAATGTCCCCCAAACCAAGTACTGCTGATCCATCTGTTACGATCGCCACTGTATTTCCTTTGATGGTATAATCATAAACTGTCGATGGATCTTTGTGAATGGCACGACAAGGTTCTGCAACTCCAGGAGAATATGCCAATGATAGGTCATCCTTGGTACGGACATCCATTTTTGGAATGATTTTGATCTTTCCTTTTAACCTTTTATGTATGCGCAACGATTCCTCGTAATAATCCATTTCTTACTGATTTAGCTATTAAAGATACTAAAAACAGACCCTTTTGCGATTTATCAACATAAAAAGCTAGTTATGAAAAGCCAATGAATGAAGGACTTTCAGCTTGTCTTTGAAAATATTTGAAAATAAATAACCTTGCTTGTAATATTTGTGCTTCGCCAGATACTAATATCTTGAAGACTGATAAATAATAGCAGTGAGTTTAGAGGAGGAATTTCTTGGTAAGATAAAGGAGGATGAGAATATCATCCACAAGGTCATTGGTCTTTACGTAGACCATGCAGAAGATCGTAGAGACTTGTACCAAGAAATCTTATTGCAGGCCTGGCGTTCTTTCAAGAATTTCAAAGGAAATTCAAAATTCAGCACATGGTTGTACAAAGTTTCATTGAACACCGTATTGAGTTTTAAAAAGAAGGAAAGACCAAGCCAAAATCTTGATGATGCAATGATGGAAGGAACGAGAGTAGGAGGGAGCAAGAAAGAAAATCATGAAGTACTGTATTATTTAATTAAACGCTTGGATGAGGTCGATCGGATGTTGATGACTTTGCATCTGGACGGATACAGCAATCCAGAAATCGCAGAAATTACTGGAATGAGTAACAACCACGTCGGTGTAAAAATCCACCGTTTAAAGTCAAAAATTGTTGACCAGTTTAAAAAGTATACCAATGGATATTCATAAAGAGTGGGATCAGCTCAACACAAAACTATTTTCAAACAAAAGTTTAAAAAACGAAGAAATTATGAATGCGATTACTTCACAATCAAGCTCAGTCATTGCTAAAGTCAAGCAAGGCTTAAAAATTAAATCATATTGGTGCGCTGGCTTTGTTGCCATGTTTTTGGCCTTGATGTTTACAGCAAGAGGCAATATGGAACAAGTTGTTGTTATTGCCATTGTTGCTGCCCTTTACATTGTTGGATTTTTTGTAATCAACAAGGCTTCTCGTGACCTCGATGCCAATATCAAAAGCGACGGAAATGTTCTTAGTTCTCTGCAAGAAAATGCCAAGCTTTTTAAGCGAGCATTGAATATTGAGAAAGGTTTGTTTCTCTACACGAGCCCGGTCATCATCATCTGTAGTTTGTTTTACGGACGCATGGAAAGAGGTGCCACCTATGCGGAATTGATCAACGATCCCAAATTTTTGATGACCATTATTATATGCAGTGCCATCTTGGTGCCTCTGGCTTTCATCATGGGCAAGTATTTGAACAACAAAGCCTTTACTCCATTGATGGAAGAATTGGATGGGAATATTGGCAAACTGCAAGGCATTGAGTTCTTGAAAGAGGTTGGCTAATGTCAGAATATTATGTTCTTTAACGACTAACAGTGCGCTTATGAATATAGAATAAGAAGAAGCTACTGTAAAATAAAAAAGCCCCTTGGTCCAAGACCAAGGGGCTTTCATTATTTCTGAAATGACTACATCATTCCTCCCATTCCTCCACCTGGAGGCATCATAGGAGCGTGTCCGCCACCTTCTTCTTTCTGGTCGTTGATAACACACTCAGTTGTTAATACCATTCCAGCGATTGAAGATGCGTTTTCAATAGCAATTCTTGTTACTTTGGTAGGATCAATAACACCCGCTTTCTTAAGATCTTCATACTTTTCAGTTCTCGCATTGTATCCGTGTGAACCTTTCAATCTTAATACTTCTTGCAATACCACAGAACCATCAACACCAGCGTTGCTAGCGATAGTTCTTACTGGAAATTCCAATGCTTTCTTTACGATCTGAAGTCCCATTTTCTGGTCTTCGTTCTCTACCTTGATTTTTTCCATGCCTTCGATGCATCTTGCCAATGCAACTCCACCACCTGCAACGATACCTTCTTCTATTGCAGCTCTTGTTGCGTGAAGGGCATCATCTACTCTGTCTTTCTTCTCTTTCATTTCTACTTCAGTAGCAGCACCTACGTTCAATACAGCAACTCCACCAGCTAGTTTGGCTAGTCTTTCTTGAAGTTTCTCTTTGTCGTAGTCAGAAGTAGTTGTTTCGATTTGTGCTTTGATTTGGTTTACTCTAGAAGTAATCGCAGCTTTCTTTCCACCACCTTTTACGATTGTAGTGTTGTCTTTGTCAACAGTAATGGTCTTAGCAGAACCCAACATTTTTACGTCGGCTTTGTCAAGTGCATATCCTTTCTCTTCTGAGATTACTGTTCCTCCTGTAAGGATTGCGATGTCTTCAAGCATTGCTTTTCTTCTATCACCAAAACCTGGCGCTTTCACAGCAACTACTTTCAATCCACCTCTCAATCTGTTTACAACCAATAGACCCAAAGCTTGACTATCAACATCTTCTGCGATGATCAACAAAGGTCTTCCAGCTTGTGAAGATTGCTCAAGAATCGGAAGGATATCCTGAACGTTTGAGATTTTTTTGTCGTGGATTAAGATCATCGGGTTTTCGTATTCCGTGATCATGTCTTCTGAGTTGGTTACAAAGTACGGAGAAAGATATCCTCTGTCAAACTGCATACCCAATACCTCATCAACATATGTGTCAGTACCTCTTGATTCCTCAACAGTGATTACACCGTCTTTGGTTACTCTCTTCATTGCGTCAGCAATCAATGAACCGATTTCATCGTCATTGTTGGCAGAGATAGAAGCTACTTGTTTGATTTTTTTAGAATCGTTTCCTACGATTTCTGATTGTTTTGCTAGTTTTTCGATTACGTTTTCAACGGCTTTATCCATACCTCTTTTAAGGTCCATTGGATTGGCACCAGCTGCAACATATTTAAGACCAGCATTTACCATTGCTTGCGCAAGAACGGTAGCGGTTGTTGTTCCGTCACCAGCAAGGTCTGCTGTTTTAGAGGCAACTTCTTTTACCATTTGCGCGCCCATGTTTTCAACTGGGTCATCTAATTCAACTTCTTTGGCAACAGTCACACCATCTTTTGTGATTGCTGGAGCACCGAAGCTTTTTTGAATAACTACATTTCTACCTTTTGGTCCCAATGTAACCTTGACAGCATTTGCTAATGCGTCAATTCCATTTTTCAATTTGACCCTAGCGTCAGATCCAAAGCTAATTTCTTTTGACATATCTGGATTGTGTTTTTAAATTAATAGATTGAATGATTATCCTAAGACAACGAGGATGTCGTCTTCTCTCATGATGAGATAATCTTTGCCTTCATAGTTCAGTTCCTGTCCTGCGTACTTTCCGTAAAGAACGTTATCGCCTTTTTTGACAGTTAATTTGTTTCCATCCTTACCAGGACCTACTGCTACTACTTTTCCTTTTTGAGGCTTTTCCTTTGCAGTCTCCGGAATGATAATTCCGCCGGTAGTTTTGGCTTCTGCTTTTGCAGGTTGTACGACTACGCGGTCATTGATGGGTTTCATCTTCATGCCGATAATTGTTTTTGTGTTTGAAAAAAATTTAGGTTCACGTGTTATATATCACTATTTATGCCATTTGGTAAAATCTGACATATTAGCAGTATTCAATAAATATAGTACCTAGAGTGACTTCCAAACTGACATTTTGGTTGACAATTTGGCTTATTAAGGAAAGGCTATTTGCCTATTCGAATCCTGAAGGGATCACATTACCTGAGCCAGATCCAGCATTCGTTACGATCAATGCGGTGATGATGCAGAGAACGAATAATAAAATAGCTAATCCCCAAGTAAGTTTCTCAATGAAATCAGTTGATCTTGCTGCCCCAAACATTTGAGTAGCGCCCTGGCCACCAAACGTAGAATCAACTCCTCCTCCTTTCGGATTCTGAATCAATACAACTAACATTAGTAAAACACAGTTTATGGCGATCAAAATAGTTAATCCTGTAATCATTGTTTATAGTTTGTCTTTGATTATCTCAATTTTGCCTGCAAAGAAACTACTTTTTTCGGGATATTTCAAAGATAAACGCTCATACATCTCTATTGCCTGCTGTATATGCCCCTGATTGACCAATAAGTCCGCCAATTGCTCCGATGCGATCTCCGGTTTCTGCTCCAAACTCTCCATATGCATCCCTTTTTTCTTCTTTTTCTTCCCTTTCTTCGACTTTTTTACCTCGACAGTCGGATTCACTTCCACACCATCAATTTTATTAATCCATTCCGTAAACGGATCCAATGTCTTGATTTTATAATCTGATGGCGTCATTGAGCTCCATCTCAAGCCCTTTCCTGCCTTTACTTTCACCTTTTTCTTCTTTTTTACCTTCTGGGTGGTTGCAACTGCCTCCATTTCTTCATGGGATTCTTCAGTTACTTCTTCTTGAATCACTACTTCTTCTGCGATCTCATCTGTCTTTGTTGCATCCTCGGCCATAATCTGCTCTTCTTCTTTTAAATTCGTTTCTGATTTTTGATAATTTTCTGAGTTTAGCATCGGGTCAAGTGCCGCTGTAGGATTTCTTCGTTTGATGGTTCCATCCAGTCTATTTAAAAACCCCAATAACCCAGATTCCTCAATTTGCTCAGTTTGACTAACTGGCTCCTCACTGAGAGATGCATGTTCTGCAGCTTCCTTGGCTCCCGACCTGATAGATCCAGTCACGATGGCTCCCGCTCCGATTGCTGCCGCTGTGATTTGATTTTTCTTTAATTCCTCCTCTTTTTCCTTTTTTTCCGCTACCGCAAATGTTGTCACTTCATTTAGCTCAATATCTCTTATAAAGTAAGAATCTCCCGTATTCATCTTGTCGTCGTTAAGTATGCTGTCTATGATAGCTCGTATTGATTCACCCGATACAAGTCCACGCTCGTTCGTCTTTCGTTTCAAAAGACCCTGCAAATACTGGTTATACGGCTGTTTTTCCAATTCCGCTTTCACCCAGTCTATAGAAACTGACGCTTCTAATTCACGATTGGCTAATATGTCATCTAATGATGGAGGCATACAGCACAAAGTTAAACTAGGATTGATAGGAATAGAGGATTTTAGGATTTTTTTTCAAACTAGGATTGATAGGAATAAGGGATTTTAGGATTTTTTCTCGTGTAACGACATCCTAATAATCCTAGTTCGACCCAAGTTCCACACCCAGCGTCAAATAAAAAGACCTCCCTTCACTCGGAATAATCCCAGGTCCTGGATATCCAGTGGCTCTCCTCGTGAAGTAAGACTGGTTTGTCAAGTTGTTGACACCTGTCTCTAGCGAAAACTTTTTCCATGCATAGGAAAGATTGAGATCCATGATGTAATAAGAGGGAATTTCTCCGATGACGCCACTTCTGAAATCTCCGTCAGTGGCTATCGGACTGTTCTGGGCATCGGTAAATTGTTGGGAAATGTATGAGTGTTGTAAAGAGCAATTAAGGCCTTTGTAGTTGAAGGAGATACCTGACTTAAGATTGACTGTTGGGATGAATTCTACGGTGTTGCCGATAACATTGTTGGATAACGAACTGAGGTATCTTGAATAGGTGAATGAACTATTCAAGAATGTTTTTAACTCAAATATCTTTTCTCCGTTTTTTACTTTACGGATTGGAATGAAATTGATCAAGGATTCTGTTCCAGCAATGATGGCATCACCGATATTGGTTCTTTTTCTGTTTGCTCGATCATCTAGGATGATTCCGATTCTTTGGTTGTAGAGAATTGAGTAAATATTAAAATCATACGAGAATCTAGATTTGATTCTGCCACTGAAGCCTGTATTGACTGAGAGGCCTTTTTCATCGGTGATGTTTTCATCAACAATGAAACTTGGGTTGACTACACGTATATCGCTGAAAGTAACCGACCGATAATTTTGAGTAAGATTGAACGTGTACTTGGCGCGGTCAGAGAATTTATAATCTACACCGATTCCTGCTAGTACAAACTGTCGTTGGAATGATTCGTTTTCGGTAAAACTGTTGTTGGAAATGGGGTTGCCGGCTAAATCGAAAACGAGTTCTTGAAAGGTGCCATCTGTTTGTGTGTTGATGTATTCAAAACGCAAACCAGGTGTAATCGTCAATTTCTTATTGATGTAAAATATGTTTTCTACAAATGCTGCAAAATTCAAGTTTGGAAACGTGAAGTTGGATTGGTTGGCGTAGTCGGGGAAGGCTGTAGTTTGTAGGGAGAAGTCTGCGTCTGTTCCGGTTGTTCCTGGTCCTTGTATGGATGTATTGTTGGAGTTGTAGTATTTGGCTCCGACCAAGTAGTTGGCCAGTTTGTTTTTGATTTGGTATTCGTTGAGGTATCTTATTTCTGCACCTATGTTGTTGAATTGTCCATCAATGAGATCTCTAGGTGTGATGAAGTTTCCTTCAAAATCTTGTTCGTCAATGGCAGTGATAGGATTTTCGTTCAGGACAGCAGGATTTCCTCTGAATCCGATAGATTTTCTGCTTGCATCTAGGGCAAACAAACTCAACTCAAGTTTTTGGTCTCTGGAGAAATTGTAATTGTATTTCAGGTTGTACAGCTTCCAGTCGACGGCAAACCAATTCCTGTTTCTGGTGCTTAATCTAGGAGTTGTGGCAAACTGAGCATCGGTCAATCCTCCAGCTTGCTTTGCCAAATAATTCATGTAGGTAAACTCAAAGGCGATGTCGGATTTTTTACTTAGTTGATATGCTACGGATCCGAATGCATTGTGTGAAGTGAATTCACTGTTTGCTCTGTATCCATCTCCTTGTTTGTAGTTGTAGAAAATATTGATCGACCATTTGTTTTTGTTGAAGCCGATGGCATTGAAGCTATTGAAGAAATTGAAGGAGCCGTAGGTTTGCTTGGAGCGAATGTCCCATTTGCGGAAGCTAGGAATTTTTCTGATTCTGAAATCAATCAATCCACCAAACTGAGTTCCATATTGTAGTGAACTTGCTCCTCTTATGATTCTGATTTCTTCCAATGCTTCAGAGGGTGGTGTGTAGTAGTTTTCCGGATAGCCTAGGACATCTGCGCTGATGTCATAACCATTTTGTCTTGTGTTGAAATTGGAAGTACGATTGGGATCCAATCCTCGACCACCGATATTCAATTGTAGTCCACCGTCCGAACCCTCATAGATGTTCAAGCCACTGATTTGGGCATAGACTTGGCGGCTGACATTGGAGGCTAGGTTGGCATTCAGTCGATCCAATACAACCACCTCTGTTTTCTTTCCTGCGAATATCGAAGTGCCTTCGATGTTCTTGAGTTTTCTCGTTGCAAAGATTTCTCTTTTCTGCTCGATCAGCTCAATTTGCGTAAGCTCAACAGATAACTTTTCGATGGATATCACATAATTATCTTGAATCGTGTCGATGATGAAATCAAGCACCTCGTAGCCTTCTTTGTAAATGACAAGTTGCGTGTTTTTTGTATTGCTTCCTTCAAGACTGAAAAATCCTTGTCGATCGGTCAGTGTGCTGTTGCCAGTGGTCAATTCAATGACTTCAGCGTCAATGATATTTTCCTGTGAATCCTTGTCCAAGACGATGCCGGTAATCTGTGCAGAAGACACAGAGGAGACGATGGTAAAAAGCAATATGAGAAAATACTTAATCGGCATTCAGTGGTTGTATATAGGTTCTTGGTTTTAAATCGTTTTTGATGGAAAGTAAGTCTATGTCAGGACTGAAAAATATTTGGCTTCTGCGACCATTTAAAGAAGCGTAGCTTTCTACGAATATTTGTAAGTTTTCATGGCCTTGGCTTGTAAAATGTTTTCCTAGAAAATGAGCATACTCAATCATGAAATCAGGCTGAGTTGACATTTGCTTTTGCTGAAAAGCGGTAAGGAAATCTTCATTCTGCACATAAAATCTCCTGCCCGTTTTACTATCCACTACTTTGAAATCTGCTGCACCCGTTTTCTCCATCAACATCACTCTCCATGAAAATCGATAAGCTTCTTCTGTCCAAAACAAATTGCCATCATACAAATGGCAGCGCAAAGGAAACAAAAACTGGAAAACAAAGAAAGCTGCGAGGATGTATATTGGAAGATTGTTGAATAGGCGACCCGCTTTGTAGGTGAATCCATTCAGGAACTTACTATAATTGATTTTGCAGAGACGCGAAATAGTGGTTAGGAGTTTTATGTGAAAGGATTCGCTGAAAAACAAGAGCGTTGCTGTGATCATGATGTAAGGGAACATGCCAATCGGAAACAATACTTTGGTCAATAAATGAAACAGTAATACGGTTATGAAAGCAAAAATTCTTGTTCGAGACCAAAGCAGGAAGAAGACGATGAATAAGTCATAAAATGCACCTCCCCAACTGAATAAATAATGCATCCATTTTTCATCTAGCAATGTACCAATCAGTGGGACATCGACCTTGTCTCTTAGCCAGATACTTAAAGGCAATGCTTCCATCATCCAATCTGAATTCAACTTGGCAGCTCCAGCATAAATATATACAATGGAAATCATCAGTTTAAGAGAGTCGATGCTCCATCGCGGTATGAGTTCTTTGTTGAGATGAGGATTGCGGTAAGCGTCAACAGAAAAGTGTGTGTGGGCTGGTAGCCAAATGAGCATGAATGCAAGGCAAGATACCAAGTAGTAGTGATTTAAGTAGGTGGTCTTGTCCATCAACTCGATGAAGCTAAAGCTAAAGAAGAAGCTGATGATCGATATTCTATATTGAAAACCCATCGCGACAAATAAGGCAGATATTCCAGCGATTGCGAAAAGTAAATAGGTCCATTGGCCTGGTACGTTGATCCAGGAAAAGCCATAGTAATGAAAGTGGAATTCTGGAAGGATGTACAATTTTTCTATCCAGCCGTAATGCCAAAATCTCAGCATGCTAAAGACCATCAACAAACCGAATAAAACACGAAAGACCGCCAGTGGGGCAGCCTTTGTATTTGTATTTAGGTATGTCTGAATGGATTGCTTCATTAATCACCGTCTGCATCAACAAAATCTACTTGAATATTCAATGCTTGCATCATGTCGACCTTCAATATGCGCACAGCTTTGTTAAGCTCGTCATAGACTGTTAACATCTTGTTGTTGTCTTCGATGATTTGATTTTGGAAGTTGTCTTGTAAATCTGAAATGCTTTCTGTTGCAACATCCCATTGAACATTGATGCTTTCAGAAAAATCAAAGTCGGTGTTATTGGAAATGTGTATGTCGGTGAGGTACTGACTTAAGCTATTGCCAGTTGCTTGGCCATCAAACGAAACACCATTGAAGAAATCTTGAACGCTTGAAAATCCTCTTTGTAGCAATTGCTTAGAATAAACACCAGAATACTTTCCTTCAACCAAATTTGTTTCAATATTTCCGGAGAACACGCCAGCTGGCATACCAACTTTTGCAGCTCGCAAAAACTTTTCATAATAGAACAAAAAGTCATTGACCATTTTATCGGTGGATGCCGTTCCTGAAGATCCACTGTTGTTGATGAACTCATCTTTGAAGCTGAGTTCCCAATCGCTTTGTACTTCGCTGGTCAATGTATTTAATCTATCGATCAAAGTGACCACATATTCCATCGTTTCAGGTGTGTTGATCACATCGATGATGTTAAGATCCGTGTCAGCCGAGCCAAAGAGTAAGTAATCAAGCGCAGGAAATCCTTGCGCCGGAAAATTAGATGGTAAGTCAAGGTTGAAATTATTGCCGCTGTTGATATTGTCAAATATCAATTCGGGGTCAGCAGGGTAGATGTTGGTGAAATTTCTTAGGCCGATCTCTTCCGCTTTTCCTATTTCAAACATGGAAACTTCCTGCCATGCCAGATAGGCTTCAAGCCATGAAGATCTAAATGATTCTAAGCTGTTTAAAGAAGGGTCTGAGTAAAAAACAGTGGCTTGATCTGAAAGAGAGGTCAAATAGTCTTGATAATTAGAAAAGGCAGGAAGAATAATTTCTTCCGCCCAAAATTCTAACATTTCTTTCCGATCGAAATTGTCAGTAAGCATACTTGTACCTTCACCAGGAGTTTCAACGCAAGATGCGATGAGAATAACTGTCAATAATATAAAGTATACTTTTTTCAACATTCTTCTTTTATTTAGTTGGCTGCTTGTGCAACGGTGAACTCAAACTTGGCAGCGATCGCTTCAGACATCTGATCAAGCGTTGCTGAATCAACATCCCAGAATCCATTTCCGTTTGTCAATTGATCGATGAAGCTACTTACTTCTTCTTCGCCAAAATAGGCACTGTTGTTATTCGTATCTCTTAAGAACCTTAAGCTATAAATAAAACCGAATCCTTCTGATAGATCATGAAATCCAGCACCAAAATCATTGTTTTCTAGTGCTATTTTTCCTTGTTGTAAATAGTAGACAGCTCTGATTGCGATTACTTCTGAAACTTTGTCTTTGATGATATCTGCTTGCGCATCTCTTACATCATAGTCTTTGGCAACGATTGCTGCTCTACCAAATTTAAGTGCTTCAAAAATGTCACTTGCGATACCTGTAAAATCAGCATCGTCTTCAACACGAAGTAAGTATTTGTTCAAGAAGCTATCTCCACCTAAAGTAGTCAGCGGATTGCTGTAGTCGTTACCTTCTCCTCCAAAAATATACCCAAATGCTTCATCCCATTTGTGCTCCATAGATGTGTATGCTTGACCATCTTCAACCATTTCTTCATCGTTGTTGATAATATTGTCAGCGGCATCAAGGACTGCTGTTCCTAAATAGTTGTTCAACATCTGATCAACCATCAATGCGCCAATCAGAGATTTGTTTACCGCTTGGTTGTATTCTAGTCCTTGACCATTGACATATCTCGCAGATGATCCATCCGCTATTTGTCCTGCTATTCCGGGAGCGGCCAATTGATTTTGATTAGGAAATACCTCGATTACTTGAGCTATTATCCATGATTCAATATCCGCTTTGATCTTTGCCGATTCAACAGTATTGCTTGAGAAAAAATCTTCTGAGGCGGCTACTTTTGATTTGACACTCTTTGTTGATTCATTCAGAGCAGCACTTGAATATGGGTTGGCGTCATCTCCTGAAGCTGTTTGGTTGCTATACATTTCAAGTAAATCAGATTCCGTAGTTTCAAAATTCAGCATAGCCTCAATAAGCTCCTGGCCCATGCTGATTCTATCGGTCTGACCACCAAAAGAAACCGTTGATTCGCCATTTCTTACAAACTCATAACTCACCGGATTTTCAATGTTTATAGGTGTATCAGGGCCTTCGCAAGAGGTGATAAGGAGAAGAATTAAGGATAGAAGAAGGAACTGATATGTTTTGCTCACTAGTCGTTATTTTTATTTAGACTAAATCTTAATAAGAGCAAATGTAAGTAAAAAATTAACTTAGAAAAGCAAAAAAACCATTTGAAATCACATTTTTTTGTCCTTGAATAATTGGGACACTTGAGACTTCATATAAGTGGTTCATATTCAAAGGATTGTGGGTGGTAAAGGAGTAATCTTCCATTGCGATATTTTTTCTTGCAACTAGATAAAAGGATGAAGATTTGGTTTGTCGAATAATTGGATAAGCAACAAAACAGGAGTATTTGTTTTGAGTATAGCATTCATTTGTTTGCCTTCATCGATAAAAAGATGATCTTTGAATTGATGAAAACCAAGGCGTTTCTATATTTATTGACTACTACGATTCTTTGGGGGTTTAATTTCCATTTTGCAAAAGTGATGCTCGATGAGGTGGGCTTTTTAGAAGCGGGGTTTTGGCGTTATTTTTTGGGAGCGATTGCTTTGTTGGTGTTGGCATTTAGTGGATTGCCAAGTTGGGAGGAAATAAAGAAAAATAGCAAAGGATTACTGTTGGTGGGTGTACTGACTCTTTTTGGTTTTAATGTATTTTTCTTTTTGGGTTTGCAGACGAGTACTGCCATTAATGGGGCGCTCATCATAACGATCAATCCTATATTAACTATCATCTGTTCTCATCTCATTTTAAAGACGGCTTTAGAAAGGCAACATATCCTCGGTGCCTTTATCTCCATTTTTGGTGTGCTGTTTCTGATACTGAAAGGCAATTTGTTGGGCATAAATGCATTGGATTTCAACAAAGGGGATCTTTTGTTGGTGTTGTGTACTTTGTTGTTTGCTCTTCAAAATGTGTGGGTCAAAAAATACGGATCAGATATGTCCAACCGAAATTTCACTTTCTTTACCAATCTATTGGCCTGTTTGTGTTTTGCATTGGTCATGCCTTTTGTAGGAATGGAAAGCCTTTCTTCGTTGTCTGGTAAGTTTTGGTTTTCTGCCATAGGGATAGGTGTATTTGGAACTGCGGTCGCTTACTTTTTATGGAATGAAGGCATAAAACGATCTAGTCCCAATCAAGCAGGAATCATGGTCAACGTAGTTCCTTTGTCTGCTGCAACCGTGTCGGTATTTCTAGGAGAAGAATTGCGATTCTATCATTTTATAAGTGCCATCTTGATTATTCTTGGTTTACTGGTTGCGAGAAGGCAGTTTCCCATTTTTGATCGGGATAGAAAGGATGTTTAATTACCAATCTGAAAAAGTTTCGTTAAAAGCCCTTTCGGTAATATCATCAAAAATAATTTCTATCAAACCTTCTTCTAGTGCTTGGAGACTTTCTGTCGCATTAAAATCTTGAAAGGCTGAAAAGGATTTGCTGAAGTTGTCTTCTTCATTTAGCGTATTCTCGTAATCTATTGTTACGGATACATCCAATCTATTAAAAGCTACAATATCCCCATCTTGGGGAGCCACTGCATTAACACTATAACGACTGATTACTGGGCTGAAGATCACGTGTGGATCGCTGTCATCGAATATCAGATTGGATTGTTGTCTGATTTTCAAACGAAGTGTTTCCATAAAAATCTGTCCTATTTCTGGTGGTGCATTTCGTTCTGATATTACTGGAGGCTCCACGTAGAAAGTTTTCACTCCTTGAGGTATTGTGATTCCTTTAAAGGAAAGACAAGAGCTTAAAAATAGGATGAACGTTAAAATAAAATACCTCATTCTGCAATGTTGTGTTCTTTGATTTTTCTATATAACGTTCGCTCTGAGATTCCTAGTTCTTCTGCGGCGTCTTTTCTTCTCCCTTTGTGCTTCTTTAGTGCTTTCTCAATCAATTCGACCGTTTTGTCTTCAAGACTCAGGTTTTCTTCAACGATTTCAGTTTCCTTATAGTTTTCATCGTAGTTGTCAATGAAAACAGGTTTGGTATCGTTTTGCGCTTGAAAGGTTGGGGGAGCCGGATGGCCTTGTGTCGGAAATCTCTCCTCCATGGGATTGACAATGGTGGTTGCGGCTGTGAGATTGGTTGTTTTTGGGTAGCTAAGATCATTGGATTTGATCAGGTTAAAGACGAGAGATTTCAAGTCCGTCATATCTTTTTTCATGTCAAACAAAACCTTGTACAAAATCTCACGTTCTTCAAAACTACTTCCGCTACTATCATTTCTATCCTCCCTGATGGTAGGCAAGTTTCTATTGGCAAGCTTTGGTGCTAGTTTGAGTAAATCATCTCTCGTAATCAATTGATCTTCAGACAATACAGAAAGTTGCTCCACCAAATTTCTCAATTCACGGATATTACCAGGCCAACGATAGTTTTCGATGAGCTTGATGCCATCTTCCGTCAATCTTATTGGGTCGGTTCGGTACTTACCAGCAAAGTCTGTGGCAAATTTCCTGAATAAAATATGAATGTCTTCTCTGCGCTCGTACAATGCTGGGATTCTGATCGGAACTGTATTCAGTCTGTAGTAAAGATCATCTCTGAATTTTCCTTTGTTGATTCTGGAAAGCAAATCGACATTGGTGGCAGCGACGATTCTGACATCGGTCTTCATGACTTTGGAGGATCCCACTTTGATGTATTCTCCTGATTCTAACACTCTCAATAAGTAGGCCTGAGTATCGAGAGGCATTTCTCCTATTTCGTCTAGAAAGATGGTTCCGCCATCTACTGTTTCAAAATATCCTTTTCTATCAGCAGAGGCTCCAGTAAAGGCACCTTTGTCATGACCAAATAATTCCGAATTGATGGTACCTTCAGGAATGGCTCCGGTATTGATGGCAATGGATGGACCGTGTTTTCTTTTGCTTAATTCGTGGATGATCTTGTGGATCACTTCTTTTCCGACACCACTTTCTCCTTCGATCAAAACGGTCAAGTCTGTGTTGGCCACTTGCATGGCTGTTTGGATTGCTCTATTGAGTCCGGGTGAATTTCCTACGATCCCGAATCTTCTTTTTACTGATTGTAAATCCATCCTAGTCGTTTTGATTTACAATTTTCCCAAACAAGGTAGCGGAGTTGTTGGTATCCACTTTTACGTGCACGTAATCGCCAATTCCATAACCTTCTACTTTGTCGAAGATCAACATTTTATTCTGAGAGTTTCTTCCTCTGAATTGTTGGTCTGATTTTTTAGAGTCTCCTTCGATCAGCACTTCAAAGGTCTTACCTAGATCTTGGACGTTTGAAAGTCTTGACATTTCACGTTGCATGGCAACAAGTTCGGCAAGTCTTCTTTTCTTTACGTCGTAAGGTATGTCATCTTCATATTTACGCGCAGCCAATGTACCAGGTCTTTCAGAATAGTAGAAGGTGTAGGACATTGAATATTTGGAGTATTCCATCAATGATAGTGAGTCTTTGTGTTCTTCTTCCGTTTCGGTGCAGAAGCCAGCAATCATATCTGATGATATGGTACAGTCTGGCATGATTCTATAGATCGCATCCACTCTTTCCATGTACCACTCTCGGGTGTATGTTCTGTTCATCAATTTCAATACTCTGCTATTTCCTGATTGTGCAGGAAGGTGAACATATTTGCAGATGTTATGATGGTCCCTCATGGTGTACAATACCTCATCGGTAATGTCTTTTGGGTGGGAGGTTGAGAATCGAATTCTTAATTTCGGATTGACCTTGGCGGTCATTGCCAGCAGATTGGCAAAGTTGACCGTTTCATTGGTTTCCGGATTGGTCCATTTGTATGAATCAACATTCTGGCCGAGTAGGGTGATCTCACGATAACCCTGGTCAAAGATATCTTGTGCTTCTGCTACAATGGTGAAAGCATTTCTGCTTCTTTCTCTTCCTCTAGTGAAAGGCACTACGCAAAACGAACACATGTTGTCACAGCCACGCATGATGGATATGAAAGCAGAGACTCCGTTGGAGTCAAGACGCATAGGAGTAATATCGTCGTAGGTTTCTTCTCTTGATAATAATACGTTGACTCCTTTTTGGCCAGTTTGTGCTGCGTGAATCAGATTGGGTAAATCTCTATAAGCATCTGGTCCGACAACGATGTCGACCAATTTTTCTTCTTCTATAAGCTTGTGCTTGAGTCTCTCAGCCATGCATCCCAATACACCTACAATCGGTTTGCTTCCTTTGGTCGATTTATTGAAAACTGAAAGACGCTGTCTTACATTTTCTTCTGCTTTTTCTCTTATCGAGCAGGTGTTGATAAGGATCAAATCTGCGTCTTGCATGACCTTGGTAGGGCCGTAACCTTCTTTGTTTAATATAGAAGCTACGATCTCCGTGTCGCTGAAATTCATTGCACAGCCATAACTTTCCAAGTAAAACTGCTTGGTCATCTTCTTCTCAAGGGGCTGAGTAAGCACCTCACCTTGACGATCTACGAGTATATCGTCTTTACTTTTCTCCGCTATCGGTTGATTTTCTTGCATTCTTTATTGTTGTGGCGCAAAATTAAACAAATCTAGCTTAGGTGACAATATGGCAGTGTGATTATTTGGCAGAACTAGAGTTAATTAAGTTGAATTGGAGTATTTCTCGGATGAACCCTTTGGAATTGGATGAAAAGGGAGGGTGGGTTTGATGAGGTAGCTTGTTTATCTGTTTTTAATAAGGAAATAGATTGGTACGGGTATTTCTATAGGAAAGAGGGAGAAGCAGTTTACGGATGTTTGTATGTTATCTCCCGACATTCTTTTTTTATATATTCAAAATTGGTTACACTATTCATCAAGTAATTCTCAGAATATAATGGTCTCATTAGTCTTGAGTTTTTGCTTTTTTTTGCTTTATAATATTTCGAGCTACTGTATATGCATATAAACTTGCAGGCACGAACGAACAGATAGTACCCTCAATTTCTGCTGAAGAATGAATATCTATTGTTGTTACGACAGCTTCTTCAATATCATGTAGTTTACAAAACGTTTTTAAGTTTTTCAATTCATGTGGTTTTTTGGCAAATCTATTAGACCACTTTATCTCAATACACCATTCTGGTTTTTGCTTACCATCTAAAGAAACTATATCAATTTCTCCAGCACTCCATCTTGCATAATAAAGTGGGTCACTAGAATCATGCTGCCATTGAGAAAATATAGCTGTTTCAACCATATTGCCAACATAGGGATCATCAGTTTTTAAAGGAGAAAATAAAGCACTTCGTAGAGAGGGATTAGTTAAATATACTTTGAAGAAATTTGCTCTTTTAAATTTCTTAGCATTTTGATTTACGCGATGTATAATTTTAATTAGGAAAGCTGCTTCTAAGTAAGTCAAGTATTTCTTTATAGTATTTTTAGCAACTCCAGAGTTTCGAGAAATTCCGTCTAAAGACATTTCGTTCCCAGAGTTATAGGCAATATATGTAAATAAGGAATTAAGTTCTTGAATATCACTTATGCCATATAGAGAAGGCAAGTCTCGCATTAATACTTTATCAATAATATCATTTCTAATGTATCTGCCTGGATCTGACTGAATTACCTTTGAAAGAGACAATTCAGGATATCCACCATAATTTATATAATCAATAAATTTTTTATTAAGCTTTTCTATATCTCTAGTCTCATACCATCTTTTTTCCATGTATCCACTTTTAATTAAATCATCATTATTGGTTAATGAGAGGAATTCATGAAATGTAAGAGGAGGAAGAAGAAACTCTGTGAAGCGGCCTGCACCAGATTCTTTGCTTTTTAATTTTAACGCTGCTGCTGCAGAACCTGATACTATAAATTTAATGTTATGATATGAATCAACTAATGATTTAAGATGAAGTTCCCAATTTTTTAGATACTGAATTTCATCAAAAAATATATATGTTTCTTCAACTATTGAAAGATCATTTATGCTTAAATATAATTTTAATAATTCTTCTAAAGCAATTCCACTATATAGCGGTGTTTCAATTGAAAAATAGCAAATATTTTTAGAGGGGGTATCTTTATCAAGTAGTGCTTCAATTGAATGGTAAATTAAAACCGTTTTACCTACTCTTCTTGGCCCCATTAAGACTACAGATCTTTTGATTTCTTTTTCTTTGATTAAGGGAAAAAATATTTGAAAATATTCTCTTCTTTGCATTTTATCATAATACTTGTCTATTTTATTGGTCTCCCACCAAGGATTCTCAAATTTTACCCTTTCAATTACCTGCTCCTTTGAAAAATTTATAGCCATATAAGGTCATTTGTTTGATCTTATACAAAGATAGTATATTCTTAAATAGAATCAAGTCTTTGATCTTATATTGTGATTTATTCTACATTTTATTTGATTTCAGGAACTTTGCAATGATAATCGATTAAATTTCATCTATTCCTAAGCTTGTCAATAACATATATCATATATGAATATGCACTCAACAACATTTGCGCAAGCGAAATGATTGATAAAGAAAAGACTCAGCAACATTTGCGGAAGCGATAAAAGAGAAAGACCAATAGCGCAGTGCTATCGGTCTTCAATCTTCAATCAAATAACATTTACTAAATTATTCGATCGACTAACAATGTTAAGGTCATTAAATTCTCTTTATCGAGCCACGGTTACATCTCCTTTTATGATGCCCGTTTCACCCCATGTAGTTCTGTAAGTTGCGATAAATACATAGACACCTGGCACAACATTTTCTCCTCGGAACTCACCTTTCCATCCTAAGGAAGGTCTGTTCGGTTGGAAGTCAAAGTTGACAAACATAAGTTCTCCCCATCTATCGTAAATGTGCAGTTCTTCAATTCTTTCAACCTGTGGGTTGGCATAAATGGTAAAACGCTTATTTGCAATATTTGGATCATCATCGTTTCCTGGTGTGATGATATTCGGTGCGTAAACAAGATCTTCTAACTCAACCAAAACTCTTACAGTAGTGGTATCGGCACAACCAAATTCATCGAATATGGTAATGACGTAATCTTTGTTTGTGTCTGATGTAATGGTAGGGTTCAGGCAATCTGTGCATGAAACGCCTTCCGTATCATTCCATTCGATAGAAGAGATTTCAGAGTTCAGTAAGTTGGTATTCAACTCAACGTCCCCTGAATTTTCTTCAATCAATACAAGTAACGGTGGATCTGCTTCAAGAATTACTTCATTTTCAAAACCGATTTCTACTATGGTATCATGCACGCAACCATTTGTATCCTCGATCAATAACTCGTAAGTCCCAACACCCAAGTTGTCAAAAATTCCATCTTGGTTTGCAGATTCACCGTTTAACATGTACGTAAAAGGTCCTTGTCCTCCTAGCACCCCTGCTACTTGGATAAACCCTGATTCATCATTGGCACAGAAAGGATTTTCAACAATACTTTCTATTCCATATGGTTTATTTTCATTGCTTGAAACATGTATGCTATCTGTGGCCACACAGCCCGATAATACATCCATGATTTCTACAAAATATGTTCCTTCTAGATTGACAACTGGTGTCAATGCATTCTGTCCTTGGACAATGTTTCCATCTGTAGTAGACCAAGTGTACTCAAAGTCTCTATCCGTGTCAACGGAAATATTCAAGGCCTCGATTTCTATACTGTTTTCATCACATGGTAATTGTATGTCATCACCTGCTTCGATTGCTGGCTCATACAAGAATTCAAATACTTCAATCGAGTCCATGTTGAAACAACCGCTCTCTGGATCAGTCGCTTGGATAAAGTATAGTCCAGGTTCTGTTACAAGAATTGAATCATTACCACTCGTAATTATCTGATTGTTGGCATCAAACCATTCAATAAGTATGTTGGCTCCAAAATTATCTGCCGTCGTTCCTATCAGTACTTCCTCATTGATACAATTAAGTTCAAGTGGTTCCATAAGTTCGATTATTGGAAATTCTGACATGTCTTCAATCATGATTGTGTCAAGACTCGTACATCCTGTAATCGTGTTTATCGCTGTAAGTACCACTTCGCCATCCATATCTACCATTACATTGGTTCCATTCATTTCTGCATCTTGAATGGTCCATACATATTCTGTGTTTGCTTCTGGATTAACGTATAGCTCTACTGCAACCAATTGGCAATCAATGACATTGTCAGTGTCGCTTAAGATGATGGCAATCGGCTGGCCAGTTTCCTCTGTTACAACTACCGTATTGATGATAGAACAATCTTCTTCAATGTCATATACTTCAAGCGTGTAGATTCCTGGTTCCTCAACATCAACGTATTGTTCGTCTGAGATGACAGTGCCATCTTCATCAGTCCATGTCAATGTTACATTGTTGCCAGTCGTAGTCAGGTCTCCACCCAATGTTACTGTTGTAATTTCACAAGTTAGCATTTGTGGTTCGCCCGCATCTGCCTCTACTTCGCAGAAACAATTTGGAGGCATTACCGTCAATGAGTTGTTGCAATCCAGCGATGAATTGCTTGCCGTAATATTCAATGGTGTATTGATGTCAATACCACTTACACTGTATGATCCTGATCCTAAATCTTCAACATTGAGTGTAAGGTCAATTTCAAAGTTATCAGCATCAGTGCTAAATAAAACTGTATACTCATCAGCATCATCGTTACAGAATCTATCCATTAATTGTATAGATGGAGTAGGGATCATTTCTACAAAATAAGTAGCTGTTCCTTCACAACCTGCAGCGTCAGTAACTGTGACTGTATAGTCGTTCGTCGCATCTGCTTCTATTGAGGAAGAAGTTTCTCCTGTTGACCAACTGTATGATTCCCATGCTTGATCCAAACTTAGAGTAGCAGTTGATCCTTCACAGAACATGGCTTCTCCGCTGATCACAGTCTCAGGCAGTGTTGGTGTTTCTACCATCACTACATCTGAATCTGTACAATCAAGATCCGAGTCTGTTACGATCAACGTGTACGCTCCATCGATGGTTGCTTCCGCATTTGCTTCTGTTGAGATCACCATTCCGTTTGGATCGATCCACTCGTAGGTAAATGTTCCTCCAGTTGTGGTTCCATCTCCACCAAGTATAATGGTAGTGCCTATACAATCCAACGTCTGGTCTACGCCAGCATCTGCGATAGCAGGGCAGTTACAATTTGGTGGACTTACTTCCATCGTAGTTTCACAATTCAAACTAGAATTTGAAGCAGAAATGTTTAATGGTGTATTGATGTCAATTCCGCTTATGCTGAAGGTTCCATCTCCCAAGTCTTCGATATTATTAGGGAGATCAATTTCGTAATCGTCTGCATCCGTTTCAAAAATCACGGTATACATATCTTCATCCTCGTTACAGAATCTGTCCAGCACTATAATGTTAGGAGCCTCAATCAGACTTACGTCAAATGTTGCTGTTCCTTCACATCCTCCCGCATCTGTAATGGTAACAGAGTAGGTGCCAGCTTCGTCCACATCTATGGTAGAAGCAGTGCTGCCTGTTGACCAGTTATAAGATGCATATGTGTCATCAAGCGTAAGCGTTGTGCTTTCGCCTTCACAGATGGTGTTGTCACCATCGATAGATGGCTGTGGTAGCGTTGCAGTATCAACGAATACGTTGTCTGATACACTACAGTCCATGTCTGTGTCTGTTACTTCCAATGTATAAATTCCACCGATAGTTGCAGTTGCTGTAAGCTCAGTAGAAATCACTTGGCCATCAGGGTCAGTCCACTGGTAGGTGTACTGAGAACCGATAGAGGTGTTGTTTCCTCCGATGGTCACCTCAGTAACAACACAATCCAGTGCTTGGTCGTCGCCTGCATCTGCGATTGCTTGGCATTCACAATTTGGTGGCATTACTTGAATTGTTTCGTCACATGAAGTCAATCCGTTGCTGATAGTAATGTTTATAATTTGCATGTCTGCAATTCCACTGATCAAGAATTGACCTGGGCCAATTTCTTCGTTGTTTAATCCAAGGTCGTTGCTTACCGTCAATGCGTCTGTGGTAATCACTACGTCATACTGTTCTCCATCATCAGAACAATTCAAACTGCTGATTTCGAATGAAGGGATTTCTTCGTTTTCGATCAGCAATTCAGAAGTAGAAGTACAACCTTGCGCGTTGGTTACAACGACACTATATGTTCCTCCTCCTGTTACAGTAATGGTTGGTTCCGTTGAGCCAGTTGACCATTCATAACTTTCGAATGTTCCGTCCGTTGATAGGATGATGTTTTCAGTAGGGCAGGCTGTCGTAGGTCCATTGATGATCGGTTCGACAATACTTGCCATTGCTACATCAAACGATCCAGTACCTGAACATTGTCCACTTAGGTCGACAACGTCCACCGTATATGTTCCAGCTGCATCTACTTCGATGGTCTGTGTGTTTTCTCCTGTATTCCATTCATAAAATCCGAATCCTTCACCTGCATCAAGTATGATCGTTTCTCCTTCACATACATTTTCTTCACCGATGATGATTGGCATCAATTCAGAGTCTACTGATATTGTCGCTTCCGCAAATGCTTCACATCCATTGATGTCCAAAGCAGTCACTGATATTGGACCAGCGTCAGAAATAGAAACGGTGTTTCCAGTTTCTCCATTACTCCATACTACATCTGTCCATTCATTGCCCAAACTAAGGACAGTCGATGAACCCGTACAGAAAGTGGTAGAACCGGCAATGGTTGGTTCGTTGTCAGGGAAGTTGGTTACGTTGATTTCTCCTGTCGTTTCACAACCAGCCGCATTGGTGACCGTTACTGAATACGTACCTGGTTCGGTAACTTCTAATGTTTCGTTGAATTGACCTGGCACACTCCAGATGTATGATTCGTATCCTGCAGCGGTTAGGCTCAAGGTAGAGTCATCACAAAGTTGTGAACCACCCAAAATTTCAACAGGTTCAATGTCTTCACCAACCACACTAAATGAACTTACTGCTTCGCATCCAAGTGCATTCGTTACAGTGATGCTGTAATTTCCTGGATCTGTTACAGTAATAAACTGAGTGTCTTCTCCAGTACTCCATATTTGTGAAGCGTAAGCAGTAGTAAAACCAAGTTGAATTTCTGCATCTTCACAAAGTGGAATATTTCCACTAAGGTTATCCAATACAAATGTTCCGTCATTTACATCTACTGATCCGATTCCGGTACATCCACTTGCATCACTTACGGTCACTGTATAAGTTCCTTCTTCAGTCACTGCGATGGTTGAAGTTGTTTCTCCAGTACTCCATTCGTAGCTATCAAAGAAATTTCCTGCTGATAAGTTGCTCGTTGAATTGCTACAGATAATATCTGAATCCGCAACAACATTTACCGAAAGGTTGTCTTCTTCAGTGATAGAGACAGTAGTCATACTTGTACATCCCAATGCATCGGTAACCGTTACATTGTAATCGCCTGCTTCATCAATCTCTACACTTGTTCCAGTTTCTCCTGTACTCCATATTATATTATCCCACGATCCCAATACTTCAAGTGTTGTGCTCGAACTAATACAGAAAGTGGTTGAACCTGTTAACTGAGGTTCTTCTGTTTCATTGCTTGTCAAAGTTGTAGAGGCAACGCCTGTACAGCCATTTGCATCGGTTACTGTTACGAATACGTCACCAGCAACACCAATGTCAATGGTTTGTCCCGTTGCACCTCCTGACCATTGGTAAGATTCATAAACTCCTGCGTCTAAGGTCACAGTGGATCCTGGACAGAAGCTTGATGGTCCTAGTACCACAGGGGTAGGAGCATCATCTTGTGTAATCTCTACTGAGGTAATTGATTCACAACCCTCTGCATTTGTTACGGTAAGGCTGTATGTTCCTGGATTGGAAACAGAAGTGCTTGCTGTTGTCGATCCATTACTCCAATTGTATGAACTGTATATATCATCAACAGAAATTAAAGTTTCTGCTCCTTCACAGATGGTCGATGCACCCGCTATGGTTGGCTCAGTGATATCGATTTCTGTTAGTGTTATCATGCTTTCTCCAGTACATCCATTACCATCGTCCACCATCACAGAGTAGACACCCGGAGTGCTTACCTCAATAGTCTGAGTATTGAAAGGACCCTCTGGTGTTGACCATATGTATGAGTCAAAGTTTCCTGCATCTAAAATGGTCGTTTCTCCTGAACATATGTTGGCATTTCCGAGAATCGTGAATGACAATGATGTTTCAATACTTGTCGTTATGCTTGTGCTAAGTTCACATCCTCCTGCAGTAGTTACTGTTACAGTGTATGCTCCTGCATCCTCAACCAATATGGTTTGGGAAGTCTCTCCGGTACTCCATAAGTAATCAGTATAGCCTGCTCCTGCATCAAGTGTGGTTGAACTACCAGCACAGAACGTCGTTGATCCACTGATGATCAAAGGATCTTCAACTATCTCAACTACATTCAATGTTCCTACGCCTGTACATCCTCCGCTGTCGGTTACCGTCACACTGACCGTACCTGCAGTTCCTACTTCGATGGATTGGGTCGTTTGACCGTTGCTCCATGCGTAGCTATCAAATACACCTGCTGTAAGGGTAGTGGTGCTTCCTGGACAGAAGAACCCATCTCCTGATATTTGAATATTCGGATCAGAGGCCAATTCAACTTCTACTGAACTTACGCCAGTACATCCATTGTTGTCTGTGATCGTCACACTATAAATTCCTGCTTGATCAACCGAGATGCTTTCTGTCGCAGCTCCATTTGACCATGCGATACTTGCACTTGGTTGTGTTGTAAGGACGGTTGCTTGACCATTACAGATCGAAGTTCCTCCTTCAATGGTTGCAATTGGTGCAACAAATTCTTCAACTTCAAATTCAACTTCTCCTGTACAACTTCCTTGGGTAACTACAAGTGTATATTCCCCTGGAGTTGTTACCTCAAAAATTTGTTCATTGCTAGTCTCAGGTCCAGTCCATTCGTAAGAATCAAAAACACCTGCATTCAATATAGCAGAACCTCCAGTACAAAATTCAAAGTTTCCTGTGATGTTAGGGAAAAGTTCACTTCCTTCTTCTACAAAGACTGATGATGAACTAGTACATCCGTTGTAGTCAGTTACATAAACAGTATATTCCCCTGTTATACTTGCTTCTAAGAATTGATCGAATCCAAATACTGGTCCTTCCCATTCGTAGGTGATCCATAATCCCGCATCAAGCGTCGTACTGCCTCCACTACAATAGTTGGTCGAACCAGCTATTTCAACTTCGTTGATAGGGTATACCGATTGGCTGATTTCGCCTTCTCCTGTGCAACCATTTTCATCGGTTACGACGACAGTTACAATGTCCGTTCCACCGTATTCAATGCTTTGAGTTGTCTCCCCTGTGCTCCATAGATATTCATCGTAATCCTGTGCTACCTGGAAGGTGTTGGTGAATCCGTCACAGACAATATCTAGTCCCCAAAGTTCTGGCTCTGGAGCGTCAAATATTTCTACAAAGATACTTGTTGTTGCTATACATCCATTTTCGTCTTGTACAGTAACGGTATAGGTTCCTTCTTCATCTACTTCAATGCTTTCACCATCACCTGACGGAGACCATTCATAACTCTCAAATCCACCAGTGGCAAAAAGTTCTGTTGATTCGCCTTGGCACAATTCTGTCATTCCCGTAATTTCTACTTCAGGACTTGGAGCTTCAATAATTTCAAATACGTCAGTACCAGTACATCCAAATGCATCGGTTACTGTTACAGAATAGATTCCTCCATCTTGTACGACAATCGTCTGTGTGTCTGAATTGTTAGGATCATCCCATTCAAAAGCGACATAACCAGTTCCTGCATTCAATATTCCTTCACCACCTGCACAGAATAAACCTGTACTTGTGATCTCAGGGTAGAGTTGGTCTTGCTCAATGACATCTACCATGCTAGACGCAGTACATCCATTGATGTCAGTTACAGTCACTGAATAAGTGCCTTCTTGATCCGCAACGATTTGTTCTGTTGTTTCTCCTGTGCTCCATTCATATGCAGCATAGCCAGGGTCGGTGAAAATTTCTGTGAATCCATCAATACAATAAACCAAAAGCCCACTAATTCTCGGGTCGAAATCTTCGAATTGAGAGATGTCCACTTGTTCAACGCCTATACATCCATTTTCATTGGTTACTGTTACTGAATAAGTTCCAGCAACTCCTACACTAATTTCTTGTGTTGTTTCTCCAGTAGACCACAGGTATTCTTCATAGGTTTCGGAAGTTCCGATAATGGTCTCAGCATCTTGGCAGAACATAAGAACGCCGTCAATGATTGGTTCTGGATTTGGTTGTTCTATTATTTCTATTTCGTTTGTTGCAACACATCCGTTGGCATCTGTTGCCGTTACAGAGTATGTTCCAATTTCGCTTACATCAATACTTGCAGATAAATCACCTGTGCTCCATTCGTATGCAACGTGATCTCCTGAGGCGGTTATTTCAACGCTTTCTCCTGCACAAAAGAAGTTATTACCAACGATATCTACTTCAGTTGGTTCTGCTTCTGTTACAGTATAAGTAGCAACTCCAGTACAGTCACCGGCATCGGTAACAGTTACTGTATATGTTCCTTCTGTTGTTACTTCGAGTGGGTTGGTGGTTGAGCCATCATCCCATGAGTATAATAAGTATTCTCCGGCATCTAGTTCGATGGTGGATCCAACACAGACCAAGTCTGGTCCCGTTAATTCAGGGAATAATCCATCTTGAAGTTCTGTTGTAATGGTTGTGGAATTTTCACAGCCATTTTCATCTGTAACAGTAACCGTGAAATCTTCAAATGAACTAACTACAATATCAGTAGTAGTTTCTCCTGTTGACCAAACAACACCAGTATACGTTCCATCTACAGAAAGGGTAGTAGATCCAGCTGCACAGAAACTAAAGTCACCTGTGATCATTGGTTCAGGAAGTGGATTGACAATCACTGTGATCATGGCTGAGTTGGTACAACCATTGTCGTCAGTTACTGTTGCTATGAAATCACCCGGCGAACTTACGTCGATGGTACTTCCTGTATCTCCTGTTGACCAGATGATATCTGCCCACATGCCTACATCAATGGTTTCAGTTTCACCTTCACATAATTCGAAATCTCCTGTAATCATAGGAGTTGGATTCTCGTTTTCAGTAACAGTAAATTCTGCGGAATTTGTACATCCATTGTCATCTGTTACCGTAACACTATAAGTCCCAGGCATGTCCACATCTGTAAAGAATCCAGATGCGCCGTTTGACCATGCGTATGCTGACCATCCTGCAGTGGCAGTTAATCCTGCGCTAAGTCCTGCACAGAATGATTCTGGTCCTGTGATTTCTACATCTTCTACAATGTTTTCAATAATGGTAATGGTAGAATTACCACTACATCCATTTTCATCGGTTACAGTCACAGAATAAGTTCCTGCTTGATTGGTTGTGAAAGTTGCATCAGTGCCTGATCCATCAGATCCCCATTCGTATGAGACAAAAGTTCCATCTACACTTAGTGTTACATCTTCCATTGCTCCAGGGCAAATATCTAATTCACCTACAATTTCAGGCATCAATTCGGACAATTCAGTTACTTCTATTTGTGCAGTATTGGTGCAACCATCATTATCGGTTACCGTTACTGTGTAAGTGCCAGAAGCCATTACTTCAAT
>CALFDU010000068.1 GCA_937950315.1 uncultured Saprospiraceae bacterium | reverse complement strand
GCAGCCTTTCTTCTCTTCAATTCTTTCATCACATCACCCAACTGCTCTCCTCCAATGTTCTTCATTAAGATCTTACGGTCTGGATCCAAAATGAATATTTTTGGTGTTGTCTTTACGTTGTACTTTACCTTGAACTGTGATCTATGATTGGTGTCGGCTGCATTGATAAATCCAGTCATATTTTTCTCCTCCAATGTTTCCCAACAACTAGGCGTTTTATCTCTGTGCTTCGTACATATCGCCAAAAGCTTAACGCCTTGGTCTTTGTGTTCTTCATAGAACTCAACGATAGAAGGCATCGACTTTTTACAGTGACCACAATCAGGAGCCCAAAATAAAACAACCAAATATTCATAATCAATGTCACTGATCTTGATCGGTGTTTCATCTTCCAAATACACTTGAATATCTGCAGCTGTCTCTCCTATCAATACGGGTTTGATATCCATTGCATTCTCCACAATCGTTGCGAGTGTTTCTTCATCCAACCAAGGAGTCAAACCTTTGTCATAATAGTTCTCTGCCAAATGCACGTACACTTTGTCCATCCCTACTATTTTGGATTGGATGTATTCATTTAAGAATGTGCTCAGATAAAACCTAAATGTTTCTTCTGCTGGCTTCATTTCCTTCAACAAATAATCCATACTGTTGATAATCGAATCTGGATGATTTGGTGTTAGGTTTTTCATATAGTACTTAACACGCTTATCTAAAAATGGTGTTCGTATCGTCAACGGATTACCTAAATCTATATGATCAAAATAGTGTTGCTTGTAGTACTGCCATGTTTTGACTTTCTTCTCTTGTTCGTCTCCTTCAAATTCCGGAAAATCTACACTTGTATTTGACTTGATGAGCATGGCAGTCATGGTGTTAGGATGTTTGTCCTTTATCACATTCTGCTTTGCCTCAACATTCGCATCAAAGACATCAAGTTCTGCCATCAAGGCTGTTCGCTGCGGGTCATCTTGCGCCAATTCATCAATCCTTGCTCTTAAGGTTTCAGCTTTAGGTCTTTGTTCAGCGAGAAAGGCAACGTAATCACTAAAAAGTTCATTTTCCAATGATCCTTTAAACTTGGCCACTTCCAATGAATTCATCGAAGTCTCCATTTTAAATTTTTGATCGTCATCAATTAAAAACTGGACAATTTTGTTGTCAGGAAAGGTAAGCAACAAATAATAGCCTTTGTTTAAGGTACTATCTCCTTTCATGACAAATTTGCCAGGTTTATCGGCAAACAAAGTATCATGAACCAATTGCTTATCACCTAAGTAGTACCCAACTACCAGTGTATCATTCTCATAATCGTTAAACGTAAACTCAATATCATGCTGCCCAAATGCTAGGCTTGTCATGAATAAGAAGGTTAGAATAAGATACTGTTTCATTGAATTATTTTTTCGTTTGAAAGACTACACCCAAGCATAATGAATTAATATCGAATATGATTCTCAACGGCATAGACTTTAAGTAAATTTTAATTTTTAGCCAAATTCCTCTTTCCTGCCAATAAATACAGGACAGCCATCCTCACGGCAACTCCATTTTCTACCTGATCTAAAATGATCGATTGTTCCGAATCCGCCACATCGCTTGATAGTTCCACTCCACGGTTGATCGGACCAGGGTGCATGATCAAAATATCTTTCTTCAAATTATCCAGCATGGATTTTCTGATTCCGTAATACATGGAATACTCTCGCAATGATGGTATGTACTTAATATTCTGACGTTCTAGTTGGATTCTCAGCACGTTGGCAATGTCGCACCATTCAAGGGCTTCATTGATATTATAGCTAAGCTCTACACCCAACTCCTGAATGTGTTTTGGAATCAAGGTAGGTGGACCACAAACCATCACTTCAGCACCCAATTTCTTCAGACAGAAAATGTTGCTCAGTGCAACACGTGAATGAAGAATATCTCCGACTATGACCACTTTCTTGCCTTTTAGATCTCCTAGCTTTTCTCTCATCGAGAATGCATCAAGCAATGCTTGGGTAGGATGTTCATGGGTTCCATCTCCCGCATTGATGATGTTTACATCGACATGCTTGGAGAGGAAGGCATGTGCTCCAGGAGCAGGGTGTCTCATTACAATCATATCCACTTTCATGGATAAGATGTTGTTGACCGTATCTAACAAAGTCTCCCCTTTTTTCAATGAGCTGCTAGCTGCTGAAAAATTAACCGTATCGGCACTCAATCGCTTTTCTGCCAACTCAAACGAGATTCGTGTTCTCGTAGAGTTTTCGAAAAACAAATTGGCGACAGTGATATCTCTTAATGAAGGTACTTTCTTGATGGGTCTATTGATGACCTCTTTAAAATTATCTGCAGTTTGGAAAATAAGATCAATATCCTCTTTGGTGATGTACTTGATCCCTAGCAAGTGCTTGGTGCTCATTTCCAGATTACTCATATTTTCTCTTTATCAGCTGAAAAAATCTGAACTTTGTGTTTGTTCTTTGCATCATCCCAAGATACTTTTACATAGGCCTCATCAACTGCGTCAACAGTTACACCAACGTAATCAGGATGGATCGGAAGTTCTCTATTGAATCGACGATCGACCATGACCAAAAGATCCACTTTGGATGGTCGTCCAAAATCTTGTAATGCAGATAAGGCGGCTTGGATTGTTCTTCCTGAATACAAAACATCGTCTATCAACAATACTCGTTTTCCATCCAATGAAAATTCAAGATCGGTCGGTGATACTTTGATAGGCGTTTCTCGCAATCTATAATCATCTCTATAAAATGAGATATCAAGCTTCCCAAACAAGATTTCCGTTTTAGCAGGAAGCTCTGTTTTAATGATATCAATCAAGTGACTACTAAGTATTACACCCTTTTCCTGAATACCTACAATACAAGCATCTTCAAAATCATCGTAATTCTCGATGATCTGATTGGCCAACCTATGTAGTACTAGGTCAAACTTTTCGGGTGATAATATGATTCTTCCTGCTGCCAAGTTTTATTATTTCGGTTTTTTCCAAGAACTTTTCATCTCGACCGTCTTGTTCAAAGTTATTACTTCTTCAGTACTTTCCCTATCTACAACGTAATATCCTTTTCTAAATAACTGAAAGTAGTCCATTTCTTTGGCTTCTTTTATGTACGGTTCAGCCAGAGCTTGGTCATTGACCAACAGTGAATCCGGATTGATAAACTCCAAAATATCTTTGCCCTCGTGTGAAGCTGGTGTAGGATCCGTATATAGCTTATCGTAATTGTTCAGTTTCACTTTGACTGCATATTCCGCAGGCACCCAGTGCAATACTCCTTTTGCTTTGATTCCGCTGTTGTCTTCCCCACTCTTGGTATTATCGAAGTATTTAACTCTTACCTCAGTCACCTTTCCATTCTCATCTACATCGTGGTCTTCGTACTCAACAATGTATCCATTCTTCAACCTTACCGTTTTCCCAGGTGCTAGTCTAAAGTATTTTTTAGGTGGATCAATCATAAAATCTTCTCTGTCGATAAACAAGTTGCGTCCAAATGGCAATTCATGACTGCCAGCAGATTCATCTTCTTGGTTATTGATTGGAGTCATTGTTTCATGCTGTCCTTCTGGATAGTTGGTGATAACCAGTTTCAAAGGATCTTCAACCACCATGATTCTATTGGCAGTTCTGTTTAGCACATCTCTGACAAATGATTCCAGCAATTCTATCTCGATCACATTGTCTCTTTTTGCCATTCCCACCTCATCACAAAAGTTTCTGATGGCTTCTGCTGGATACCCTCTTCTTCTCAAGCCAGATATGGTAGACATTCTTGGATCGTCCCATCCTGTAACAACTCCTTCATCAACCAACTTCTTTAGCTTCCTCTTTGAGGTAATCATGTATGAAATATTCCTTCTTGCAAACTCAATTTGTCTGGAGGGAAATATTTCCAATTGTTCAATAAACCAATTGTACAAGGGTCTATGGTGCTTGAACTCTAACGAACAAAGACTGTGTGTGATATTCTCAATTGAATCAGACTGCCCGTGGGCAAAATCATACATCGGATAGATGCACCATTTGTCCCCAGTACGGTGATGATGTTCTTTTTTGATTCTGTAGATTACAGGATCTCGCATGTGCATGTTTGGAGAAGCCATATCTACCTTCACTCTCAATACTCTTGAACCATCCTCATACTTACCATCCTTCATTCCCGTAAACAATTCCATGTTTTCTTCGATAGATCTGTTTCTGAATGGAGACTCGGTACCCGGTTCAGTGGGTGTTCCTTTTTGTTCAGCAATTTCTTCTGCTGATGAATCATCAACAAAGGCGATTCCTTTCTTTATCAATGTCAGTGCATACTCATACAAAGTATCGAAGTAATCAGAAGCATACAAAGCTTCCCCATCCCATTGGAACCCCAACCACTTTATGTCTTCTTTTATCGAATCTACATACATGGTTTTTTCTGTCGTAGGATTGGTATCATCAAACCTAAGATTGGTTTTACCATTATACTTTTCTGCGATCCCAAAATTAAAGCATATGGCCGTGGCATGACCAATGTGCAAAAAGCCATTTGGTTCAGGAGGGAAACGGGTATGTATGTGTTTGGGATATCGCTTCTTGGCAATATCGTTTTCTATCTCCTGTTCAATAAAATTTAATGGTTTCTCTTGTTCCAACTTCTGTTCAATTTCTTGTTGATAAAATTACATTCTCTCTGGCATCTCGATACCCAACAATCCCATAGATTTCTCCAATATTTTGGCTACCTCTGTAATCAATTGTTTTCTGAATGCTTTTGCCGAATCACTTTCAGCTTTCAATATGCTTCTCTCGTTGTAAAATCGATGGAAGGTCTTTGCCAAATTATAAGAATAGTTAGCAATCAATGACGGATCATAATTGTCTGCAGCTTCCTTCACGACGTTAGGATAGTTGCTCATCGCAATCAGCAATTCCTTTTCATCATCAAACAAAATATAATCTGCAAAATCTTCTGCAATCTGATCTTCATTCAATCTTCTCAAAATCGATTGTATTCTCACAAATCCATTTTGGATGTATGGACCAGTCACTCCGTGCATATCCACCGAGTCCTTTGGATCAAACACCATTCCTTTCCGAGGGTTCACTCTGATCATTTGATACTTCAATGCACCCAATCCCACTCTTCTGAATATTTCCTTTTGTTCTTCCTCTGGCAAAACGCCCAATCTACCTGACTCTCTATCTGATTCTTTGGCCGATGCTTCCGCTTCCGCGATTACTTCTTGTACCAAGTCGTCAGCATCTACTACTTTTCCTTCTCGAGACTTCATTTTACCAGTAGGCAGTTCCACCATTCCATAGGACAAGTGATACAAACCATCTGCGTAAGGAGCTCCCATTCTCTTCAGTACTTCAAACAATACCTTAAAGTGATAATCTTGTTCGTTTCCAACGACATAGACCATTTTGTCCGCCTTGAATTCTTCATACCTGATATTGGCAGTCCCGATATCTTGTGTCATGTACAAAGAGGTACCATCGGCTCTCAATAGAATCTTCTGATCCATTCCAATGTCCTCTAGATCAACCCATATACTTCCATCAGGTTTCTTGAAGAACAAACCTTTTTCTAAGTGTTCTTCAACCGAAGCTCTCCCCAACAAATAGGTATCCGACTCGTAGTAATTTTTGGTAAAGGCAACTCCGAGATTCTCATAGGTCTCATCGAATCCTTCATATACCCAATCGTTTAATTTTTTCCAAAGCGCAACAGTCTCTTCATCTCCTGCTTCCCATTTGAGCAACATGTCTTTTGTTTCTGCACCGACCTTACTAAAATCATTAAAGTATTGATTCTTGTAGGTCTTAAAAAAGTCCGCTTCCGCTACACCTTCTTTTGCTTTTTCATTATAAACTGATTTTGCCTCATCTGTGGATTGCCATTGGGTATATTCTTCGGCCAAGATTTGATTGTACTTTACATAAAAGTCGCCTACATAATGATCGCCCTTTTTACCTTCTTCGGAAGGATTGGAATTGTTTCCAAATTTCTCCCAAGCATACATACTTTTACAAACCGCAATTCCTCTGTCGTTGATTATCTGCGTGATGACAACCTTATAACCCATCGCCTTATAAATATTTGCGCAAGCGTGACCCAAAAGGATATTTCTTATATGGCCTAAATGAAGTGGCTTATTGGTGTTGGGTGAAGAGAATTCTACCATGAAAGTCTTTCCATTATCCGGGCTTTCGCCAAATGACTCATCAGCGGTTAAAATAGCCAGCTGATCCTTCCAAGCTTGATCGGAAACCGATACATTTAAAAACCCAGAAACCAAGGAACCTCCAGTAACATGACTGCTATTCTCTTTCAGATAATTAAGCAATTCATCTCCAATATCTTTTGGGCTTTTCTTCAACCTCTTGACGAACGGAAAAAGTACAATGGTGTAGTCTCCTTCAAACTCCTTTTTGGTTTGATTGATGACAATCGATTGCGCTTCTGCTTCTTCAGCAAAAATGCTTTTAAGACCTGCTGAAACCAGGCTTTGTAATTCCTCTGTTATTCCTTTCATTTTCATCGAACGCAAAGGTAGGATAAAGTATACTAATGTTGGAAAAAGCTGAATATTGTCTGCCCATATTTCCTCATTTCTACGAATCCAGCCTGCTTTTCTAGATTCTCGTGGGGATTATGCTCTACGATTAGCGTTCCTCCGGGCTCTAACATGCTTCCAGACATGATAATTCGAGAGATATCGGGTATGTTTTTAAGTGGATATGGAGGCCCTGCGAAGATCAAATTATAGCTTTCTTGGCTGGTTTTTATGTATTTGAAGACATCGGACTTCATGATTCTGAGCTGATCTTCAATATCTAGCTTGGCTGCCATCTTCTTCACGAAGCTCACTGCAGGACCAAATTTATCTACATAGGTTGCTGAAATGGCTCCTCGAGAGATGCATTCATAACAATGATTGCCAGTGCCACCAAAAAGATCCAAAAATCGAACCTCGTCAAAATCTATTCTGTTAGAAAGAATATTATATAGCGCTTCCTTAGAAAAATCTGTTGTTGGTCTTGTTGGCCACTTATCTGCTGGTGGAGTAAATCTATGCCCCCTGAATTGTCCTCCTGTTATGCGCATGCCCGTGCAATCATTAAGGGTAAATAATAATGAATAGGACAATCCACATTTGCGCAAGCATAATGATCATCTCCAGTAAAATTCAAATTATAGATATGAGATTTAAGCGTTCCATACAAGGGAGAGCTTATATCGATATTACCACCAATATAAACAGGCACTTTTGTGATATCCATGCCATTGTTCTGCGCAGCCAAAAGAATATAATACAGATAATCTTGAGCATGCTCTAGATTGTATTGGGTATAACCCTTGAATCCATCCTTGTGAACCAAAACACTTAGTGTTTCATCACCTATCAACACCAGAATCTGATCCTTTTTGTTCAATGAATAGTTGGCCATGGCCGTAGAAACATGATGTAATTTGGTTTTCTTATGCAGCGCTTCCGCACTTTGGCTTATCAATTGATCGATGAAGCTTAAGGTAAAAACCTTCTGCTGCTTCAACTTTTCATAAGAAGAAGATGCTGAGTCTTTTGTGGACCTCAATGCTTGATCAGAAAAGTACTGATTGAAATTCAGTGGATTGAAACTATCAAAATCGGAATGTGCAAATAGATGGTTATCGTAAACCACGTTGAGTTCATTCACTTCAAGACCATCCAATGCAGTGCTGATTGATTGAGAATCTTCCAAATTTAGATTACGAACCTCAATCAATTTTTTCTTATCCCAGAAACCCAATAACATATCGGTACCAGAGACATATGCTGTAACTGCAACTTGACTTAAAGAAGAAATATTATCCGAAGAAAATTTTACACTAGTGTTTACCAATTTCCGTTTAAGGTTGGTTTTTCCATGTTACCAAACTTAACCTGTCCTCCTGGCTTGTAAAGATTATCGTACCTAGCAAACTTTTCACTGGCATATTCACCCATGAATTCTTTGTATCTAGTACCTACTTCACAAACATGTACCAAAGTCTGTTGATACGTGATGGTATCTGCTTGAATAGAAAATGTCTTTCCTACCTCTGAAAATGGCACATATCTTAAAGAATCAAGATTGATTCCCATAGCCATAATTGAATCAATGGCTGGTGTGTATGTATATGTTGTAATGAATTCTTCTTCTGAATCAGGATCTCCGATTACATTTACGAATTCAATGCTATCAGTCTTCAAAACTGATGCTAAAGTGTCAAAACTGTGTGCGAATTGCCCAGTAATGTCTTTAAAAATGGTCTGAGCTTCTCTGATTTGATCTAGTTTGTTAAAAACAACTTGCTCTCTTGCTTGCTTTTCAGCATGAAAAGTAATCGGTTCTTTTATATTTGCGTATAGCATGTAAGCTAGAAATGCAACAATCGCGGCAAGTACAATACTAATAATCAATCTCATGTTGTTGGAATTTATATTTTATTATGTGATGCTATAAAACCATTAATTGGTGTAACAATATTAATGTTTTTTTCGAAAATCTTATTCAAGAATTAATAAAATCAGGGAAAAATGAGGTACTTATTGTCAATTGAATCTTCTTGCGACGACACTTCCGCAGCAATTATAGGCGATGGGAAGGTTTTGAGCAATGTGATTGCTACCCAAGAAGTACATAAAAATTATGGAGGAGTTGTCCCAGAACTTGCTTCCAGAGAACATATTCAGAAGATTATACCTGTTGTTCAGTCCGCCTTGGACAAGGCAGGAATCAATCAGAGGGATCTATCTGCTGTAGCAGTGACCAGAGGTCCTGGCCTTCTTGGAAGCCTAATAGTCGGGGTAACTTTTGCCAAATCACTGGCCCAAGGTTTAAATATACCGATTATCGAAGTTCAACATATGCATGCACATGTACTAGCCAATTTTGCTGAAGAACCCAAACCAAGTTTCCCTTTCATTTGTCTGACAGTTTCAGGTGGGCATACTCAATTGGTTAAAGTTACAGACCCAACAGAAATGACCATATTGGGCCAGACGATCGATGATGCTGCTGGAGAAGCGTTTGATAAATCCGGTAAAATGATGGGTTTACCTTATCCTGCTGGCCCGCACATTGATAAACTTGCCAAAGAAGGGGAAGTGAAATACGAATTTCCATTTTCAAGAGTTGGTGATTTTGA
>CALFDU010000067.1 GCA_937950315.1 uncultured Saprospiraceae bacterium | reverse complement strand
AGCTATAACAAAATGAAAAAATGGACGAAATAGCAAAATCATTAGAACGTCAATATGAATTGGGACTTTCAGAAATTCAATCAAAGAAGATAGATTTGGTATTTCAAGAATTCATGAGAGAATACCACATCCCTAAATCTCTGCCCGTTAAAGATCAACTTTTAAAATTTAAATATTTGCGCAAAGCATTACTTGTATTAACTCAGGAACAAGTGAATAAATACAGGTCCAAAAGATTAGAAGCAAAGTCACAAGTCAAGATAAGAGAAAAGAAAGAGGAAGAAAGAAAATTGAAACACTTAAGAACTGAATACAAAGGTGTCAATCTGACAAATACTCAAATACAAATCCTGCTTAAAAGAAAGAATTCTTTCAGAAAGAGAATAATGGATTTGAATGAGCAACAAGAATCAATATTGAAGGCACTAAATGAATCTCTTAGCAATGATCAATTGAAAGAGTTGAGAAAAATTTTTGAATATCAATTGCATCGAAGAAGTAGAAATCTCATTGAATCGACAAAAAGACAATATGCATATTTAAATTTAACGGATGACCAAGCATCAAAAATATCAGTTCTTGAAGAATTAGAAAAGAAGGATCGAAGAAAGAACGGTTACAAAAATTATAATCCGCTCCAAATTAATCAAGAATTTAAAGAGATTCTAACTCAGGATCAATTTGCACTCTACTCAAAAGAACAAGAACAGAAGAAAGAAAATCACCTTGAGCATCTGATTGAAGAAGATGTTAATTCACAAGATAAGATTTCAGAAATTGAAGATTGGATAAAATTTCAAATAGAAAATATTCTACCCATAAAATGTGCTATTAGAAATCAACTTTTGGACTCCGCCAGTGAAACGGACATTAACAACATTGAACGATTGAAAGAGAGATATGACAAAGAACTTGACTATAAAATATCTGTAAAAAAACAAAAGCATAAAGATAAATATGGATCACAGATACCAAATCAATTAAAACTAAGTATCATTCGGCTTAGCTCATTTGACATAAGTCCATCGCCAGATAGTTTAAAAGATATAGACTTAAATAAAAATGAATTTAGTTCAATTCAACTTGATCCAAAACAAGAAACAAAACTTGAATCAATAAGAAACTTACAAAGAGACTACAACATCAAAAAAATTGAAGAAAAGATAAAATCTTACGGTTCACTGATTTCTGCTGGCAGAGATAAAATCATTCCAAAATTTTATGAATTATATGGTATTCTATTACTTGAAGATAATCCCGAAAAAAATATCGAAAAAATGAAAATGCGGCAGATAAAACATATTGATGAGAATGCTAGCTCTAATTAGTAATTCAGCAATTCATGATTTCACTTTCACTGAGTAACCAATATTTCATCAAGCCTGAGAAAAAGCATCTTTTCAAAAGGAAAATTACAAATATTAGTCACTTACACACAAAACTAACAATTCATGTTACTATCTAGAATTCTCATTTTTTCCTTTGTTTTAAGTTTCAACTTAAGCTTTGGGCAAGGGTTTGCAGGAGAGGATTCAGAATGGATTTTCAATAGTGAACCCAATGGGATAATTCAAATAGACTATGAGAAAGACACCATTATAAATGATGAAATATTTGGCAAGTACTTGAAAACGATTACCCGCTTGATAGATCAAGATACAGTCCGTTTTGAAATTGGATCGATATACTTGACGGATAACAATGGTATAGTCAAATACTCCAATGATGGTTTCTACATTGACACCCTATTTAATTTTATTGCTGAACCAGGCGATAAATGGAAGATCTATGAAGACTCAACATTGGTAGATTCTATAGAAATTGAAGTGTTAGATATTTTTAGCTCAACGATCAATAATGTTGAGATAAAAACACAATCTCTTTTATATAAAAGAGTTGTGGGTGGCAATGAACGAACTTTTGTTGACACTATTTATGAATTTATAGGTGCGAAGTATTTATACCTAGATCCATTTGACGTAGAGGAAGGTTCTCCTGAAGGTGGTGTATTGAGATGTTTTACAAATGAAATTCTTGGAAACGTTCAACTTGATAATAGATTTACGCTAGGCGTGGATCTATATAGTATGTTTGATTACGAATGTAAAAAAACGACATCACTCAATTTTAATGACGAATTTGAAATTTCATTCTACCCGAATCCTTCGCACTCCGTTTTAAATATTGAATTACCATTCCCTTTGAAATCAAATATTCAAATTATTGATATCGCTGGAAATGTACATTTAGAAAATAATATTTCAGAATCTGCATCGATTGACATTTCACATCTAACAAATGGAATGTATTTCTTACTCATAAACAGAACAGATACCTTTAAGTTTTTTAAACTAGAGTAGCAGAAAGTTAGGTTTTGGATAACTGAAAAAATATTTGATGTAAATCAAGAACATCTTTTTCACTAAATGACACTGTTTTCAGCCATCCGTCAGACTGCATAGAAATTCAACATCATTTACCAATTCACACCAAATAACACCACAATACATTAAACGTGTACCAATTTTCGAATATTTGTCCCAAAACAAAAGGACATGAGACAAGAAACACTCTATAAATTACCTAAACTTCCTCCAACAAGAGATACAAACATCAGACTTTTCAAATTTAACTCTCCTATTTTTTCCCAGACTCATGCAAGCCTTTCTCCAAAAGAGAAATCACAATTATCGACACTACCCAGATAGGAACAAAAGAAGAAAAATAAGTCCAAGGATTAATATCATCGTACTTAAGAAAATTGCCGATAGGATTTACAATTAAAACGACAGCGATCATTAAAGTAGCTCGGTATTTGATAAATATAAGTGGAACGTTCATAATATTGGTTAATGACAAATAGTATGTTGAAAGTTAGTGAATATTTCATAACGAAGAGAACTAGGTCGGGTTTTAATTTTTAAAAGTTATTTAAAATTTGCGCTGGCCTAGTAATAAGTGAATTGTTCCTCAATGAAATATTACTCATGACGGCAATGGTAAAGGTAGTTGGTTGGTAATTAAACATAAGACTTGAAGTAATCAGTAGTTGCTGAAGGCGCCTAGAAAAAATTTATTAAGACTAAGCAACGCATCCTACGGAAAAGGAAGATTAAAATGCTATTTTGTTAATGGCTATTCGGGTCATTATAGAAATTAGAGCGAAATAATTGGAGCTATAATTATAAACAACTTGTCAATAATTTTAAATGAAAAATCATGAAAGAATTACTTCCTAAAATCATTAACCAATTCATCACAAAAAGCTTCATTCAATTTTCTGCGATAATACTTTTTCTTAATCTATCCTACCCCACATCAATATCCGCTCAAGACACTCTTATTGTACATTATCAAAATGCTACTATTTCAGAGGTATTCCTAGATGAATCAGGCACGGGTGCCATTACTGGAAAAGGAGATGATTTATCTCAAGGCAAATTCATGTTTTTTGATTCTGAAATGCATGCCTCACCAGTAACAGAATTGGTTGAGGTTTTAATGGATATAGTAATTAGTGATTATTCCAAACAAGACTCTTTTATCGTTTATATTGAAAGAGTTAGTAATAGCAATTGGTCACCAATCTGGGAGAGAAAGTTTTCATTTTCTGATATATCAGAAGAATCAATCCCAATTTCGAACAATGAAGTTGCTAAATACAATTTCAGAATAGATATGACTGGAGAAAATGTTGGAAATATTGGATCATTTCAATTTAATATAGGAATAAAATATGATTATGAAACGAATGCAAAAATAGCTTTTCGAGCTACTGGAGATGGGGAATATTTAGGTGGAGGAAGCCGATGCTTTACTATTAACGAAGATGGAAGTATCAAAGATTTCGCTTCGCAATATGGTGTTGAACTTGGACTTGCCATCTTTCCTATCACACTACTATCAGGCAGCATTGAAGATTTGACAGATTTGGGAATTGAAATAATAAATACTCAGGATAATATATTAGCCATTCATTCGGCATCACATTCAAAAAACTTAAACTTATCTCTACATAATTCAACGGGAATTCTACTTTATGAAAACAAACTACATTCGGGAACAAGCTTAGAAATTAACACGAGTGCTTTTCCAACTGGAATTTATATACTTAGTCTTTCAAACAATCATAGAAGAGGAACAGCAAAAATTATATTACCGTAAAGTTTATTATCAATTACAAATATTAATTTGGGAAAGCATATAAAAGCTGATGTTTATCAAGGGTTGAAAATTGAGTTCTGATTGGTGAGAAAAGAAATCAGCAACAAAAAATTATACACAATAGCATATACCAAAAGTAATAGGTTTATTAAATTAGAATCTCGATAAAGAATTCGTTTATTGATTATGACTTCTACGTCATACACTATTTCATCAATAAATTTTTAGAAATGAAAAAAGTTATAGTTCTAAGCATACTTTTTATTGGAATGCATTTCACAATTTTACATGCTAGCAAAATCATTGTTTCGACTGAAATCGGGTTTGATCCAATAGAAAGCACTTCCTTTTTGCAATATGCGTTTCAAGAAACTACAGAAGATACCATTGTTATTGATCATGTAGGTATGGATTGGAATACAGGTCCATTAAGAATCGAAAGGGATGACATAACCATAATCTTCGAAGAAGGGGTTGTACTTCGTGCATTGGCCGGAGAATTCGATATTTTTGAATCACTAATCAATGTTAATGATAAATCTAATATCAAAATAATTGGTTATGATGCAACATTCATCATGAACAAGCAAGAATATATTGATTTAGCAGATAGTGAATTTCGTCATGGCATTAGCCTAAATTCGGGAACAAATATTATCATTGAAGGCCTTACTATTTTAGATACTGGAGGGGATGGAATATTGGTTACGCGAAGTTTTCAACCCAACAGTTTGAAAAATTATTGTGAAAATATAATCATTAAAAATTGCAGGTTTTCCAACAATTATAGACAAGGATTGTCCATCACTTCCGCCAAGGATTTGACAATACTTAATTGTGAATTTTCGGAAACAAATGGTACACTACCAGAAGATGGCATTGATATAGAACCCGATATACCAGAAGAGAGGCTTGAGAATATTCTTATTAAAGACTGTAGGATTTTTAACAACTTTGGAAATGCTATTCAGCTTGCACTTTTTATGATGCAGGATAACTCCATGGATGTTTCTATCACAATAGAAAACACTTATATGGCAAACAACCATCACCCCTCTAACACATTTGATTTTGCAGAAATTGCGGCAACTGATAATGGGACAAATGGCGTAGATGGATTTGTACATTTTAAAAACTGCTACATCAAAAGTAGTCAATGGTCGGCCGTGTACGCTTCCAAAACCGTTGAAAGTTTTGATTTGAATTTCACAAATTGCGTATTCAAGGATGTGTCAAATAACAAGATTGATTTGAACAATCCAATCTTTTTGGAAGTAACAGATTACGATAATCAAGTTCCAAGATTCGGAGGATTAAATTTCACTGATTGTGCCATCATCTATGATGAGGATATTCCGTTTTTCAATTTATTTGAAAATCTTCCTACATCGGATGGTTTGGGCAATATAACAGGCAATTTTTTTATAGTGAATCTAAATGATGCTGGTTATTTCTCAGGAGTAAATCCAGAAAACGTAAATATTACCTATGAATATTTTCCCACCATTCCTCTAACTGAAATCAGCTTAACCACCAATCAATTAAATTATCTTGAAGAAGATAAATATATTGATTTTGAAATTACGAGGAACACCAATATAGAGATACCGGTTGCGGTAGAATTTGAATATACCGGAAGTGCTGAATATGGCCTAGACTATGATCGAAGTAATGGTTTTACAATTATACCATCGAATAGTTCATTTGTAATGGACGCCATAGAAATAATTCAGGATTTAACCGAAGAACCAAGCGAACGTTTGGAAATGTCGGCGGTAGAAAATGATTGTGTACAGGTAGGTCCAACTAGTGTTTTAGAATTCGTCATTGACGACATGCTTACTTCGACAGTGGAAGAAAATATATATGAAAATAATGAAGTAAAAATATTCCCTAATCCTACACAAGAAATAGTACAAATAGAAACTAAGTCCACAAACTGTGACATCACTATTTATGATAACAACGGGCAAGCTATTAGATCATTTAAAAATCAATTTAGCAAAACAACCATTGATTGTAGCCATTTTAATCCGGGGATTTATTTTTTAAAAATAGACAACAAGGTGAATAATACTTTTACAACCCATAAGATAATTTTGAAATAAATGCTTCCGCTAGTCAAGTCATAAGCGACAAGTTATTAAGTTGATGATAACCTGGGGAATTTATGCGGATTAAAGGACTACCGTCTGGGTTAAAGAGAAAAATTCTGATGGTTTAATTGTGAATTCCAAAAACCAAAACATATCTCTCTCGCTATCCTACTTCTAATTATTGTCAAATTAAAAAAACAAAACAAATGAAAGATATTTCAGGAACAGATGAAAATGGAAAGCCAAAGCATGGACCATTCGAATTATATTTTAAGAATGGCCATGTCTCCTGTCAAGGTGAATTTGACAAAGGAAAGAAATCAGGGGCTTGGAAGTACTTTTTAAACAACGGGCAAATGCAATCATCTGGTCATTACAAAAATGGAAAGATTGTTGGACGTTGGGAATGGTATTTTAAAAATGGAGAACCAAGAGCAACAGGCGGTTTCGATGATGATGAAAACAAACACGGAGAGTGGAAACGATACCACAAAAACGGTCAACTATGGGATGAAGGCGTCTTTGAGCATGGTAAGAAAAAAGGAATTTGGAAAGTATATGATGAGGAAGGAAAGCTCACAAAAGAAAAAGACTTTAAGTAGACGAACAGACTTGCGCTTCATGTTTTTAAGAATAGAAGATGCTATCGTATGTTACCCTATCAAAGATGGCAACAATTAAGTGGTGTCCCAAAAAAAAATTGATTATCTTACCTATATGAAAATACTACAACTTTCCATTGCAACTTGTTTTCTTCTTTTCTCACAAGTTTGCCTTTGCCAAGAAACTCAACAAGATTCAATTGTGAATTTTATTTTGATTGATGATGAATGGCAACAAACAGGAACACACACTTATGAATATTACTCCCAAAATGAAGTTAGGGTAAATTACTACAAAATTGATACTTTGGGTAAGCGAGAATTCAAAGGGGTCACACGCAAAATTTTTAATAATAATGGTGACCTTCTTGAGTCAATAACTACTTGCTACAAAACCGTTTATGAATACGATGAAAATTTCAATAATACAGGTCGCTACAGTTTTTTCTGTACTGAGGACCCAGAAATTTGGAACAAGCAATATGGTGTTTTTTATAGAGACTTTGATGAATTTGGAAATTATAGAGAATCTGCCACATTGAATGGACAAAATGACCAAAATGAATGGTTTCCTACTGCTATCTACAGCTATGAACATATTTATAATTCAGAGAATTTGGTTGACAGTATAACAGTATTCAGAGGACAGAATATTAATTACACTCAATCATTCTTATATGATTCAATGGGTCGTGAAATTGAGGGTTTCGAATTTTATTCCTCTGACAATAAAATTCGAAGGAGGTTTATTAAGAATTATTCTGCCAATAGCTTATTAATCGACCATACAATGATTCTGCATGATCCCCTAAATGATGAATATTTTATAGAAGCAAAACTTAATTTTACTTACGATGAAGATGAAAAATTGATTCAGCAAATCAACCAAGATCGATTTCAAGGAGCACCTTCGTTTTTCAAGTATGACTTTTATTACCCCGTTGAAGATTTAGAAGAAATTGAAAATGAGGATGACCTACAAATAAAATGGTATAATTCTGAACAAGGCCAAGTTGAAGTGAGCATTGAAGGCTTAGCACATGATAAAGAATATAAAATTCAAGTTTTCAACGCAGCAGGCAAACTTGTCAAGTATTTAACCATTGGGAATTCAGAAACATGGACAGGAAGTTTCCGATTAGATTCAGGCATCTATGCGCTCGCTATTGCAAATGAGTTTGCTTTTCTGCATGTTGAGAAAGTGTTTTCTTTTTGATGATGAAGGTTCATTAATCTGATGATATAGAAAAAAACAAAAGCGCAACCAATGAGTAATTCAATATTTAGAAAAGACGGCACAGCTCAAGGAGTTGCAAAACAACGATTGATTGAATCACTCGCTAAACCAAATAAACGCATTATAAATGACCCCTATGCGGATAAGTTTGTAATTGGTTCAAGCATCATCAAACTACTAGGCCATAAACTGAATGTTTGGCTAACTGAAAAATTAGCACCAGGGTTTCACCAACATCTCATTTCGCGCACCCGATTTATAGATGAGCTCATCGAAAAAAGTGCCGCAAGTGAAGTAGAGCAATATGTCATTTTAGGTGCTGGATACGACTTAAGACCTCATCGTTTAAATCTTCCGTCTACACTTAAAATATTTGAAGTTGATCAACTAGAAGTGCAACAAAGAAAACAATCCAAACTTCCCAAAAACTTGATAAACAAACAAAACATCACCTATGTAGGTGTCAACTTTAGTCACCAGACATTACAAGAACAACTTCTCACTTCAGGATTTGATCAAAAAAAACCTACCGTTTTTACACTTGAAGGTGTCTCGCAGTACATAACAAAAGCTGCCCTCACTTCCACAATAAAAGAACTGAATGAACTGACACAAAATACTACTTCAACTTTTTTTATTTCTTATGTTGACAACCTGCTCAACGAAAATCCTGAGGCTTGTTTTGGGCAAGGATACCAAAACCCAAAAAAGAAAGCAGAATTGATAAAACGATTATCAGCCAAGGTCGGCGAACCTTGGATATCATTCTATTCTGAAGAAGAAATTGAAGAAATTCTTTCTCAAAATGGATTTACAATAAAGGAAAATAAAACCTTAGCGGATCTTAACTCAGTATATTTTACACCCGTTGGTAGAACTATACCTGAACAACATATTTTTAAACTTGAGCATTTTGTAGTAGCAAAAAGTAGTGGGTAATCTAGGCCTGTTGGGATGGAGCCCTCGCTAACAACAAATTTAAAATCTTCAATATTCTTCTTACATTTAATCACTAAAAATAAATATGAAAAAAATTCTTGCTTTTGCTGGTAGTAACCATGCTCAGTCCATCAATCATCAATTGGTAAAATTTACAGCTTCATTACTAACAGATTATGAAGTAATGGTTCTAGATACTAGACGTTGGCAAATTCCTATGTATTCAATTGATCTTGATCCAGATCAAACACCAGACAAAATATCCGAGCTCATCAAGCTGATCAAAGATCATGATGGATTCATCTTATCTTCACCTGAACACAATGGAGGAACACCTGCCTTCCTGAAAAACATCATTGATTGGTTAAGTAGAAGAGAACAAAAAGTATTTGACAATAAACCTCTCTTCTTAATGAGTACCTCTCCGGGGAAAGGCGGAGGCGCGAATAATCTAAAATTCCTTATTCATTCTCTGCCCTATCAAGGAGCAAATGTTGCAGGTTCATATAGCCTACCATCATGGAATGAGAACTTTAAAGATGGTGGCATAATAGGAACTAAATTGGGAGAACTCAATGAAAGTCTCGACGAATTTAAGGCGGCAATCAAAGGATAGTAGAGCTTAAAGCAAATATCAAATACCAAAATTTACAAATACAATAAAAAAGTACTAAGCCATCTATCGCAAACCTAAAAATGTAAGAGATAGAAAGCATCACTCTAACATCTACCTTTTGGGTCCTTAAGATTTTCTTTTTCCGATATTTACCTTCTAAATGCTATCTTTTACCGTGTAAGTCATTGACATCTTATTCATTTTTGTATTCAATAAAATTTTTTACCAAAAATATAATTATGAATAAGCATAAAAGTAACAACATAGAAAAAGTACTTCATGACCTACACGAAGATGCAAAGAAAGATTATCTACGAATTGGAAAAGGAATAATCAAAGCAGCTTTTCGCCCAATACAACCGATTGATTTTGAAAATGCATATCTCCCTATTTCTAAACCACAAGGATTCATGCTTAGACAATTGATCATTGATAATCAGTTCAAAAACGTAGTCGAGTTTGGGACCTCATTTGGTATTTCAACCATTTATTTGGCTGATGGAGTTAGACAGACAGGCGGTAAGGTTATAACAACCGAACTGATAGATAGTAAAGCAAACAGAGCTGAGCAAAATATCGCAAAAACAGGATTACAAGAATACGTAGATATTAGAATTGGAGACGCCATGCAGACCTTAAAGAACCATACGAGTCCTATTGACTTTCTTTTTCTGGATGGTTGGAAAAACTTATACTTGCCACTATTCCAAATGCTTGAATCTCAATTCCATGCTGGGACCATCATATATGCTGACAATATGGACATGGCAGGGACTAAACACTATGGAGAATATGTATTGAATAAAAAAGAAGTGTATAATTCACAATTTATTGAAGGCGGTAAGGCTATGCTCACAGCTTGTGCCGCCTAGAGTAATTCCATAATAAATTGAATAATGAACTGCATTTGTCTAGTTACGGAAACCAAGGTTTATATTTGTGAATACCATGAAACAAGAATTCAAAGAAATAAACTTTATAAATAGCAAAACCAGTCAATTTCAATTTGATTGTATAAGCTATGAAGACTTATTAAAGAAAAAACCTTCGGATCACAGTCAATTTGAGTTTCATAAATTGTCGTTTTATTTTATTCTTCTGTTTACAGACAAGAATGGGAAATACAATATAAACTTCACCGATTACGATTTCAAAAAGGCCTCACTATTTACACTTAGAAAGGACAACATTCATAAATTCTATAACAATAAAGCAAAAGGGGAATTACTCATTTTCACAGAAGACTTTATCCTAAGCCACTCCAACGAAGTGGAAGCTTCAAAAACTTTTTTACTATTTAATGAAATGTTGGCTTCACCCAAACTTCAATTAGATAAGGCAGAATACAAGGAAGTTATAACCTTGATCAACATGATTAAGGAAGAGTATCTAGATTCAAGGGATGATTATTCTCTAAGTATTATCAGAAGTTACATCCAAGTTATCATCACAAAATTGTTTCGGATTAAAGCCAAGGATCAACTTTTGTTTGATGATCATAAATACCTTGCCATGTACTTACGGCTCCAAGGCTTAATAGAAAAAGAATGTTTTCGTCATAAAAAGGTTTCGTTCTATGCAAAGGAAATGGGAGTTACAGCTAAGACCTTGAACAATGTAACTCAAAGTATTTTACACAAAACCGCCAAGAGTCTAATCAATGAAATCGTCATCATTCAATCAAAGAGATTGATTATTAACTCCAACGATTCACTGACTGAGATTGCCTACCAGGTTGGATTTGAAGATTCCACCAACTTCTTCAAATACTTCAAGAAGTACACAGGTGAATCTCCCAGTCAGTTTAAAGCCAACCAATAGTCTTTGAAATGTCATCATGTAGAACAAGCTTTCCCATTTTTACCCTAGAAAGAAAATAATTCATCTCGTAAGTTTCTCATTGCCAATCTATTTTTGAGTCATAAATAAAAATAAATTAGCCATGACAAACAAAGAAGCTTTAATGGCTTTCTACGAGAAAGCATTAACCGTAAACTCAAAAACCAATCCTGCAGCCGTATGCTCAGAAATACTAGCCAATAACTTTGTATCCAAAGGATCTGTCGAATCCAAAAACAAAGAACAACTGACAGGACAACTTGGATTCTTCTGGAAGTTGATTCCTGATTTAATATGGGAACCTCAAGATATTCTAAATGAAGGCAATAAATACGTAGTAAGAAGTTTGGCTTCTGGTACACCCAAGGGAGATTTTATGGGTTTACCAACAGATGGAACAAAGTCATTCAATATAATGACCATCGACATTCATACCATCATTGACGGTAAGGTGCAAGAAGTGCATCATTTGGAAGATTGGGGAACAGCCATAAAACAATTAAAATCATGAAGCATCTAACTCTTATAGCCAGCCTGATAATGTCTATGTTATTTCTGAGCTGCGAATCAAATAAAACCTCTACTCTATCAACTGAAAACAAAACCAATACAAACAAAAAAAACGATATGGAAAAAGAATCACAAGCAACCATGGATGTTGCCATGAAATTCATGGATGCCATGGGAAAAGGAGAAATGGATACTATGATGGAACTAATGCATGAAGATATGGTTTGGCAAAATTCGGGCGATCCTAACATACCTTGGATTGGCCCTTGGAAAGGAAAGAAAACCATTTTAGAAGACTTCATGCCCAAATTTGGAGCTGGATTTAAAACAATAAAATGGGAACCAAACGACGGATTTGCTGAAGGGAACACTGCTGCATTTTTTGGGCAAATGATTGGTGAATTACCCCATTCAAACCAACAAACCAATGAGTTTACTTATGCATTACGCGTAAAAGTAAAAGACGGAAAAGTGATATTATGGAACTGGTTTGAAGACAGCTATGAAGTTTCAAGGGCTTATCATAAAAAGTAGACATGCTTTTACTTCCGAATTCAAATTAACTAAAAAATAAAATAATGAATTTCAACAAAATATTATTCATTGCATTTCTAGGTCTTATTAGTTTGTCATCGTGTGGAGATGATGATGACATTCAGCCACTAACAGAAGGTGTTAGCATAACGCTTAGAAACACCTTGCAAGACCCGGGTGAAGCAGAGGTAACATATCCAAGTCTTTTTGGACAAGCAGATAATGCCTATGATGAATTTGCCACCTTATCCAATTCTATAGAAGAATTTCCTACAGCCTTAGCACAATCGGGTACACCTGCTGGCGACATTAATGGATTGTACAATATTGATTTGACTCAGACTAGCATCAACTTCTCCGTTCTTCCTGATAATTCAGACCCATTTTGGACAAATGTTTTCGGGTTATTTCCAGCAGGTAAAACGGATAGATATTATTTCACTTTTTCAGAATCGCACAATATTACAGGGTTTAGTAGTGACAACAATTCACTTAATGTAAGAATTGATTCAGAGACAGTAATCGTAGTTGAGTTGTCTGAAGGCTATGATCTACAACCTGGGGTTGAATTTAGTGTAAGTTTAAATTAGTCATAATAGTTGTTTCTGAGAATAATATAATTAGAAACAATAAATATTAATCTGTTTAGGCCAATGCAATATTTCTTGCATTGGCTTTTTATTTACTAGTTTAAATTCTCGGTATCAATTAACTATATTACACTTGAAATTTTTATTTATTTCAACAATGAAGATAAAGATGGTTTAAGATAAAAATATCCTAGATCTAAGTTTAAAATCATGAATAGAACAGAAGGACTTTACACTGAAGAAAATGGTGAATATTTAAAAACACATCCTTCATGGCATTCAGAAGACTCTCCTTAGAAAGCGAAACAAATTCATAAAATAATTTCTAGAAATTCTTTAAACGTCAAAAGCATCGTTGAGGCAGGTTGCGGTGTTGGTGAAATTTTAAATCAATTACAAAAACTCCTTCCAGATGATACTTTATTTACTGGTTACGATATTGCTCTTGACGCTATAACTTTAGCCCATGAAAAGAGAAATGAAAAATTGAATTTTAAGCACGAAGACTTCTTAAACGAGGAGAAAGACTTTGATTTATCCCTTTTGATTGACGTATTAGAACACGTTGATGACTATCTTGGATTTTTGCGATTATTCAGAAGCAAGTCAGAATATTCGATATTTCATATTCCTCTGGATATTCATGTTCAAGGGGCATTAAGAAATTTACAAATAAAGGCGAGAAAAGAAGTAGGTCATCTTCACTATTTCACTAAAGAAACAGCACTCGCAACACTGACAGATTGCGGATATGAAATATTGGATTTTTTTTACACACAGGGTTCACTAGAATTAAAAAAATCCTTAAAAAGAAGAATAGCAGCTTTGCCGAGAAGAATTTTATTTAGCATAAATAGAGATTTTGCTGTAAGATTATTAGGAGGCTTCTCATTATTGGTTTTGACCAAAAATAATCCTAGCACGTAAGATTTTTCAAGTTTGACCATCCGCATATTTTTGTCCGATTGAAAGGTGCATAATTGTAGCCAATCCACAACAGGAATCCAATCTTTTTGAATTACATTTTATATTACTCCTTAGACTTACGTCAAATATTTGATTTGGGAATAGCATCAAATTGAGGTTTTAAAAATCTTCACTAGTCGCAATCAACACATGCCTTTGAATTATTGCAATGTATATTTGAAAAAACCAACATCATGAAACAGACTATACTTTCTATTTGCTTTTTACTTTGCGTTACGACGTAAATTAGTGAAAACGTTATGATAAAAACCCTACTCTACTTCCTCCTTTTTATGTTTTGCTCCTTTGGATGTTTCTGTCAACAAGCGATTTATCCCAAAAAATCTTTTTCTATAAATTTAATGAAGAGCAGTTTATTGCATACCGAAAGCTCACGCTTTCAAAACATCAGAGCAGATGGCAAATATGGAATAGGGCTAGAATATGATATTTGGATGAAAGAAAAAAGAAATGTATCGATTTTTGCAGACTATAATTCATATACCTACAGCCGTTCGTTTTCAACATTTATAGGATCTAGCCATCGATCCTTCGAAACAAATGTATTGTCCATTGGACTGTTATTAGATCGAAAAATTGAAAAATTTTCAAATCAGAAATTTCAATTGAGCACAAACATGTCATTGGGCTTCAATATTCCCATTGGATTTAGCGGCAGATCAGGAGGTTCGTTTTTGGGAGAAGGTAGTTCAACTGAGACTACAAACGTTTACAGTGAAATTTTTCCGGTAAGAATTGCTGCTGGAGTGAAGTTTAAATTCCCAGGTATCGCTTTTCACAATATCTTGCTACGACCTCAAATATTTTCTAACTTAGACATACTAACTTTAGGTATCGGAAAAGGGAAATATATAGCCAATTTACTTTCAGGTATAAGTTTTGTTTTTGAAAAAAATGAAATTTGAAGAATAAGAATTGACTAGTTAATTAATGTTGATTCTACACTAATCTATCATAATTCATCCATCTTCAAGAAATCAATAAAAACTAACTTAGAATTACAAATTTAGAACATATAACATAAATATGATCATCAAAGACATCAATAATAAGTAAGCCTGCATGCGATGATCAATGACCAAGAAACCCATAACATAAGACCAACAAAATCTGCAGGAAGCTTCTAAAATATTCATTGAATCTTCAGAGCAGGAAAAGCGTACGATGGAAAAATTGAGGGAGGTGTGCGGGTAGTCCTACTAGAATACCATACTTTTAGGTATCAATAAAATACCAAACCACCAATATGATCATCAGCAAGGTCGCTCCTACCATCATCATCGTACTAGCCTGTATTGCAGGTCTATTATACTATTTGGTGACAACACCCAAAAAAGTTAAACTTCAACCGATACTAGAAGAACGGATGGATTTTAATTATTCTACTTCTCTATCAATTGAAAAAGACACTTCCCTAGGTGAAATGCTATATCTGAGAAGAGTGAGAAATAGTGACTGGAAAACCTCTGGACCACATACCGATTTTAAGGAGCAAGACAGAAAAGAACCATCCATGAGTGTGAGTACCATCAAGCCCGATGCTTACTTGAAGCAATCTGCCGAAGATCCCAATAGGATTATTATTGGTCGATACTCAGATGTTGGATCAGGGATGCATGGCTGGCATGTCACGATGATAAGACAAGGAACATCGGAGATAAATTTTGATCGACATCAACGATATTATGTCTGGATCGAAAAGGATTTCCCAACAGGTTTCAATGATCAAGGTGAACCCATTTCTGATAATCCGGAGCGGTGGTTTTTTGCAGGACCTGCAGACATCATTGCAAAAGATAAATACAATGGATATATAGAACCTGTGGAAGGCGATAAGTAAGTATGAAGTATTGAATTAGGGCAGCAAACTAATCTACCGCCATTAAATTACCATCTATAAATCAGCATTAATCGCCTCACCATTTCAAAGCTTCAATAAAATCTAATGAAGTCGCAAAATATATAAGCGTGAAATTCAATTATTGGTAACTTTAAGAAAATCAATCACAATGAAACAACTATTTATAATATCCCTGCTGCTTGCCAAAACTTTCTTTACCAATGCCCAAAACTATATACCAATGGCAGTAGAAAATGCAACTTGGCAGATGGCATCTATTGATCAATATCCACATCTTAGTCAAATTATAGTTTTAAGAATTGAAGGCGATACAATAGTTAACAACTCTACATACAGCAAAATTTATCACTACGATACAACCTACGGTAAAGTCACAGTTCAATCAAAAAAACTCCTTGGATTAATCAGAGATAACGTCCCACAAAGAAAGATATATGGCGGATTGATTGGTGGCGTTCAATATGGCTTCGAGACTTTTCTAGATCCTGATGGTCAATGCGACTGGAGTGATCAAAATGGTTTTACTGAACATTTGCTTTATGATTTCTCTTTAACTCAAGGAGATACAATCAACACCTGTATGCTTCCAAACCCAACAAGCATTTCTGCAGTCGAAACAACAAATAGATTTGGTTTTGAAAGAAGAAATTTCATACTTGAGGGCAACGGACATTCAATTATGACAGAAGGAATTGGAACTTGCATCGGCATATTTAAGGGAAGGGAATGCTTAATAGCTGGCTCTTATTATTCTTTTGACTTATTCAATTATTGCATCGGAGATTTTGAAGATTGCAACATACTGACATCCGTAATTGAAGATATTGATTCGGAGCAATTCAACACATTTCCAAATCCTGTAATTGATAAATTGTTTATTGAAAACGCTTCCAAAATCGCCAACATACAATTGTATAGCCTTGAAGGAAAACTAATTTCATCTTTTAAAAATGTGGAAAAAATCGAAATGATAAAATATGACCCAGGCACTTACTTTTTGAAAATTGAAAATAATTCTGGCCAAAGAGTTACCAAAAAAATAATCAAAATCTAAACAAAATTAAAAAACACCCCTACTTTAAAATTGCCCAATATCAACTCAATTTAAAGCTTCTTCCTTACAAGAAAATTAAGCAAGGGCAGTACACAGACCCACCCTACCTACTACTCACCAACTCAGACATTTTTGATTCACGACCATCTTTTGCGCGGGCTTTAATCGCAAAGATATACTCCTTGTCTTTTTGGTAATTGACAAGCATCTTATTTTCCCCATCCAAAACCTTGTAGGTCAACAAGGCTCCATCGGTTGCTTTTTTGTATACCACAAAAGTATGCTCAGGAACATTATTATAATCCCAATTTAACTCGAGCATATCTCCATTTTTGGAAACCTTGATGTTTTCTACTTGCTCTATGTAAAACGACTTCAATCCTTCCAAGACCAAGGTTTTTTCAGGAACAGTTATGTTGTTGCCTTCATCAGTGGTAATCAAATTATATTCGTAAACTACCCCCTCTTCAACATTCATGTCCAAGTAATAATCTACCGAAGAATCAAAATCAGTGACCAACTCCCAAGTCCCTCCTCGCTGTCTTTTCTGTAAGACAATACTTACAACATCATCACTGGTGCTTGCTGCCCAAGAAAAACCTATGCCCTCTTCTGTCACTTTATAATCCGTAAAAACAGACGGAGCAGGAGGAATGATATCTGGTCTTCGCACCTTGATTGGCTCGGAAAGATCGGATCTGTTATAATTGTAATCAACAGCCACCACTTTGTAATAAATATCCTTGGTCAAAGTTTTTAGAGTCAAAGAATCCACAAAAAATTCATTCTCGATAATTTGAGTGGCCTTCTTGATATATTCATAATCTTTGCTGTTGGAGAAAAACACTTCATAGCCCAGCACATCTTTGTCTTCAGGTGCAACCCAGGTGATCAATACCATACCATTCGTATCGATCTCTCCTGTCAATCCAACGGGTGGTTGAGGAGGAATCAAATCGGCGAGGTGGCCCAATGTGTAGGTAGAAGAAGATACATTTCCATTTACATCTACCGTTTCTACATAATAATAATTTAGTCGGTTGATGTTGGGACTTTCGTCCAAATAAGAGCGACTCGAAATGGGTAGTATGTTATCATTTATCTTTTCGTATCCAGCATCATCCGTTTCAGATCTATATATATTGAACCCAGCCAAATCCTGAGATGTTTCATTAGCACTCCAGTTCCAGGTCAAACTTATTTTTTGATCAGTCACTTCTTCCGCTTTGATTTCTGTTGCTAGAGCAGGTGCTGTTTTATCAATTCCCATTCCAGAAACAATATTGCTTGGCTCGGTGACATCGGCAAAGGCATCGATCCCCAATACACGATAATAATATTTAATACCGTTATCCACGGAATCAATGTAGCTTGTATAATCTGTATCTAATTGAAGTGCCGTTTCTACATTGACAAATGGTTCATCAAGTATCCTTGAAAAATTAATTCCGTCTGTCGATTTTTCGATATGGTAAGCGGTCAATTTTTCATTAGAACGCAGTATTCCTCCACCTTTCCATTCTAGTTCGATGGCTCCTTCTTGTTCGATCAGCGTTAATTCGGGTGGCAATATTTCTTGATTACCAAGGTATGCCCCGATCACTTGCGCGGTGTCCGAACTTTCATTCGTTACTGGATCAAAGGTATATACTCTATAAATACCATAGCTTTCATCTGTTTTGTCATTGATAGCATAATAAAGGCCTGAAGCCTCTGCTGCTTTTTTGTCTAGATCTGCAGCCAACAAATTAAAGGCAAGTCTATTCTGGGCATCATTACCCGCTTGAACAAAACCAGAAACTTCCTGTTCACCAAAAATAGACATGGCAGCTGCTGCCACATATTTATGATCGTCATTCATATATGGCTGCCACAAATCTTCTGACCATGGATAGATTTTACCAACAGTAACAAACTCTGTGGATGTGCCTACCATTCTTTCCAAGGTATAACCATGCTCTATCCCCATATACCATGTCTTCACATTGGTGGGTGCCCACCGTAGTTCAATACCTAAGTCAGAAGATTTTGTTAACATCATAATGTCCTCCACCTCAATTGAATCTCTTAATTCAATGGGTTGAACTTCATAAACGGAAGTATCAAATTCTGTTTGCTGAGCAAAGCCAATAGCACAAATCAAGATAGCGATTGTTGATAGTAAATATTTCATATGGCTATTTTTTGAAAGTTATTGAGGTACCAGAAGTTGTTCGATTATAATATTTCCCATTGGTGACATAAGGGACTGAGTAAAGAAAATCTGTATGGTATTCTGTTTCACTACTAAATGCTTCTTGGAGTACATCCCAGATTCCATTAACCCTATATCTAATGTCCTTATCTGATAACGAATCGGTGTTGGAAAACCATCCCCCAGCAGAAGCATCCCATGGTCCATCATACCATGCTTTTCTAATTTTTTCATATCCGTCTTCGTCGTCATTCCTAAACTTATCGCTAAATGAACCCCTCAAAAGCTGATACATCATAAAATCCAACTCTTTCAAATCCTCATCCATTGGAAAAAGCGTATAGGCAGTTGAAGTGAAACTGATATTATCTTTTGATGAATTATGATACAATTTACGACTCGGGACATTATAGAAATCAAAGCCTTTTTCCCAATTATCGTTTTCAAATTTATAATTATCTACAACATGCATATTTAATCTTGTATACGCATATTTTTTATAAATTTCGGCAACATAATCGTAAGCGGAAACCATATAAGCTCCTTTAAAATATACTAGCTTTTCTCTCACAAAAGCAGTATTTTTCATCAATGATCTACTTTCCGCAATGTACTTATATCCAATTTCTTGTTCGCTAAATCCTTCTGAATTATTGATCTCAAATTCCAAATATGTATAATTGTTTTTCGGTTTTGCTGAGGCATTACCCCCTTGCGCTTTTTTGGCAAAACTTCGATACTTACTAGTATTGAACCAATACTCAAACAAAGTTTTATTCTCCGGTCTTTTGTTTGAAGCATTTTTATAACTCTTACCTTCTTTGCGATAAGTATATTTAGAATAACTATTTCCCGTACTTGTTTCTACATTTTGATCTTGAATATCTGTTGCACTTGCATCGTAAGAATTATTTAAATACCACTCTCTACTTAAGCGTACAGCGTACTTTGTCGAAGTGCTTAGGATATTTTTTGGTAATTGAAACAAGATGACATTACTCCCAGGATAATAAATTACATCCGTATTGTGAATCCAAGATTGTGACGTATTATTCCACACCCTAGCTACCACTTTGGAATGCCATTGTTGTCCAGATGGGGTAAAATCTTCAAACAGTTCCGCTTGTCCGCCTACCAACTTTACAATACCTTGATTATCTAGATTTTCCTCAATCATATAAAACTCTTCATTTCTAAACGGATACATATCCTGCACATTATTCCAAGGAACATAATCTGGCATCGCTCCTGTCTTAAAAGTATGAGACACTTCTTCAACTACTTCTTTTCCTGTGCTATTTGAGACTGCAGGCAACCAAGTCGCTCCTGTCCACTTATACACTTTCACTTTTGCTCTTATGGTGTAGTTGGTATACGGCTCTAATTTTGTTACGTCAAGATGCGCAGATAATTTATCTCCACTTTCGTGCTTCGTAAAGTATTGTCCATCAATTTTAAATTCTTCTAGACGTACATCAAAATACTGCATAACCCCATGACCATCTTTAAATTCATATCGACCAATTTTATTTTCAAAAGAAACGATTGGTTTGACAAATGGAGATACACCTTGCTTCCCTGCATCTGGATCAATACCCTCTATGAATTTTACTCCTGCAAAAGGGTCGGCAACATATTCTTCACATTTTTCTCCTACCTGAATATCAAAATATGTTTTACCACTCACCAATCCACCAAGTACACTATACCCCATCGCTGCCTGTCCTCTCACCCAACTTGGATTGGCAAAACCACCATTCAACAACATGGCCGCATATACATAAGCCAATTCAATTTCTCCTTTGTAACCAAATACATCGACATTCAATCCTACACCTCCTTCTAAACCGGCATACACTTGACCTTGGGCGTAATATCCATCTGCACCCATCCCCTTTGCTGTTCCTCCTAGGTTGCTACAAACTACATTTTTGTTTGTTTTCAAACTAAGGTCAAAACCCAACATGGCTTTAAAATGTGCATATAAAATAGAGTACTCAATATCAGCGCCCATCGTAAGATTAAAACCAGCCACCATACTCAAGCCAGTACTCTCATGTGTATTGGCCGCTTTGGCTGTGGGATCGCCACCCAATGATTCAAAATCCTCTTGATCAACACCCTGGCCTTGATTTAACAATCTTTGGATAAATTCAGGCACTGGTGCTTCTTCAAAATTGGTGGGCTTGCCATAAGAGGCCTGCAAATAAAAGGTCGCATCCAATCCTGCTTCATCTCCCAATTTCGCACGCACCACTCCTGGGTTACTATAGGTACCTAGCGTTAGCTCAAAGCCCTCTCCATCGATTTCTACATTTCCTTCAACCACTTGGTATAATTCAGTACCTGCTTGGGCTCCCACGATGGTTCCTTCTGCAAGGTTGGCTTTCGCCAAAAATCCTCCGGTTATTTTCAAATTCTCTCTGCCTGGTTCTCCAGCCCGCGGCGGCAAAACACTCACCGTCGACTTCAACCGCACTCCTTCAAAGTCCGATCCTGAAAGATCACCAAAAGGATCTTCCTGCATCATATCCAGTTGACCATCTAGTGTGATCTGATTGATCCCTCCATCATCTGTTATAGATAATTCAAATGCCATATTAGCAAACACCGCACTTGGTGACGCTACAGAAAACCCAAGACCCGCTCTAAATCCAAAAGCAATTCCACTGTCAGGGGTGTATTTTTCTTTCGCCGTTTCTGCCAATTCTGATCCAGGTCTGATGGCCATATTAGAATAGGCTCCTCCCAAAAATCTATGCAGTTTGATTGGAGTTTGAGGAATTGGGATACCAGCTACTATGTCTAGTTTTCCAAAGAGATAGAAGTAATTAAATGATTCTAGATCTGAGATTGTCTTGTTTCCAAATCTTGCTTCCACTCCCACATTCAGCATCGGTGCTTCGATCGCAACATCGCCTACAACTCCTTTTCCAAATTCTTCGTCACCATTATAAATCTCAACCGATCCTTTTACTCCAATAGGTCCCATTTTGGAATCCACTGCAAAACTTGCAGAAGATACTCTCTCATAGTCAAAAGTAAATTTCCCATCTTTTTTATTGACTCTTGAAACGATGGTAACCGACCCTTCGGCAGACAATTCAAATCCTCCCTTCTTTGTTTTCTTTCCAGCAGCTCCTGCTTTTTTATTGTTGGCACCTCTGACAATGGCAAGTTCACCTGCCACTTTTAAATTCATAGCCATGCCATCTGTAGCCTCTTTTTCCTCTACACCACCATCTTCACCAAAGCTCATGCTTACCTCAGTCAGCCCCATGCTAAAACCATTTACTTTTGGCTCTTCCTTTTCATCCTTTGCTTCTGGTGTTTCGGTAGTCTCTTCTTCTTTCTCTGGCGCCGGAGTCAATACAGAAAACTCAAACGTTGGAGGTGTTAACTTCAAGTTGTTTCCTTTTTTGTTTTTATTATTATTGGTTGCATTTTGATTTGTGCCAACAGGCCTTATCGTGCTAAGAGACATGCCTGTGAACTTCAGTGCAGGGAATCGGAAAACAGATTCATCTGGTTCCAAATCCGGTCCTCCATCGGTATCTCCAATGGCCAACGAACCTTCAATTAAGGCTTTAATCCCTTTTTCTTTGCTATCATTTTTGATGATAATTTGAGATGTTTCATCAAAGGTAAGGTTGGATCGCACACTTGGAATATAGAACGATTCTTCACCTACATCCACAGTAAACACCATGGATGCCTTACTCGAATTATTGTTATTTTGGTTGTTGGCTACACTTTGATTGTTGCCTGCATTTTGTTGTGCGTCAATTTTATCTCCATAGTCGACAAGTCCTTTGTAGTTTAAAAACTTATCTTCTGGAAGGATTGGTAAGCCCATTCTTCCTTTGAGGGAAACACTCTTAAATTGACTTCTTAGGATGTCTATTTTCAATAGATCCATGGAGATCGCAAATCCTTCGTATGAGCCTTTTTCAATACTCAGAATATTTGATGCTTCTCCTGTGATACTGACACCGGCTTTGTCTTTGACAAAGTTTTTCATGGCAATTTTGGTAGATGCATCTTCTGATCCTCCACCCCAGTCACGCGGTGCTGTGATTGATATTTCTTCAAACCAAACCCCTTTCCAATGTTCACGATTTTCTTCAGGAGTATAGCCATCTGGCAATGCAAAGTTTGGTGGATTGCTTCTGTCTGATGAATCATAAAATCCATTTTTTAGAGTTACGCTAAAACCATCCAAACCAGGAATCTCAAACGGAGTGGCACTTGCAGCCATCATCCAATTTGATTGTCTTTCTATTGTGCCAGAGATGGTAATCATCACCCTCGTATTGAGGTCCTCGATGACCAACCCCGTATCGTCAACAGGAGTCAAAACTTCTCTATCAATAGGAATATCTGCAGTGATTTGTGCTTTTTTAAATCCTGTACAATTTAGCTCGACATAGGTCCCCAAAGATTCTGGATTACTCAAGTCCGTTTTCTTTAAAATCAAATCCCCATCGCCTTCACCAATTATATAATCTTTTGACAAATACAGCCTAACCTGTTCTGCAAATCCTTCATTTTTAAAACAAATATTATCTGCTCCAAAGCTCGGCACATATTTACCCCAGTCTGGATTTTCCATGGTAAAAAGTGCCATCATTTCGGATTTTGTAGGCGAGAAAGTCACTTTTGTAATTCCCACAATGGTGGTTTCATCTTCTTCTGTTTTGTCATAACCAAAAGGCAAACTTATCGGTAGTCCACCACTCAAGACTGATACCAGTTTGTCGGCAGTTCTCATTGCTGGGCCCAACTCTTTTGCAGCATTAAAATCGATATCCAGCATGGTGCTTGCTCCGACTGAAACCAATTTATCCACATTGTCAAAAGCATCGTCGTACATCGCATTGGCTGTCCCGGCAATGACTTGTCCTGCTGCATTCACTTTCAGATTTTCAAATTTGACTTTGACTCTTACTCCGGCGGCAATGAACCCAATTTTAATATCTCCTTCACCAGAATAACCATCTGTTTCCGACCCCTTTATCTCATCCAATTTCATATCCATATCCCCCATTTTGAACACCTTATTTTTCAGCCCAACTTTTTTAATCGCAACGGAAATAAGGTCAGCAGGTAGGCTTGATTCGCAATCACCACCTGTACATCCGTCTGGGTCAGCAGGCTCTACACCATGCGTGAATGTGACAATATTGCTATACCCATCATTGGGCATTTCAAAAAACTCATTGGAACTCTCTACAAAGATGGCTATGGCGTACTTGCTATAAAGCTTCAGCGTTTGTGCCCCGATTGGCTTAAGTAATTTTTCTTTTTCTACAATCGCCTCATCCCATAATTTGTCTACTTTCTCATCTTCGAAATGTTCGATGCTCGGATTAGGAATTTTTTCCTCTGTCAGATCAATGATCTTCAAGGTGTAACTCATGGTTCCGACAAGATCAGGATCATTCACCTCATGGGTCCAAGTCAGAGGAATTTCATTTTTTGGTAAATAAGATTCAGCAACAGGTGATGTGATTTCTGGCATTGTATAGCCTTCTACTGATTCACCAGGCACAAAACTGACAATCTCACTATGTCCCTCATTTTCAAAGACATCGTCTGGGTCATCACTTTCCACTGAAATCATGATGGCATAATCATTACCACTGACCAACTCCAATTCATCCTCTTCAAACTCAAATTGTATGATCCTTTGAAAATCATCTTCTTCCCAGATAAACTCAGTTGTATCACTGAGCATTATCTCCGCTGTGACTGAATCAATATCTCTATCGGTAAGATCAAGCAATCTAGCAGAATAACTCAAATTTCCTTTTACATTATCAGTGTCGTGCTCCCATTCAACTTCAAATGCCACAAGAGCAGGATCATCCAACTCAAGTTGATCTTCATCTTCTGGGCTCGTTATCTCAGGTGAAGGCAATAGGTCACCGAATACTTCCACATTTTCTTCCCCATAAGTGAATAGCACAATCTCGCTATGTCCCCCATATTGAAATCCTAGACTTTCATCTGGATCACTTGCTGTCACCCGAGCAGCGTATTGATGTCCAGCCTCCAATATCACGTCAACATCATCTAGTAAATTGGCAGAGAAAGTATTACCCAATTCTTCTTCATAAATGGTGGGCACTGCAGGATCAAGCATAGACAATTCAATATTGTTGATTGCTTCTTCTGTAACATCGATCAGCTTCAGCGTGTACTCTAGTCGACTTGCAATTTGAGGGCTGTTGACAATGTGATCCCAATTGACAAAAAGAAATCCAAGTGTATCTACCATTTCGCCTTCGATGGGTGAGTTGATGATCGGCCTTTCGGCAAAAAATATTTCGAAATCAAAACATCCCTGTGAAGGATCGCTGATCGCAGTCCCAAACTCATCAAAAGCAGAAATACAAATCCTATAATTCCCTTCCGGCATTTGTCGGTTGAGCAAGATGGCATTTTGTTCAGCTTGAGATAGCCCATTGACGACCAAATTTTCCTCTGTCAATCCCCCAAAAACCGTTTCAATATCCGCTGGAGTAAAAATATTAACTCCTGGCTGAAGGACTATGGATTCACCAAGAATCCCATTGGTATTCACAGAAATTAGTCCCGAAGTTTCTTCAAATCGAACACTGAAGAAAACTTCTTCTGGTGTATTGTTTAAGTTGGTCACTTCTATGATTCCTTCTTCGAGATAATCGATATAGGCGTCCAAGTTGCTCGGATAAGGAGGAGCCAACAACAAATTCGATTCAATATAAAAATCTTGAGCTTGTACTTTGCAGAAAGAAAGCAAGCCTAAAACGATGGTGAGAATTATGATCTGGGGTTTCATAAATACTAGGATTTATTTTTCTTATTTTTTTTATTTTCCACTTCTTTCGACCCTCCTATACTTTTGGTTGGCAAGGCATATGACAGCCTTACATTGGCTCTGTATTCTTGATAATTTATTACACCCATCCGATTCAAGTAATTGATGTTACTTGACAAGTTTATGGTCTTACTAATTTTGTATCTAATTCCAAATCGACCTGTGATCGACTGCCCTTCATCCACTGCATTCAGATAATTCTGGAATGCTCCTGCAGCAATGCTAAGCGTAAGTTTTTTATCAAGTAATTTTTTCGAGAACCTTAGATTCGCTCCCAACCTCTGTCGTTCATTGTCCTTGATTAAGTTTTGATTGGCAAGTAGACTGAGGGTGATGCTTGATTGGCTAGGCTTCATATTGAGGCTATAACTCAGGTTTCCGTTGTAGTTTTCAATTCCGTTACCAGTATCTTCGTCTTGAAGAATGTCCTCCAGATTTTGATAGTTGGCACTTAAAGTAATCGTAGATCGCTTGTCGTCTGATCCGAATGAAAATCTAGGTGTAACTCCATAAAGTGCCGTTGCCCTTGCATATCTCAGTGTGTCATTCACAGCAACCAGACCTGGAGTTCTTTCTGTTTGAAAGTTGGAGTACCTTCCTGTAAGTTGGAAATTTCTACTTGGCGTAAATGAGGCTGTAGCATTAAAAATTTGTCTCGAATTGGTAATTGATCTTAGGTTGTTGAGATTGTTTCTTTGTAGTCCTCCCCTTCCGGTAAATCTCAATTTGTTTTTCAACAATCTGAAGTTGACTTTGACCAACATATTTTCGTAGTCTTCTTGAAAGTAAAATGTTCCAAGACTATTGTAGAATGGATCTACCCGTTTGTATTCTCCACCAAAACCAAAATTTTTAAACTTAAAATCCAAGCTTGCATCTCCTGCAAATTGAAGTTTGGTCGACAAGTTGACGGTCAAGGCATTTCCATAATCTTCTCTTATCCGTTGAAGGTCTTCACTTTCCAAAAATTGTCCTGAGGTTTGATTGGCTGTGTGGGCACTTGCGCTGGCATTTACCTTGAGTGAAACCCACTTGGCAGGACTGATTTTAAAAGAAGTCCCTGCCACCAAATTTTCTTCAGGTTTGGTTACGCGTGGATCAATGAGACTTGGGTCAAGACTATTGATGTCGTCCTTTGCTTTAAAGACAATAAGGTCCACATAATTTCTACTGCCACCAACTCCAATTTTGCCTCCAAAAGCGGTTCGCCTAAAGCTAGGCAAAATCTCAGCGCCTACTACAATGGTGTCCAACTGCGCCAATGGATTTTCCATTGTTCCACCAATGGCCGAAAAACGAAATTTACCAGGGGTTAACTCTACACCACCTCCTTTGATGATCTGCCCAGACAAGGTGTAAGGGCTTAGGTTCATGGTGATGCTTCCTGCATGCAATGAGACCCATTTGTATCGAGGATTGATGCTTACCCGATTGAATGGATTGGATATACTTCCTTGTTGGTCACGGTATACCAAACTTACCGGAATATCAAAACCATACAGCGTAAAGGTTGGATTTGCAGAAATAAAGTATGAAAAAGGACTTCTTCGATTGTCTCTTCCTTCTGCATGATAAAATGAAGAACCAATCGCCACATTTCCAGAAATAGAAATAGGCGTTTTATCAAACTGCTCCAAGTCTTGAGCATTGACTGAGGTGAGAATTAATACGAAAAAGAAAAAGGCCGAGAATTTTTTCATTTTTTCAAATTGGAGTTTTGCGGGTACTGCAAAATTAACTGTTAATTACACCTTCTACATCACATGAACATGTGGTTTTGGCCTAAGAATCAAGGAAAGCCCCATTCATGCATGCATTTTACGGGGCTTTCCTTTGATTACTTACATTTTCACAATTCTATTCGTCTTGATTTTTCCTTCTGCTCTTACTGAAAGGATATAGACACCTGCACTAAGTGCTTGTAGGTCTATTCTTTCATTGACCACTCTACTTGCTCTGACATTGATCTTTTGAATCAACTCACCTTGCGTTGAGTAGAGATATATTTCTGGATTGGTCATTCTTTCAAATTCAATTTCAAGATTGACAAAATCACTGCTCACTGTAGGATATACATTGAAAGATTGAATAAAATCAATTTCATCGATCGCTGTACTCATATTGATATCAAATTCAAAAATAAATTCACATCCAAAATTCGTAGTCACGATTACTGTGTGCGTACCAGCAGTAAGATCATTTGCGGAAGCGCCTACCTCGCCATTGTCCCATACAATGCTGGTGATATTATCATAATTCAACACCTCCAAAGTAGCAGATCCATTTTCAGTTGATGTAGCATCGACTGTTTCTATCTCAGCCAAAAGATCAACAAGGTCTTCTTCCAAGACATATTCAAATCTCACCGAACAACCATTTGTCGCAATCACATCTACGGTATAGGTACCTGCTTGAGAAATACTGATTTCTTGTGCTGAAGAAATCGTGTTTCCTTCAAAGGTCCAATTGTATGTGTACATCTCTGAAGTGGCTATGCTTAAAAATATCTCATTGTTGTCGCAGTCGATCTCTGGAAGGTCCAGTGAGGCAACCGGTAATTCTTCATCCACTGTCACCTGAACAGAAGTTTCTGCTGAACATCCATTTTCGCCAGTTACAACGAGGAAGTATTCCCCAGGCAAGGTGACTGCTGGATTTTGTTCTGTTGAAGAAAATCCATTAGGACCTGTCCATTGGAAAGTAACGTTGGCAGTACTGCTGCTACTTGTCAGTGTGCCAGAAGATTGATTACAACTTAATTGTGTCCCAATCGCTGCAACAGCTGGTTGAGAGTTATCCATTGTCACCATAACATCCGTCTCTGAAATACAATCATTCGGTCCTATTACGATAAAGGTGTATTCACCCGGTTCAGTCACTACTGGATTTTGATCTGTGGTAGTAAAACCGCCAGGACCAGTCCATGTAAAAGAAGCACCTGCCGTTGTAGAATTACCCATCAATTGTACTTCAAAAATGATACAATTCATCTCTCCTCCTGAAGCCGAAATGTTTGGCAAATCAGAGGCGGCATTTACTTCAGCCGTTGCTGTCGCTGTACAACCATTGGCTGCCGTCACTGTCAAGGTATATGTTCCTGGCGAACCCACAGATGGGTTCTGTGCTGTAGAGCTAAATGAGTTAGGACCTACCCAACCATAACTCACACCTGGAGTCGTTGAAGATCCTGAAAGCGCAACTGTATTGGCTCCACAATTCAGCTCGCCACCCAATGCAGATGCATTTGGCAACGCTGTATCTTCTGTAATATTCGAGCTAGCCATGGTACTACAACCATTGGCTGCAGTTGCGACTACCGTATACATTCCTGCTGTTGAGACTGTGGGACTTTGTTCCATGGAAGTAAATCCACCAGGACCAGTCCATACATATGTCAAGGCTGAATTGGTCGTTGTCACAATTATTTGTGCCGTTGGGTTTGCACAATTTAAAACCAAATTATTTGATGCTGTTATTGAAGGAGGTGTATTGTCTTGTGTGATGGTTGAACTTGCGGTTGCAGTACAACCATTTGCGGAAGTGACTACCAAGCTATACATACCAGCCATATTTACGACAGGATTCTCCTCACTTGATGTAAAACCACCAGGACCAGTCCATGCGAAAGTAACTCCATCAGAAGCTGTTGGCATTAAGGTTACCGTTGGTTGTGCACAGGTGATTACATTGTTTGGAACACTGGCTATCGGGTTGGCAATGTCTTGATTGACCACTACTGTTAGCGTGGAGTCACAGCCATTGGTCGCTTCTACCGTGATGGTGTAATTTCCTGCAACATCTACCACTGGATTGGCGGTGTTGTTGGTAAAGCCATTTGGCCCCGACCATAGATAGCTCACGCCTGCCGTGTTGGACACTGCAGTCAATTGTGCTGTAGAAGAAGCACAACTGATGGTTCCACCAGTCGCGTTCAAATCAGGAATGCTTGTATCCATATTTACTGTTGCTACAGCCATATTCGTGCACCCATTTGACGAGCTAACGATAAGGTTGTATGTTCCTGGATTGTCCACTGCAGGATTTTGTTCATTGGAAGAAAATCCATTTGGCCCCGACCAGGAAAAATTTGCGGAAGCGTCAGAACTTGTTGTAACCAAAGTGACAGAACTATTGTCACAATTGATGGTACCGCCTGTTGTACTTGCGGTAGGAACCACAAGATCATCAACAACGATGGCTACCCCATCTGCAACACACCCATTCGGCGCAGTAATGACCAAATTATATTCACCAGCTACCGTCACATCTGGACTTGGCATATCGGAAGTAAAACCATTGGGACCAGTCCACGCGTAGCTTACTCCCGAGGTCGTAGAAGAACCCATGATCGTAACCATACTATTGTTGCAATCAATCGTTCCACCTGCTGTTGTTATATCTGGAGCATCGGTATCTGCCTCGACGATTGCATCAATAGAGTCGTCGCAACCCGCAGATGTAAATATGGTCAAGTTGTATGTACCTGCTTGACTGACCATTGGATTTTGTTCGCTAGAAGTAAATCCACCTGGACCTGTCCAAGAATACGTAACATTTGCCACTGAAGAATTACCAAAAATCTGAATGTCGGTTCCGCTGCAATCCAGGACACCTCCAGTCGCAGTAGCCATCGGAAAATCTTCAAAACCAACAGTCACATTATCCACGCTGCAGCATCCACTCAAGCCAGTAACAGTAACAAAATATTCACCTGCTTGATCTACATCGATGGTAGCCGTTGTCTCCCCTGTTGACCATGCATATTCACCAGACAGTCCACTCGAACTCAGTGTAACGACTTCACCAGTACATGCAACAAGATCTTCTCCTAGGTCTACTTCTTCATCGTTGAAAACGGTGACGGTCCACAAGGCCGATATATTGTTGCCACACAAATCGAACGCCGTCCACGTATGTAATTCAACAAAAGAATTTTGCTGAAAATCACATGAAGATGCAGTTATTTCAAAATTGTATTCTATCAAAGAAGTTACATCACCTTCACACACATCCATGGCCGTCACGTCAGGAAATACTGGCAAGCTTTCATTACAATTGACAGTAACATCTGCCGGAATTCCATTCAATATTGGTGCTTGCGTATCTAGATAATGGATAAATACATTGGTGAAATTTTGATTGTTGCACTCATCTGTTGCTTGATAGGTATAGAACAAATCTTCAGCATTGGATGGTGCAGGACAAGGATCGATTTCTTGTAATGCTGAGATTGATATATCCGTAGGACCATTGCAACCCTGAGCGGTAGGGGTATTGGCAGCAATAGCTCCAGGCAAATCATCTACTCCACATTCTAAAGTTATATCAATAGGATCAGTGGCCGAATAAGGCGCATCCCAAACAGGTTGTTGATCGTTGAATATTAAAACAGAAAACGATTCGATGGCAACATTTCCGCAACCATCATCAACTGAATAAGAATAGCTATGAATTTCAATGGGTTCACCAATCAAACAATCGCCCAGTGAGATTGAAGATGAAACAGTGATCAAACTCGATATGTCACCTGCACATAGATCATCAGCAAACACATCCACTCCCACTTCAGGAATGGCTGGAAAATCATCTCCACAACTTATGGTAACATCAGCTGAAGGCACGCCGGTCAATGTAGGAGGTAAATTGTCATTTACATTGATAAGAATCTCTCCTTGTATTGTATTGACATTGCCTGATTCATCTGTTATTGTATAGAACCAATCACTCCACTCAGAACCTCCGCATTGCGGTGTTACTACATTGATGGGAGCAGAAAAAGTAACAAGTCCACCACATGCATCAAAGGCAAGCAATTCTCCAAAATATTGATCGACTGTTGCCATAACATCATCAACACCACATTCAATATCAACAACTACTTCGTTGTTTTCCCAAAATGGTGGCGTTTCATCCAGAATGGTTACTACCGTCTGGCAAGTACTTTGATTGCCTTCAAAGTCAGTCACAAACCAATCAAAGATATAGTTACCAGGAGCATTCCAAGTGTACGGAAAAGTGTTACCTGGACTAACACCTGCCGATGAAACATCGCCATTGGGTGTGGTGATCGTTGCGCCAGAATTATCAAAATCAACCCCACAATCGTCAATGATGCTAGGATCGGTTATGAAGAATTCCATAAAGCAACTTTCATCTAAAATTACTGTTTGGTTTACAGGGCAATTGTCGATGCTAGGTGGAGTTACATCCAGTGCTTCTTCAATCGTAAATTCAAAATCTGTTATACAATCTCCTGGGAGTAAAGCTTTATTGATAGATCCTTTATCCTTCATTTCTTCTTGTTCTACTTCCGTCAAATTTGAAAAAGCCAAATAAGCAATATATCCCGTATATGAGCCTGCCGGTAAATCAGAAAAAGTAGTGGTAGATTCAAAATCAATACCATCTAAAGAATATACCAAGCTTCCTCCACAATAGCCTGTCCCTCCCGAAACAAACTCTACTGAACCATTGGTTTGTCCACAATCTGCAGGCGTAGTAATTGCTTCTTCAATCTCTGGGCAAATAGCGCCAAAGGATACGGATACGCAATAAACAGTTATAAGACCTGAGTCTTTGGTAAAGTTCTGGCAAATGCCGATAGACCAAGTACCATCTGCAGAGCCACCACTGCTATTTAATTCCGCAAAGCTTTCCATAGGGAAAAAGATTTCACCAGATGGATTTCCACCCGTATTGGTATCCGGGTAGGATGCACAATTACCAAAACTAACATCCAGAATTTCTCCAGAAGATGGACCAGTATAGCCTGGAAAAGAAAAGAAATTTGCCAATAGGTACTCATCGCCATCGGGAGAGATTAAATACATCTCGCCATCCCAACCACCTATCTGATCAAGATCAACAAATACCTCTAAGATTCCTCGGTTATTTTCACCAAGAACACCTTCACCACTGACACTGATGTCAAAGAGTTGAAGGTTGGGACAGAATTGAGTTACATCTTCATTACTACCACAAATATCACCTTCATATTCTGTGAGTTGTGCTGTACCGAATGTACTGATTAATAAAAATAGAGTAATCAAAGAGCAAGTAAATGTTCTCATTGTATGATTTTTTAGGGGTTACTAAAAATAATACTGCAAAAATAGGTTGGCTCGATGAGAGTTTTTATCACATCTTCATGTGGTTTTGGGTGAGTAAGGTAAAAATGGGGGAAAACCGCTAGATGAAATTCATGGGGTGAAAGAATTGAGAGGGGATTTTGAATGTATCTATTAAGTAGGAATGAAATATGTATTTTGTAAAGGCATTAATAAATTCTTAATAATAGTCTAGGTTTAACGGGTATTCCGTGATTAACTTTTAGGGAATGCGTGTAAAGCTTTTATTTCAACCAATCAATTGTAAAATAGAAATCTCTATGACCCTTTTAAATATCAAATAGTGAAAAAAATCAAATTTTACAACTTACTAACAATTCTACTATTTGGGATATTAATAATAAAATCTTGTAGTAAATCGACCGCCGAAAATCATTCAATTTATCAAGATAACATTTTAGGAAAAATTGTTGATTCAAATTATTTTGATGTTTCATCAGAAGGAAATTTTGGTGTCGTTTATCAAGAAATTATAGATACCACCAATTGCTCCTCAACAGGATCATCATGTTTTTGTCAGCCAATTGATTCAAGAATTCACTTTTATAATAATTCAATGGAAATATTATGGAGTAAAAATTTTATTGAAGAAATTCCCATTGCAATAGATTATAATAATTCATCCGATTTAATTTATGTCGGGAAAAAAAAGATGACTTAATAACTAGAAGTTTTGATGCGTCTGGAAACAGCAAAGGAATCGGCACCTTTTCTGGCTTTTCAAACAATGGAAATATAAAAATGGTCATGGGGCTTAATGATTTACTTTATTTTGCCAATACTTCTAATGATGGATTAAGTATCGAAATATTTTGTGCAGACCTATTTGGAAATAAGATATGGAGTCATTTAATCAGTGAAAATGAAGGTCAATTGATTGATGACATAATTTTTACTTCTAACTCAGAATTAATAGTAGTTTATAATAGCCACATATGGTTAGATCCTCAAATTACAACCATCGTAAAACTTGATAAAGATGGAAATGAATTATTATCAAAGGAGTTTATTTTTGAAAATGCAAAAATCAGTACTGCCACTTATTTAGAATCTGGGGAGATTTTTCTGATTGGTAATTTTTTAAGCGGTGATGTTTTTGCAGTTCTTCTTAAGGAGAACCTAGAAGTTAAATGGAAAAACAATTACGAGATTGAACATCAATATTCTTCTCTTCCTGGTCAGTTTGGAATTTTAGGTTTCAGGCATAATGATAGTACACTAAGAATTTTTTCGACAATATCGAATGGAAATTGTTTTCAGATTGACATAAACAATGTTGGTGAATTAATTGGATACGAAGAATTGGCTGTTCCTGAAATAAGAGGTGTTATAAATTTAATAAAAGGGCCTAAAAAATATAATTTGATCTACGATTATCGGGATCAAATAGGTCTTCCCCCGGAATGTGACATTACAAGAATAGGTGTTTTGGAAATTGGCTTTTAGCATGTGACATTTATAATCGTATTATATAATTATAGTACAACTAGAGCTTAAATTCCTAAAATCTATTTCCTTATTAACGCATTAGTAATCAAAATCGCCTTCAAGTCTACTCTCGAGAAAACCGATAACCAATATTAATGTTCCCATTGGACAATCCTGAAAAATTTGTAAATTCTTTCCTAGGATTATACTCAAATGATATCAACAGAATTCTATTTTTTGATCCTGGAAATCCTACCTGAAAGTATGTTGTAGATGGATAAGGTCTAATACCAATAGTATAGTTTATTTTATTGATTCGGAGACCAAACCCTAATTTCCCAGTTGCAAGGGTTGGTAAAGCCATACCTATTTCCCATTCAAAAATAAAGTTGTTTTTAAAAATGTAAGTTTCTCCTCTCAAATACGACAAGCCTAAACCATAATCAACCAAATCATATGTCTTTGCAAGACCTAGATTTATTTCAGAATATCGGATTTTTTCAATCTGTGCATTTTGAACTTGTCCTAATCCAGTGCTCATTGTTGAAAACAACATGCTTATTGTTACAAAGAAAACTCTTGATACTTTTTCCAGCTTAATCAATTTTGATTCTAATAAATCTATCCTTCCTTATCATAACGAAAACAACATTTACTTTGGTTGTAAATAAATGCATTAAATATTACAAAACGATTTGAAGTGAGAATTTGACTTTGATTTTCATGAATCATTGACCATGCCTATCATCTCCTTCCTCCTACAATCAAGGCCATAATATCGCTACCAAGACTTTTGCGTTCTAATCAATGCTTTAATCACCTATTTTTAAAAGGAGATATAAAATAGGTACCTTGTAAGCATAAGGTGAACTTTTGCCAAAATCGTGTATTATTGGTGAATCAATGACTATTTAAGTGGAGCTGTTGGCTTAAAAATATCACCTATAATCCTGACACAAATAATTAAGAACGAAAATCTTACTCAACCTTATAATTATGAACCCAAAATATTATTTGATTTTCCTAGTTCTTTTTGGCTGTTCAATTACTAAAAACACAAAGGACAACAAACAAGAAACAAATTCCTTTGAAGGATATGTTACATACAAATTTATAACACCAAAACCTGACAAGATATCGGATGAAGAATGGAAATTGAAGTTGAAAGAAATAACTGGTGAACAAGGTTTTGTTCTGCAAAAAAACTACTACAAAAGTGGTCAATTTGCCGCCGAAATTAATTCAGGTTTAGCAATTGGAAAGCAAATTTACAACGCTAAAGACAGCCTACATTATGCGTGGCAATTAGAATCTGATACTGTCACAGTACAAGACTACAACAAAGAATCTTTTATAAAAATTAAAGAGATAATAGAATTAGACACCATTGCAACAATAAACAAAATCGACTGTAAAGCTATCCGAGTAAATATGACCATAGGCCATGTTTTAATTTGGTACAACTCAAATTTGATACACATAGAGGAAGACACTTACAAAGGCACCCTATTTGGGAGAAAGACAATCAACAAAATTAAAACACTTCCCATTAGATCAGAAATTCCAGGTTTATTAATTATTGATATGATAGAATTCAAATCACAAGAATTAGATAGCACTATTTTTGAAATACCAGAATTCAAGGTAGTAGAAGAAATGCCGAGCTTCTAAAATGACAATAAGTAATCGAGTAATCGACTGGAAGCCATAGAAGACTAATGAAATCCTAAGCTCGAGCCTTACATACATCATTCTATTAAATAAGAAATTGGACTTTTCAGTATTTGATCAGTGGTGATAAACACCATCTACATTTCAGCATAAACTACAACACTCCTCCTTCCTAAAAGTAAAACCAAGTAGCTTAACCAAGCCCTTGTGACACCCTATGTGCGGGTCTTTTATATCGCAATTAACTTATCATAATATATTTTTAAAGTCTTATTCAATCATCGAATAGCTTGTTGGTTTTTGATCGGAGATACCCCCTACTCCATAACATCAAACATCTAAGAAATAATTTAGGTTGAATAATACATAGAACCAACCAACTTGATATTTCATACGTTAAATACATATCGTCAATTTATACGCAAATTCAAATATGAAAAACTTCCATGTATTCATTGCTTCTATTTTTTTAACTGTATTTACATCTAGTTGTCTCGAAAGAATCCCTCTCATTGAGAATACTAGTATTACCGAAGAGATTATTTGGACTGATACGCTACCAAATTTAAAAGAAATCTTTTATGGAGGAGTGAGAGATGAATATTACTACTATTATGCATTAGATCAAGATAGTATATACCGTTTCATAAAGGTAGATATTGAAGATGGAAAAGAACTGGCTTCTATCCCAATAGACAAAATAATAACCCCTAGAAATAACAAGTTTTTTATAGATGATTGGATTCATTTTAATAACTTATTGATTTCACCAGACAACTTAGAAGTTGAGTACGAGTTAGAAAATTATCCGACATATAGATTTCTGGGAATAATAAATAATGGACTAGCTTACTATACTGCAGAAAATCCATTCAGAATAGTCGAGTACAATTTAGAATCAAAAGATACTCTACCCAAAGTAGTACCATCACAGAACACAAACTTGTCATTTTGGTTTAAAAGAAACGTCTTCTTAGAAAAGCAAAACGACCTTGTATCCATTTATCTACATTATAGCTCCACCGACTCCTTAAGACTTATTACCAAAATGAATATTGATGGTCAGGTTGAATGGACAAAAGAAACTACTTTGCATCTAAGAGAAGTATTATTCCATGAAGATTATTTAGTATTATTCCATGCACAGCAGTTAGAATTTATAGACCGAAATACAGGTGAAACTCTATCTATTAAAAATTTTGGTGATGATTTTATATCCGATGCAACTGCCCACAATAATTTGATTTTTTTAGAACTTAGAAATTGTAATTATCAAACGTATGAAGAATTTGCTCTAATTGTTTCTTCTGACCAAGTATGCTTTTTTAATGACCTCAATAATAAATTAGTAGGCAACTATTACATCGATGGTAGATTAAATTTGGAGAATAGGTTTTTCGATATCACTAATGGAGTTACTTTTCGGACAAATCGGTTTACACAAATAGGATCGGTAGGCTATTCTGAAGCTTCTAATTTGTACATAGGTGATCAAAATACCCAAGATAGTATCGTATCACTTAATGCCGTGACATATACCGAATAGATACAATCTCAAATATTTTTAGATTCATAAAAAAGTAAATGACAGGAATTAACGAGTGTCAAAAGCCAAACCATAATGAGCCTAATAATCTCACTGGTAAGGAGAAATTAAATTTTACAAAATGAAAAATTCATCGAATAACTTTCCTGTGTTATTAATCCTGAACCTATATATCATCACAATTTGGTTAAGCTCTTGTGGCGTATGTGATTGTGTAGATCCTTGCCCTGCTGCAGGTCCACCACTATCACTTGTTGAAGCAGAAAGTGCTGTTTGGTTTGAATATTATGAGCAATCTGAGGATACAATCTACACAAGAGAATTAATTAGTCAAAGATATGACCAAGCTGGTGATTCAATAATTACAACTGAATCTCTTGATACAATAAGATTTTCAAATGTCTCAATTTTTAATGATGCAGTAAGTTGTTCGGCATTCTTAGATTGCCAAGATGTGTGTGAACAAATTGAGGCATTTTCAATTTCGTTGCAGAATACATGGAAATTTGCACCAAGATTAATTTTAACTGCGGGACGATTATCTGATCCCGATAGGATAAATATTGAGGCATTTAGTCTAAATGAAAAATCATATAGATTCTCCATTGGGAATAATGGAGAAAATATTCAGGGCATACAAGTTTTCAATATTGAAGAAGATAATCAAAACATCAAATATACATCGCTGAGTCAAAATGAAATAGATAGAGTTATCATCTCTCAATTGGATGAATTTGAATTGGATGGCATCAATTATGATCAATGTTTTGAAATTATGGATTCAATGGTGTCGGACCCTAATTCACCTAATTACTTTAGATTGGTGTTCAATGTCAATGATGGCCCGATCTTATTTGAAGACGTCAATTCGTATTTTAATCCCAATTCAAGTATCACTCAATCTGATATGGATATCATTAAAAAATTGAGATAATTTCAGTGAAGGAGAGCTAGATATGTTACTGCATATAAAATTAAATCATGAAACGACTTTTAATATTTGCCTTGAGCTTACTCTGGCTACAATCAATATCTCAACCTTCCCTTGACTCCACAACTACTTGGACGTATTCTTATAATAATTTCGGAATCGTTGAAGCGAATTCGCTATTCATAAACGGCGACACCATCATTAATGGAATTTCATGGTTAATGCTCGACGGAGACAAGAGCTGTTCATTTTCAAATCCAGATTTCTTACCACTCATTAGAGAAACAAATAGAAAATGGATGCTATACGATGTAAATAGTGGAGAAGAATCTGTTCTATATGATTTTAATTTAATAGCTGGTGATTCTTACATTATTGAAATTTTTGGACCTAATTTCTCTATTGAAGTCAATATCGATTCGACAAGTAACAGAATGATCAATGGAACGCAAAGAACCGTTCAACATATCCAAGTAATTGATTTTGGAGTTGAGATAATTGAGGGTGTTGGTTGCACTACATATCTATTTCCGCAAGGCAATATTTGTGACCCACATACAGGTCCTATCAGATGTTTTCAAAATAACATTGAGCTGGTTGATTTTGATTTAGAAAGGGATTGTGATGAAACGCACCTAACAAATAATACAAATCAAATTCTCAACGAATCAGAACTCACTATCTACCCAAATCCAAGCAAAACAAATAATCAGGTTTTCATTCATACCAATTTCAAAATTGAAAAAATAGAAGTAATAAATCAATTAGGAAAAAAAATTAAAACTTTACCGAATGAACTCAATTTGAGATTTGAAGAAACTGGCTTATACTATTTGAGAATTGGTGCTGGAGGAAAATCAACGGTAAAAAAAGTACTGATCACGAACGAATAAGCCTTCAAAATTTATTAACCAACTACAGCCAACAATATCAAATATCCCTTAGTTGTCGATTGAGGACATTCAAGCGATGCTAAAATCGGAGATGGAATTTGGAATGTAGTTTGCCAAAATGTACTTTTAGGATGCGAGGATAATAAATGGGTGATCGAGTTATAAACGTATTTACATGTTGACAAAATAAAAGCGCAATCTAAGTGTCCGAGCAAACGAAATCCTCTTACACATTAGAAAATAAAAAACTTAATGAATAAAATAGCTATACTTTTTCAAGCCAAATTGCCACCCATAAAAGATGGAATTCAAAAACCCATGAAACCTGGAGGTTATTCTGATAGCGGAGCAGATATTGCAGTTCAACTAATCGAAGGAGGCATGGAGGTAGTGACACCTGTTGAAAATCCAATTCTGACCATAGATAAAGATTGGGTTTTTCCAGACACAAAAGCAGGAATCGAAGAAGCGCTAGAAAAAGGAGCCAATATTTTTTGGTTAAATACGGTATTGTATGAAAATCACCCAATAGAAAAATACTTAGACCGAGGTATAGAATTGGTTGGACAGACACCAAAATCCGTTGACGTCTTTGACGACAAAACATATACCAACGAATTATTAAGGCAAAATAAAATTCCAATACCCAACAATCAAATAATTACCAAACAAAATTATTCTGACTCATCACTAGAAATAAAATTCCCAATCGTTTTGAAGCCAATTAGAGGAAGAGGGAGTCAAGGAGTTACTAAAATTGAGAATCAAATAGAATTTAAAGAAAAGATAGGTGAATTATTTGCTGAAAATAATTTTGGAAGTGCAGCCTACATAGAGTATTACTTAAGCGGTCAAGAAATCACAATTTCAGTGATGCCAAAAGGAAAATATCAATTGGATAATGAAACGAAACATTTTGATAAACCTTGGTGCTTACCTGCTGTCAAACGAATGAATCACGATAATGGAATCGCACCCTACAATGGATTAATCGCAGTAATGGAAAATAGCCTAGTTTTGGATGATGACGAATTAAAAAGTGTCGAAATTTTAGAAGTATATGAAAATTGTATCAAAGCTGCAGAATTAATTGATATTAAAGCGCCGATAAGAATAGATTGCAGAGCAAACGAAAAAGGTCAATACTTTCTATTTGATTTAAACATGAAGCCAAATATGACAGGACCATCAAGACAACATAGAAAAAACCAAGATAGCCTTACCCTGCTTGCTGCCAAAAAAATGGGATGGAATTATCTTGACTTATTAAGTAATATTTTAAATCAAAAATGGGCAGTAAGCAACTAATCGATTAGTTGGTCATGAGTCATAGAGCCCTCAGCATACCTCAGTTTTCCATTCATGCGTAGGTCTTCTCAGACACCCAGATGCATTGAATCAAAAATTTGATTCAATGCACAAAAGTCGGATTCACTTTTTTCTACTTTTCATATATTTGCTTTCATATAGCAATAAAATCATTTATACCAATGAGCAAAATTGAATGGATGTCCGAAAAAAATATTTTGAGTAAATTAAAAAATATAAATGACGACGTCCGATCAGAAGTAATTGAAATCATACAAAACAGAAAAGATAAACCGTATGATTTTAACTATGTCTTAAAGACACTTGAACAAACCAAGAACTGGTATATTCATGAGGGTGATTTGATATTGGATAAATCTTTCGCTTCCGAGTATGCATTAATAGTAAAAGGGAATCTCACCATCCATGGGATTTACGATGACTACAAGAATTCCTATATTGGAAACGTCATTGTACTAGGCAATTTAGAAGCCGATCATTTATATAGTTGGGGCACACTCACAGTGCTGGGAGACATCAAGGTAAAAGGATTAATCTATAACGAATATAATGACCACGTATTTGAAACAAAAGGCGAAATACATTGTAAAGCCTTTTATGTTGATGATAAACAAACAATATACAACCGCAAATTATTAAAAACTGAATTTGAAAGAGACTATGATGGTAATATTACCGGATCCAGCCTTGTTGACTTTTTTGTAGACGATGTAATAAACAAAGACGACGAAGAGGAAGAGTTTTACGAACTAGATTCGACGATTGTCAAAAATCTCTTGTATGATGGGAAAGACATTTTTAAAACATAAAAAAGGTTTGCGATCTCGTAGAAAAGCTGAAGTTCTTTCTCGTTGTTACTCTATTACACACCCTAAGACCAAGCCATTCATACCGCCACCCATTTGATCAAACAGCCATATTATTTCGTTTGATTTCAATACCACCATTCAATTAATTTTTATTTCCTATAGCTTAAGCCACATACAAGACAGCGAAAGACGAAGCAGCCCACAAACTCGTCACACAAAATTAGAAAAAAATTATGCGATAATACAACCCATTAATTTTATTGTTGATTACTACTGGGTGCAATAACAAGCAAAATATAAACTAGGTTTTAAAATTAAATTACATGCATCGTGGGAAAATCGCAGCCAAAAACAAAGGCAAAATAAATATGTATTTTGTAGAATATTAATACCCCATACTTACGTTAAGCTTGAAGTTTATATACGTAAACCGGTTATTAAATGTAAAGAAAGACACTACTCTCCTATCACCCATGACCGAGTCCCGTATACTTTTACTAACAAATCAAAGATACGACTTCAGACTTGAAGTCAATCTATAAAAAATTATGAAGAAAATCTTTAAGAGAATATTTTATATTGTTATCGCTTTATTCTTGATGGCAATAATCGCGACACCTATTTACATATCATATTGGCGAAGCAGTTCGACTGTGGAAACTTTTCACACTTTTGATGAACCAGAAAATATTTCGTTTTGCAACATAAGATGGAGTAGTGATTTTCTTGGGGAAGAAAAAATCGAAAAAATTGCCTTTTTTGTTCCAGTGCAAATAAAAGGTTTGAATGGAAATTTATTTATGCAATTTGATAGTGGAACACAGACTACTCTATTTTATGGAAAAACATTAAATAAAATTTCTGACCCAGATCATCCCATAAAAACATTCTACAACGAAGATAGTTTGAGATATTTCAAAAATCCTGTTATCCAAATAAATGACAATCATTTTCAAGCCGAAAAAATAAGAATTGCATCATCCTTGGGAGAAGAAAAAATTGATTCATCGTTTACGGTCGTCGGAACAATTGGATTTGATGCTTTTGTCAATAGGACTTTAATTTTAGATTTCAAAAATGATCGGTTGGCTATTACCAATAAAGAAATAGACAATTTAGGGTATGAATTAAGTTATCTCAAAGATGCTAGTGTAGATAAATTCCCGCTATTAATACCAACCAAAATAGGCAAAAAGAATACGAGACTATTCTATGACACTGGGTCAAGTATGTTTTCCTTGATAACAAGCAACAAGAGGCTAAAGAATATTAATGAAAGCAAAACTGATAGTTTATGTTGTATAACCAACTGGGGAAGACAATTACCAGTTTATAAGAAAAACCTTGAAGAAGACATACAAATTGGAGATTACAAATACAGTAATCAGAGCATCTATGGATGTGAAGTACTTGATGTGGTAAATTATATACCCAGCTGGTATTTGTTTGGCATGACTGGCAACCGATTATTCAACAATAAGATTGTGGTTATAGATACGAAAAACAATTCATTCGGAATTGAAAATTAATTTTGTTTATTCAAGGGCCTGGTCACAAATGTTTTCAAAGGAGATATAAATTGGTACATTGCAATTAGGAGAAAAACTTTTAGATAGTAGTTGGTTAACTGATATCCAATGACTAATCGAAGAGTGGTATGGGTAGTGGCAGTTCCTCTTCTAGCGAAACCAGAAAAATGAAAATTGAGACTAAAAATGAATTCCCTTGGAAAAAGGTATGAATGAAAAATATAATTATAGAATAAAAAAAATAGCCAGTCCATAATCGAGTAGACAGCCGTGAACAATTAAGTCTTCTGCGCACCTCTCACACCAACGTGCCTATTGTACTATGCATCGGTTCAATAAATTGTAAATTTGACTTTTGAATAATAAATCATTGAGACATTTTCATGCAATACGAAAAACTCGCCATAAGTATAGAAGATCAACTCTCAATACTAGAAAGAGAGAGAGGGTTAATTATTAGTGATCAATGGAAAGTAGAGAATTGCAAGTAAAACTTTCACAACAGTTCTTAAGGATTTTTAGATATTAAAAAGCATTCAAAGTAAATACAATCATCTATAAAGCGTTCAAGATTTAAAATTAAGAATACTATAAATTTTTATCACGTCAAATTATAAACAATGAGTAAAAAATTATTGTGCGAACTTGTTCTCAAATCATGGGACTCAACTGTTAAGAGAACCAATAAATTATTTAATGAATTGTCGGATGAAGAAATCAAAAAAGAAGTTGCACCAAATAAAAACAGGGCTATTTACCTTCTTGGTCATTTAGTAGCTGTGAACGACATGATGTTGCCTCTACTTGATCTTGGCGAACCCCAATTCCCAAAACTAACAGAGATTTATTTAAAGAATGCTGATGACCCGACGAATGATGAGTTTACAGTAAAAGAACTGAGGGAATATTGGAGCATTTCAAATACAACATTGTCAGATGCATTGACAAAATTGACTGAAGATCAATGGCTTGAAAAGCATACTAAGATTTCCGATGAAGACTTTGCAGTTGAACCTCATAGAAACAAACTCAATATACTAATGAGTCGTACTAACCACCTTAGCTATCATTTAGGACAACTGATATTGATTGACAAAAAAGAGTAAAAGATATCTTATTGATAATTCAGATAAAGATTAAAGTCAGCGCATAAAAGAGAATATATGAAGACCAAACCTGCTCCTTCCTAACAAAGACAACGCATAAGAGATATCTTATTATTCATCCAGAAACATGGTGAATAATGCATGCACCAATTGACGTAAAAAGAGTAACATAATGCTTAAATTACCTATGTTTAAAAAATAGGATTAATGATTACATCTGTATCATGACCAAATTCGATAAATCAAAACCGTACAATTCTCTGTCAGCATTGTCACTCAAAAAAGATATTGAAACCAAAAGAATATTACAAAATACCATTATATCAAGCAGAGCACTTGACAAACTGAAACTATGGCATCATTAACTGCCGTAACTACATCCGTTCCAAGTTCAGTTAAGTATAAAAAATGATTTAAAAAAATGGAGAATAAGTACATCCCTATTGTAGAAACACAAATGCTAATTAGAAAACCAGTAGTTGAAGTGTTTCAAGCGTTTATAAATCCTGAGAGTACGACGAATTTTTGGTTTACCAAATCGAGTGGAAATTTAATAAAAGGTGAAGAAATAATATGGGAGTGGGAAATGTACAATGTTTCAACAAAAATTAAAGTAAAAGAGATTGTACAAAACAAATTGATTAGCATAGAATGGGATGACCCAACTACAACTGTAGATTTTGAATTTACAGAAGTAACAGAAGAATCAACTTATGTTGTAATAAAGAACTATGGATTCAGTCAAACGGGAACCGAATTAATTGATGCAGTTAAAAACAATACGGCAGGATTTACAACAATTTTAGACGGCTTAAAAGCATATCTTGAACATGGGATTAAATTGAATTTGGTTGGAGATAAATTTCCTCAGATCAAACCATCTCACTAATACAATGTACCATCTAAACATTTAATCACCCTACCCCATACGGACTAAAAATCCACCAAAGCAATAATACCAACACCACCAAAACTACAGTCAAAGTAATATCTGATGTCCACCTAAATGAAGCAGTGCTTGTCTTTTTCTGAAATGTCACCAAGGCCAATGATTCCTCTGGTTGTGGCTCTGTCATTTTGCTGACAAGCATCAAAACGGCTGAGCAAAAAAGAAACAAAAACAAGGCAAAGTGTAAGAAATTAATGCCTAAAAAATAAGCCAATGCACCGGTAGGATCAACCACTATACTTTCATTGTTTCTCATGAATTCTAGATGATTTTGACCAATTGAACCCTTTACTGATCACAGCCAAAAAATCAACATTCTTCCATCTCTCTATGAGTGGTCTTTATCTTTTTATTTATATAATTGATGGATGAAGTTGTATGAATTTCCTTAATTTTATAATAATTCTTAAGTTATGTAAACAACATTTAATTCTAATCTATGAACTTCCAAATTAAAATCACAATTGCTTTTTTAATATTTTCAAGCAGTTTTTTATCAGCCCAAGATGATCTATTTATAACAGTATGGGATACGAGCTATGATGGAGGCGAGTGTAAAAATTGTGTAAAAATCGGAGTCAATCATTTTTTAGAATATGAATATGACATAGACTGGGAGAATGATGGCGAGTTTGATGAGTTTGGACTTACTGGAAATGCCTTTCACGATTATGAAGTTGAAGGAATATATGAAGTTGCAATAAGGGGGAAATTTCCACAGTTAAAAATGTACGGAAATCCATATTATTATTCAAACTTTACAAATGACAGACTAAGAATTGTTGATATTAAACAATGGGGTGATATTAGCTGGTTGGATTTTTCTGACTCGTTTGCTTATTGTCCAAATTTAAATATTTCAGCGGTAGATGCGCCAGATTTAAGTCTTGTTGAAAATATGAATTATGCCTTTGCTGGGTGTAATAGTTTGAGCAGTGATTTGAACCATTGGGATGTGTCAAATATTAAATCAATGCAACGCACATTCCTCCGTATAGATAATTTTAATGCAGATATAAGTAATTGGGATGTCTCTAATGTAGAGGACATGAGATATATGTTTTCTAGGACCGAGCAAATTAATTGTGATCTAGGGAATTGGGATGTTTCCAATGTGACCAATATGCATAGCATGTTTAAACAGGCTACTGAATTTAATCAGGATTTAAATAACTGGGATGTATCAAATGTTGAGGTTATGGAAGATATGTTCTATAGAGCCATTTCCTTTAATCAAAATATTGGAGATTGGGATGTTTCCAATGTGACCAATATGCATGGCATGTTTGAACTGGCTTTCTCATTTAATATAGATATTAGTAGATGGGATGTCTCGAGTGTTGAAAATATGAGTAGCATGTTTTTTTCTGCAAGAAGTTTTAATCAAGAAATCGGAGAGTGGGATGTATTCAATGTCACCACTATGGAAAGAATGTTTGAAGATGCAAATGAATTTAATGGAGATTTAAGTCAATGGAGGTTCCCTAAAACTGTATCCTTGGCTCGAATGTTTGAAGGTACTAGATATTTTAATAGTGACATTAGTCAATGGGACGTCTCAAACGTCAAAAATCTTAGAGATATGTTTTGCAACGCTGATCGTTTCAATCAATATCTTGGAGACTGGAACATTTCTACTGATATTACAGATCTCGGCAATTTTCTAGCATATAGTGGAATGTCAAGATCCAACTATGAAGAAACTTTGAATGGCTGGGCAGTAAACCCCAATACACCAGATTCTATTTCAATGGATGCTAGTAAAATGGTTTATTGTGACCAATCAGGTAGAAATTTATTACTAGATAAAGGATGGACAATTTTAGATGATGATCATTCTTCTTCTCCAAATTGTATAACCAATAATGAAGAAACACAAATTGATGACATTAAAATTTACCCAAATCCTGTTTTCGATGTATTATTCATTGAATCAGAAGATTTACTCCCAAATAATAACTTTCAAATTTTAAATGAACTTGGGCAAGTAGTAGTGTCCGGCAATATAGATTTCTCAGGAATTAATATCAATGAACTTAGTGAAGGTGTTTACTTTATAAAAATAACAGATGGTTCCATATTTCAGAAGTTTGTAAAACTCTAGCAGCATTTCATATAATATGGTATGAAAATAAAGCAAACCCATCAACAAAAACTTCAACACTTCAATCAACAACTCAATCACATTTGCTTTAAGCAAAAAAAACATAATAGGCGGATTGAAGAAGAGTATTGCCCTTAACAAAACAAAAAATATTGTGAACCAATAAATAATCTATTGCTGTTCCATTACTAAACAATTATTTAGATGAAAGAGCTTGAGCAACCATGTAGAATCATTCTTTAATTATCCGCTCAACGGCTACATTTTCGTTTGAGGAATTTTTAACCAGAATGAAATATAATCCGCTTGGTAAAGTACTTAGATCTACTTCCGTTGAGTAATACGAATTGGGCAAAGTCTGAAATACATTGCCGGTATTATCCAATACTTGGATCGTGTAGTTTTGCAAATTACCTGAAACATTAAAAACGCCATTGGTTGGATTAGGGAAGATTTCAATAAATTGATCTCCTGCTAAAATATTGACGGTATTGGTTATTGTATTGTCCTCATAGTACATAAATCCCTCCCCACTAAAGCCTACAAACAACCTGCCTGCCTGAAATTTATCAGCTTCAAAAACAACTGGTCTATCATACTTGTTACCTGCAAATGTGCCAATATTTTCCCATGTCTGTAATGAGTCTTTGCTTACATAATAACCTTCAACAGAATTGTATTTTCCATAGAAGTACACAGCTGGGTAAGTTTCTTCAGGATAGTTCTTGCCTATAGAGAAGCTTATCACCTCATCTGTTCCAGGTATTTCACTAAATGATTCTCCTCCATCATTGGAAAACCACAAACCAGACATAAGATTTTTGGCATCTTGTGCACCTCCTGCCCAAAAGAGTTGACCTTCTTTATTATGTACAGCCTCAAGTTTTGCATTAAAGGTAAACACGTCCAATTCAGTAGATATTTTAACCCAGGTAACTCCTCCATCCTCTGACTTAAAAATGGCACCTTCATCACCTTGATCGTAAAAGTAAAAAGTGTTGCTTGCGACTTTATCCGCCGTCAAAGGCAAGGCCTCAAAAAAGCTTGCATAGATGCAACAATCAGGGCTAGCGTCAGGTATAATGGCTTGTGTCCAAGTGTCGCCTCTGTCCATTGTGTAGTACGGGAGACGAGAGTCTACAGGCATCCACACCATGTTATCGTTGTCGTTGGCACTGATGGCAAGCTGCCCATATATTTTATCAAAAATAGGATCATCACCAGGTAGAGAGCCAAATTTTGTCCAGGTCAATCCGCCATCTTCTGTATAACCACTGTTCCTGGATTCATTGTCAAAACAACAAGGTCTTCCATCGGTGATGACTGCAGCAACAAAATTGGGATTGGAAGGACTTTGCTCCAAGTCCCATGCAGAACTAAATCTTGAGGAAGGATAATGTCTAACTGGATATGCATCATAATCCAAATGCTTAAAGATCCCAAAATCCCAATGCGACGTCAACACAGAGTTATCCGGAAATGAAATGGCATCATTGGACACAAGATGCTCTTGTCCCAATGAATTCTCTTCCCAAGACATTACGTTATCATCTAGATCATCTGAAGTATAAACTCCTGTTCCCATACTGATCCATAATTTGTTATTTTCGATAGGATCAAAAAGAATTTCTCCGATTGTATATGCATTGGTCTCTGTCCATGCCATCCAAGGTATATTATCAGCTATTCGATCATTTGTCAGAGTTTCCCATGTGGGATTCGGAGCACTAAGATTGGTTGTTCTTTGGATAACTGAACTCAACTCAGCAAATAGAAATGCACGATCCGGATCAAATGGATCTATCGCCAGGTCAAGATAGTCTTCACCATCATTGACATCGTACTTATGATTCCAGTCTGTGCCATCATATTCCCACATTCCGAATCCCCCAAAAAAATTGTTTAAGTCTCTGCCTACAAGAGAGAGCTTTCCATCAGCCACTTCAACATCAAAGTAATTGACGTCAGCAATAGGAAAGTTTAAGCTGGTCCAAGTTACACCTGCATCATTACTCATATAGACATCTTCTGAATCTGGAAACACATATATTCTATTCGTCTTACCATTGGTAGATCCAAAAGTGCTATCAAAGACGATGGTTCTGATTCCATTTATAGGCGACCCACTAGGCACAATCGAAGTATCGATGCTTTCCCAATCAGTACCACCGTTTTCCGTTCTTTGCAATCCTAAGAATGAACTTCCAAAGTAAACCACATCTTCATTGATTGGATCTACTGCTAGGCGTTCGCCTGCTAATTTCCCTTCGTCTGAATTAGGTTGAAATTCTTCATAGAAAAAAGTGTCTTGACCATCTGTTACTTCGATATCTTTGGTTTCGATATAAGAAGTACCAATCCAATTTGCGCCTTGGTCATCTGAGTAGTAAATTTTATCAAAGAAAGCCATATACAACTTTTGATTGTTGGACGGCGCTGACACGATGCTTGTCACCCCTTCATACCGCTGCCAATCTATATCACTGGCTGGAATGGAATTAGCATCAACAAGTTGCTCCCATGAATTTGTGGACGAATCATATTTATAGGCTCCTCCTACATCGCTTTTGGCCAGTACAGGATCTCCCGTAGGATGAATGTGCATTCCTGTAATCCAACCACCTGCTCCAGTTCTTAAAGTCCCCCAAGTCTGTGCAACTAATCCGGTAGAAAGAAAAATAAAAATGAAAGCTAGTAGGTTTTTCATGGCATTTTTTCTTAAAACAACATTGACTTAGAATTGTTCAATCGGTTGCGCGATTGCAAACAAATAATGGATTGCAAATGCAATTTGAGGAGACGGTTGTGAGCCGCAAAGACCACTACAATCTTGCTACCGAGTAAACCACTATCCCTTACCCTACCAAAGGTAAGCTTTGGTCATTAGCTTCATAATAACTAAAGCATGAAGGTTCAAGAAAACCCATCAACAAAAAACTCCGCAATTCAATTAAAAATAAAGCCACATTTGCTTTAAGCAAAAGATAAAATGGGTACTTTGTAAAAAGTGAAAAAACTTTTAAGATGATCGGGGGTTAACGCATAGACAGTGAGTATTCAGATAACGATCCGGACACTAAAAATCCATAGTCGGTGCGAGTAGATACAAAAGAATGAACAAATCAATACTTAAAGAAAAAATAATTTCAATCTTCTCAAGTCTTTCGGAACAATCGATAGATAGCATCCTCACACATGCCACTTACTTGAATTGTGCCAAGGGAGATAAATTGATTTCTGAAGGAAAGCAGCATCACTATTTTTACTTACTACTAGAAGGAAGCGTTAAATCCTATTATCAAAAAGAATCAAAGGAGATTTGTGTGTGGTTTGCGTTCGACAACGAAATTATCTCGACGATTAAGACTTTTGTTGGGGAGTCATCGAATGAAACTATTGAGTTTTTGGAAGACTCCAACTTAATTAGATTCAAAATAGAACCAATAAAAGAATTGGCACAAAAAGATATATCCATTGGTCATTGGATAAATACAATTCTGACAGAACATGCTATATTTCTAGAGACGAAACTACATGGATTGCAGTTCATGACCAGTTCAGAACGTTACAATGCATTGATCAATATTGCTCCAGAAATATTACAAAAAGTTTCACTTACAGATATTGCATCTTACTTAGGAGTGAGTAGAGAAACTTTAAGTAGAATAAGAGCCAAGCAATAGCTTTGTGACATTTGTCAAGTGAAATCTGTTACAAATTCTCGAGATTTGTAAACAGCACAAATGATAAATCACTAAGCATGAAACTCATCCAATGTCTACAAATTGTTTTCCTTATTGTTTTAAGCCTCAGCCTGTCTGGCTGCTTCAAATGGGCCGCTAGAGCTGAAGGAAAACTCCCAAAAGAAACAGCACTACACAAATCATATTCCTATGATGGGAAAGTAATCATCGTCGGTGCTGGAGCAGCAGGCTTGGCGGCAGCAAAAGTTTTAGAACAAAATAAAATCGATTATGTAATTCTAGAGGCTACCAATCGATATGGTGGAAGACTGAAGAAAGATACAACATTGGCAGATTTTCCGATAGACATTGGTGCAGAATGGCTTCATAGTGCGCCCATTACCTTGAACAAATTGAAAGGAAAAAGAGGAGATAAAATTGATGAAGTACTTGTCCCATACCATTTAAATAAAACCGCAAGCTGGGATGGCAAAGAATATAAGATCAATGCTGACTGGCAAAATAACTTCATGTATAGTTTCCTGCCAGAGTCAAAATTTAAAGAGACAACATGGTACGATTTCGTTGATGAAAATATTGCAAAAACTGTAAAGCAAAACATTACATTTAATTCCCCTGTGAGCGAAATTATCTATTCTGGCAATAAGGTTGTCGTTAAAACCAAAAATGGAGATCGCTATGAGGCGGACCGTGTTTTGGTCACTGTCTCCATTGGCGTTTTAAAATCTAATATGATCAATTTTAAGCCAGTACTAAATGAAAAAAAGAAGCAGACCATAAATGCTATCACCTATCATCCTGGATTTAAAGTAGCATTGAAATTTTCAGAAAAATTTTATCCTGACGCTATTGCATGTACAGTAGAAAATGGAGAAAAGGGATTCTATGATATCGCTTTTAAAAAAGAAGCTCAAACTAATATTCTCGGGTTTCTATGTATGGGTGACGAAACTCAAAAGTATTATGACCTCAACTCCGAAGAGGAAATTATCACAAGCTTAATCCAAGAGTTGGATCAAATGTTTGACGGAAAAGCTTCTACAGCCTATTCTGGAGAATATATTATTGAAAATTGGGGGCAACACACATTTACGCAAGGGACGTGGACACAAGCTTTCCAAGAAAAGAAATCTGACCTTAAAGTTCTTAATGAACCGCTGGATAACAAAGTCTATTTTGCTGGTGAAATTTATGACACTTATCAGCAAATGGGAGTACCAGGAGCGATATTGTCTGGCTATCATGCAGCTGATAAAATATTAACAGATAAATAAAAACTGGTTATAATCGTTGAGCTGGAAGTAAGGAATAAATCATTGATATTTGGTCTTACAATTTTATCTTGGAAAAAACCCTTCCTTAACTCAAAATCAAAATTCCCCACCCTGCCCTAGGTTGCCTTTGGGCATTTTTCAAAGTATCTAATGCCTGCAGGTTCAAGAAAACCCATCAACAAAAACCTCCCCACCTTAAATAACAATTTAGTCACCTATATTTTAAAAGGTGATAGAAAATTGGTAGTTTGTAGGTGAGAGAAAAACCATCAAGATGGTTATGGATTAACGGATAATCAATGACTAATTGAAGGTCTATTATGGCGTTATCAAGTTTCAAGTAATACAAAAAAACAAGAAAAAAATGGAAAATCAAATCTTTACTGTGGGCGCAGGAATTTCTAAATCTATGGTTCTAAGAGAAGATGAAATCTGGTTCAGTCAAGACAAAGTCAGTAATCTTGAAAAATTTGAAAAAGCAATTAACAAAACGGGCATGCTCCAAAGTGCCTACAAGGTTCCTCTCGCAAAAATCAATGAAGTCTCATATAATGAAGCATCAGAATCTGCCAAAATAAAATACATAAATGATAAAGGCAAAGAGAAAAAGTTAAATATAGGATTTGGCAATACAGACATATCGAATCAATTTGGAAAACATCTTGGAGAAAAACTTGGCTTTACTCAAACGTCAACTCAAGAAGGACAACTAAAACCATTATTACTAAATGGCTTGTACTTAGCATTGGCAGTAGGTGGAACATTTCTCTTTGGTATGATGGATGATACATCTCAAATTACAGATAGTAGCAGAAGAAAAGGAAGTGGAGCAAGAGCAATAATGAAATTAGCGGTTGACACAGTAGGTCAAACAGGTGTATTTATTATAGGTGGATTAATCTCATTATTCCTAGCTTTCCAGTTATACAAAAGATTTAAAAATCCATCCAATGAAATACTATACACAAAGTAATCAAAGATACTGTTTGTAATCGAGTAGATGGATGTGAGGAGTAAAGCCCGCTGTGCGCTTTTTCCTATCAACTTTTGAAAGGGTGTGGATCAGTCAAGCTCAAATATAGCTCAATAAAGGAAACGATATACATTCCTTTAAGTTATCGATCATTCACTTCAAAAAAAGAATCAATGTGAATTGCATTTATCTACTAATCATTAATAATCGTAATTATGAATAAAATAAAAAGTCAACTGCTGATCACGAAATTTTTGGTTGTAATAATTTCAAGCCTATTGATTCCCACTATTGCAATTACTCAAGTTAATCGGCCAGTTGGTATCAACTTAGCTGGAATAGAGGATTGGAGCGAAGAATTTGTATTTGTTGATATTATGAACCAATCAAGAGAGTGGATTCCATTTGATGTTACCCCTAATGCTCCCTGGTCAAGTGATGTAGAAATTCCACTACGCAGTGATGGTTATCCATTGGAAATTCCATTCTCAGATGGTGTCAATGAACCACAAGCTGTGAGAACACTCATGTATTTCGGAGAATTGGACAATTTGTACCCAAGTGGCAGTTATCAATTAAAGATTGACGGTAGTGGAACAGTGGAACTATGGGGATCAGCATCTGGAGTTTATAATTGCCCTGTGGATACTACTGTAATGGTAAACAATAATGGCGGTGGTATAGCTTTGGAAATATATGAAAGTAAGGTAAATGATCCGATTCACAACATTAGGATGATTATGCCTGGATTTGAAAACACATATGAGACCAATCCGTATCACCCAAAATTATTGGAATTTTTGAGTGATTTTCAAATGATTAGATATATGGATTGGATGAAAACCAACAATTCAGAAGTTACTACTTGGTCAGACAGAACACTTCCCCAAAATTATACTCAAACGGCTAGGAACGGTGTAGCATACGAACATATAATAGCACTTTCTAATTTGCTAAGTAAGGATGTATGGATAAACATTCCTCATCAAGCAGATGATGACTATATCAGGCAGCTGGCTATTTTACTTCGAGACAATCTTGACCCAGAACTTAAAATATATGTAGAATATAGTAATGAAATATGGAATTCCATTTTTTCCCAAAATCAATATGCAACGGATGCAGCAGAACAGATAGGTATTCCAGGAGAACCTTGGGAACAAGCCTGGACATATACTGCAAAACGTTCGGCGGATGTCTTTCAAATTTTTGAGAATGAGTTTAATAGTGAGGAAAGATTTATAAAAGTAATTCCTGGGTTTTCTGCATCACCGTATATCACAAATTTTATTGTTGATAAATTCCAAGACACACAATTTAATCCGAATCAAATAACTGCAGATGCCGTAGCTATTGCCCCATATTTTGGAGGTGCATTAGCAGATGACTTGAGTGATCAAAATTTACAAAACACCATCACTGTAAATGAAATAATTGACTCTTTGGCTTTAAGATTACCTGAAGCATATTCATATATGCAGCAAACAAAAGAAATTGCGGATAATCAAAACTTAGATCTCATTGCCTATGAAGGCGGACAACATCTCGTAGCAAATTTTCCAAATAATGAAAATGAATTATTCGTAGAAAAATTATTAGAGGCAAATAGACATGCTAAAATGCAAGAATTTTATTGCGAATACTTTGACTATTGGTATGATGTTGTCGAAGGAGGGATTTTTGCTCACTTTTCTTCACACGGTGGATACAATCAATTTGGGTCTTGGGGGATAAAAGAATCTTATGAAGATACAGAATCACCCAAATACTTAGCTTTAATTGACTGTGTTTTCGAATTAAATTTAACAAGTACAGCAAATGACATTAGCGCCGATCAAAATAATATTGAGATTTATCCAAACCCTGTGATAAATGAACTAACTATTAAATCCGATAAGACCAACAATAAAATAACTTTACATAACTCAAGTGGACAATTAATCAAAGTTATCATCTCAAATGAGACAACAACCAAAATAAAATTCAACAACTTAGAAAGCGGGATATTTATATTGAAAATTAAAAACCTAGAATCAAACACAGAAAATTACTTCAAAATTCTTAAGTTCTAATCTGTAGCGATCACCTAGAACTAGAGATAATCTAGTAGAAAACCATAAAGCCCAAGTTGCGCCTATCATACCACAATATGTATCACGATCCTTCAGGCGAATCTGTCAAGCGAATTCACATCATTGTGCTTGACCAATTTTGGTATCTTAGATTTGGAGGCGAGGGTAATTGCCCATATGACAGATAATCTATTTCAGTTGAGGAAAATAAATTCAAAGTCTTAACCCTTCTTTTCAACAATCTAATCAAGAAGAAAAATTATTTAATGAAAATTAAATTACCGGTAAATAGGCCTTACTACATATCGATTGGATATACAACGGTATTGATTTTATCAGTTTTTAGTTTTCTTTTTTCGCAAATGGGATGCAATAATCGAACTTTAGAAAAAATCAATTTGGAGGGCAGCTGGTCCAATATTAAACTTAATAATACTCAATTCTTAGAATTCTACGACAATAGCAATGCCAATTATGTTATCACAGACGAGTCCACACAAAAGAAAAGAAATATTTTCAATTTAAAAATTTTACCTAAAGCTGCTCAAAAAGATTATATCTCAGCGTATTTAAAATCTGGCAGCACAATTGTTAGTGAATGTAAAATCATATTACTTGATAAAAACCATTTCGTACTTACCAGATATAAACCATCTGGACATATTGACGGCAATGCAATCTTTCGAAGGGGATCAGATATTTTCAACTATGGTACAGCAAGAGATAGTCTCTTTATACCAAAAGAGATTAACGGAAGATTTACTATTTTATACTCTACTAATAAAATAAACTGTTTGAAATCCGTGAGTCATACATATCATTTTAAACAAAAATTTTTAGAGGTAAAACATGCAATTGATCCAACGAAATATTTATTTGAAAGAAGAAGTATTTTCGAAAGTAGTTCAAATAGCAAAATCACTATTCTTTATCCATGGCAAACCGATCTGATAAAAAGTATGCCCTTAGACAGTACCGTAATTTTGAGTTTTGGTTTCAATCAAATTTCTTCAAAATTAGCCTTTGAGCGAGATTCAATCCAGCATGCAGGAGAAATAGAATATTTCTTTAAAGGGACTATAGAATCAATTCTTAAAGAAGAATATTTATTCAAATAATCTATTACAACTTTCTGGGCTTACATTATGAGAAGTTATACCTCTTACTCCTAAATAAAATATAGCTGGGAAAATATTATACTTTTCTAAGTTTTCTCGGCCCCCTTAATTGAGGCTTCATGACTGATTTGATCTTCTGATCCGTAGTCCAACGTATTCTTTCTTTTTTCATAGTTTTAATGATACAGTTTCCATACCTTAATTATGTCCGAGTATTTAGGGGGCCTAGAATACCACAATGCGCGTCTCACTTAAATAAACAAGAATAGATTTGTACGGAATTTTTACGTCAAAATATTGAGATGTACGGTAAAATACCGTAAATTAGTACTAAACAACAAAGAATATGGACCATTCAGTCAGTAAAAAAGGAGAAAACAGAGTTGAATTCCGCGTAAGTAACGAGGATAAAGAGCTATTTGAATATGCTAAACAACTTAAAGGATTTAAAACATTCTCAGAATTCGCTCGATTCGTCATTACTCGAGAAGCTAAAGCGATAGTGAAAGAAGAGAATAAAATACTCGCGTCTAAAAGAGATAAAGAATTATTCTTCAATGCTTTAATGGGTGAAGAAAACCAACCAAATGAATCTTTACTAGCAGCTATTAAATATCATGAGCAATTAATCTCGGCGTAAATTGAAGATTCATAAATACGAGAGAAAATACAAAAGGGATAAATTTGATTGTGGTAAAGCACCACTAAATAATTATATCCAAAAAAATGCGACCAAAGATATAAAGAATGGAGCATGTACTTGCTTTATAATCAAAAACGATGAAGATGAAGTAATTGGATATTATACACTTTCAACTGAAAGTATTCCAATTGAAGATTCCCCCATAGAATTCCAAAAGAAAATCAAATATCAATACGTTCCTGTAATTCTACTAGGAAGATTGGCACTTGACAAAAACCATTTTGGAAAGGGTTTAGGTAAATTCTTATTAGTGAACTCTTTAAAAAGAAGTCTGGATGTTGCTACAAATCAAATTGGAGCTGTTGCAGTTATTGTAGACCCAATTGACGAAGAAGCCAGACAATATTATCAAAAATATGGGTTCACATTATTACCAGATAGTGGAAGAATGTTTATGTCGATGAAAACAATTGAAAATGCATTCCGCGAGAATTAAAAACGAGACACAATCGAGTTGCCGACCGTAATCAATAAAGCCCATTGCAACCCTCTCACTCCACCCTACGTTTGGGTCATCTATACAGCGGTACACTAAATCGAAAATATGAATGTTGAGTGGCAATCAATCATTTAACATCGGTTAAAGAAAACCCATCCACAAAAACTTCGACAACTTAATCAAGGGTTTAGTCTCCTATGTTTTAATAGGAGATATAAAATGGGTACTTTGTTAGGGTGAGGAAAACTTTTGAAATAGTGGTTGATTAACGGGTGATCAACCACTAATTGAAGGGTGGTATGGGTATTAACAAGCTATGAGGCATAAATTTGAAAAATGATGACACAATATATAAATAGAAATAATCCCGATAAATGGAAAGAAGACATCAAAGAATCCGTGGATTTCTATAACAACTGGTTTTTGAATTTTGCCCCAAAAACATATAAGAAAACACGGCTTTTGACGACTAAAAAGGTAAAAGAGACTTTAGCTATAACTAACAATTTGTCAAAATTGACATCCAAGATAATCTTGGGTAACCCCGAAATTCTTACAACTTTGAGAATGTCTACCTGTCCCCCAATTGCTAGAGACAGATTAATCGGGTTGGCTTATGCGTCACCAAATCTTGTAAAGAAATTGGAACAAGGTGAGCTTCCCAAAAGAATGAAGGAAGAAAAAATGATGAATGAATTAGGGCAAATTTGTAAAATCATCCATAGGTTACTTGATAAGGATATATTTACTTGGCTATCATCAAAAGGTAAAGTGAATCAGCAAGATGTGAATCGAGCTGCCACAATAATAGCAGATAGGCTTTGCGGATCAATGGCAGATCCAATAATTAGAAATGAACAAGAAAGAAGGCAACTCAGAAGTATTGAGAAATGGTTAAAAAAGAAAAAATATAAAAAGCTTGATAGCAAAAACCTCAAAGACTTTAGAGAGATGCCCAAAGGAACATTTATATTTCATTATAACGTCCCTATAGATCTTAATTCAGACAAGAAAGTGAACATAGCGGTCGATATTATTGTAAATCCTTTTAAAAGCAAAAAATCAAGTCTTCCATTGTTGATTGAGGCTAAATCTGCTGGTGATTTTACAAATGTCAACAAGAGAAGAAAAGAGGAAGCTGTTAAGATGTCCCAACTAAAGAATACTTATGGAAATAAGATAGTATTTAATCTATTTCTTTGTGGATATTTCGATAGTGGTTACCTTGGATACGAAGCAGCTGAAGGTATTGATTGGGTTTGGGAGCATCGTATTGATGATTTAGCTAAAATGGGTATATAGTGCAAAACAAAATAAAAAAATTAGAAGATAGACGAATTAGCTTTCAAAGAGAATTTGATTCTAGAAAAAGTAATGAAGATCGCAATAGACTTGGACAATATGCCACGCCGAATGAATTCGCAATAGAAATACTTTCGGAAACAAAAAAATATATACCCAAGAATAGAGCGATTACATTTTTGGATCCAGCCCTTGGTTCAGGATCATTCTACTCAGCATTCTTAAGTGAATTTCAAAGTAACTCCTCTGACAATAATTACGGTATCGAAATTGATTCTGAATTGTCAGAGTTTGCCAAAAGTGTTTACGGTGAACTTGGCTTAAAGGTCATTAATAAGGACTTTACATCTCTCGAAGCCAAATCGACGAATAAGGTTGATTTACTTGTTAGTAATCCTCCATACTCAAGACATCATCATATATCAACAGAAATAAAGGCAAGAATTACATCTTGGGTCAAAACTAAATATGGTATCAAAGTCTCAAAACTCTCTGGACTCCATTGTTACTTTATTTATCTCGCTCAACAATTTTTAGAAGAGAACGGTATAGCCGTGTGGTTAGTACCGAGTGAATTTCTCGATGTAAATTTTGGAAAATCACTTAAACAATACTTAAAACACGAAGTCCAATTGTTGCGAATTCATAAGTATTCTCCAGAGGATTTAAAATTTAATGATGCTTTAGTTTCCTCACTTGTCGTTTGGTATAAAAACTGTAAACCAGAAGAAAATGACAAGATCAAGTTTACATCTGGACCTGACATTAGCAATCCAACTTTTAATACTAATGCAAGAATTTCAGAACTCGACCCAAACTTTAAATGGTCAAATTATTTCAGAGATTACGACACAACATTTGATCAGAAAAATAAAGCGACAATTAAAGACTTGTTTACAATTAAACGTGGTATAGCCTCTGGAAACAACAAATTCTTTATTTTGAGTTCTTCTGAAATAGAAGAAAAGAAAATCCCTCTAAAATATTTTAGGCCAATACTCCCTCCTCCCAAAGTAATTAAATCTAATATCATTAAACCTGATAACAATGGAAATCCAATTCTTGATGAACAATTATTTCTTCTCGACACAGATTTACCATTGCTCCAAATAAAAGAAGAAAGCAAAGAACTTTACGACTATCTATTATCAGGGATAGATGCAAAGGTAAATGAAGGTTATCTATGTAAAAATAGAAAACCTTGGTATTCTCAAGAACAAAGAGAAGAGCCGCTATTTGTTTGTAATTACATAGGGCGAAATAATAAAACGGCACCGTTTAGATTCTTGCTTAATGAATCCAAAGCTATTACTACGAACTCTTTTCTAGGGCTTTACCCAAAACCAATTCTCAAGAGATTGAATATTGATTATAGAAGTTTCCTAAATCAATTAAACTCTATTCAGACAGAAGAGTTGATTGCAAAGGGAAGAAGTTATGGTGGTGGAATGTATAAACTAGAGCCAAAAGAATTGTCTAACGTGGAGTTAGAATTAGAAAGAGAATTGATTCAAGAATTAGAGATATCCGAGCAACTAACTTTATTTGAACCAAAGGAAGAGTACGCCTCATAACACCATATATGACGGAATATTCCCTTCGGTCATACTCCGCATATAATCATCCGCTATGCGCAAAATATAAACTTTAACGAAACCAACTCTCATTAACTATGACTGTATTAATTATTTTAACCTCGATAATCTCTACATTAAATTATTCGCATGAGGATTATACTTCCTTAAATTATCTGCAAACCGTTTTACTTGAACTTGATAAGATAGAGTCAGTAGCTTATAGTATTGAGACGGAAAGTTGGCAACCAGGAGATACTACTGCACTTCGTATATATAATAGGTATGTTGAATCTTACAGAAATCCATCAGACACAACTATAGGTTCCAGCTGGGCTGTGTTTGATGCGGAAGAAAAAACACATTTTGATTTTGCCTATGATGGGAAAGTGAGGTATTTGACTTATGATGAAGAAAAGAGAATAGTAATAGATAGTTTCAAGGTGAAAAAGTTGCCATATAGACCCGTAAGTGCCCCTTTTTTTAATTACACAGAAAGCATAATTCGATATATAGTTGAGAACAATGATAGTACCTCCATTGAGCAAAAAGATTTAGGAGAAGAAGTCTATATAAAGCTTACAATTCATGAAGATAGACAAGTAGAATTTTTCGGTAAAGCTCATTTTATGCTTAAGAATCAATACATGTATGATCCAACTTCTATCTATGAATTGTGGATAGATAAAAAATCAAATTTACCTAAAAAGGTTCGAAGAGAAATGTGCCATGATATTCATGTGCAATCCATTTTGGATTACGAATTCAATAAGCTTCGACTGCAAGATTTTGTAGCTGCAGATTATTTTCCTCAAAATTATATAGTTGTTCAATACGGACAGAATGGGAAGGAAAGAAAGCCTAATGAAATGATTGGTAAAAAAGCGCCTGAATGGATTTTACAAACAGACGATAAGAATGAAATATCTCTATCTGATTTGAAAAGTAAAGTCCTTTTGATTCAGTTTACGAGTGTAAGCTGCGGTCCATGCAAAGCTTCTATCCCGTTTTTAAAAGAATTGACAACAGAATATAAAAAATATGATTTTGATTTTGTCGCAATAGAATGTACCAGTAAGAATACGAATGTTTTAAAAAGCTACATGCAACGTAATGATTTTGACTGCAAATTCTTACTTTCGGATAAAGAGGTTTTAAATAATTATTTGATAAACGTTTTTCCAACATTTTTCATACTTGACGAAAACCGGAATATTATAAATGTGGTAATAGGATACGGAAATGAAGAGACCGACATGGAAATAAGAACTTTGATTAATACCTTGTTATAAAATTCAGCGCATAATCGAGTAGACGGCCGTGAGCAATAAAGCCCACGGTGCGCCTCTCACTCTACCCTACGTTTGGGTCTCGTATGCGACAATTCATTAAATCGAAAATTTGACTTTTGAGTAGTAGTCAATCATAAAAACCCAGCGTCTAAATTTCAGCACAGAAAACACCCTACTCCTTTATCTCACAATCAAAACCGAAATTCCTTAGCCCACCACGGTTTACCTTCAGCCATTTTCTTCATATAACCAAGACATGCTGGTTTAAGAAAACGTATGAATAAAAACTTCAACTCCATAATCAAGGGTTTAGTCTCCTATGTTTTAATAGGAGATATAAAATGAGTACTTTGTAAGGGTGAGTAAAACTTTTGAAATAGTAGTTGGTTAACGGGTGATCAACGACTAATTGAAGGGGATTACATGTATTTGTATATTCTTATCCAAATGGTGCCACCCATTCTGATTGAAATAGTGCCAGTCATTCCGGTCCAAATGGTGCCAAAATGCGCCAGCTAAAACAAGTGTTTTTCCGGAACAAATAGTGCCATTGGTATTCAAATTGCCCATT
>CALFDU010000066.1 GCA_937950315.1 uncultured Saprospiraceae bacterium | reverse complement strand
TATGTTTTTAATTAATAGTTTTTGGTCTGTCCCTACCGTTCTTTTGGTATTTGCTATCGTGATAGGTTTTGGTCGAAGTATCACTGTTATATTTATTGCTGTAGGATTGACAATGTGGATTGAAGTAGCAAGATTGGTACGAGGAATGGTCCTTCAAACTAAGGAAAAGACTTATATCTCTGCTGCTGAATCTTTGGGCCTAGCCAACAAATCAATTTTGCTAAAGCACATCTTACCTAATATAATAGGACCAGTTACGGTTTTAATTGCTGCAAACTTTGCAATTGCTATACTAATTGAGGCTGGATTAAGTTATTTAGGCTTTGGTGTACAGCTTCCCACACCATCTTTGGGTAATTTACTGAACGAAAACTATGGTTATGCCCTTAGTGGGAAGCTTTATATGGCTTTGATACCTGCAATGGCAATTATGTTGCTCGTTTTGTCATTTAATTTAATTGGCAATACATTAAGTAATATATTTGATGAAAAGGAAAATTGATTAATTGAGTAGAGAATTATTAATATTAGAAAAACTTGAGAAGGACTTAAGTCTGAAACAATTACAGATTAAGAGTTTGCTCACGATTACACAAGCTATTAATGACAACATTCCGGCGGAGGGTTTATTTAATATGTATAAATCTTTTCTCAGTTGGGAAATGGGTATTGAACACATGGTTTTGTTTGTCAAAAACAATAATTCCGATACCTGGGAAGCGCCAACAAGTATCAATGTAGACCAATCATCGATCAAAAATTTAGTACCTCTTATTTTACCTTACAATAGATTGTATACGATAAAAGCAGAGGATCCAAAAGACCTCCAAAATTTTGACGTAATCATTCCTGTTTATCATAAAGAATCTTCAATAGCTTATGCACTGATTGGTGGTATACGAGACAAAGACGATTTATATAATAAGATTCAATTCATTACAACCATTACCAACATCATCGCGGTGGCAATCGAAAACAAAAGATTGTTTAAACAGCAGATGAGTCAGGTGAGATTACAACGTGAAATGGAACTTGCCAGTGAGGTACAACACATGTTGATACCAAGCGAAGTACCGATAAGCAAGTACTTTGAAATGGATACAGTATATCTTCCCAATTTAAATGTTGGTGGAGATTATCTTGATTATGTAAAACTAGATGAACATAAGTATGCTATGTGTATCGCCGATATTTCTGGAAAGGGAGTTGCGGCAGCATTGTTGATGGCCAATTTTCAGGCAATGTTACAAAGTCTAATTTATCAATTTAGAGATTTGGAAACTTTTGTTTTTGCACTTAATGAGTCTGTGTACAAGATTACTAAGAGTGATAAGTTCATAACATTTTTTATTGCGGAAATTGATTTTCAGGAAAAAAATATGCGTTATATAAATGCAGGACATTTTCCTCCTATCCTTTATCAGAACGACGAAGTAACTTTGCTTAAATCAGGAACGACTGTCATTGGTGCTTTTGATAAATTACCATTTATTAATGAGGAAACAATTGAACTTTCTTCTGGTGCAAACTTGTTTTGTTTTACTGATGGCTTGGCTGATTTAAAAAATGATGAAGGTGATTATTTTGGTGAGGAGAAAATTATAGATTTTGTAAAATCAAATAGTAAATACTCTCCTAAAAAGCAAAATGAAAACTTAATGAATGAGATTGATAAATTTAAAGAAGCACAAGCCTATGTTGACGATATAGCAATATTAACGACCAAATTAAATTAATGGCAAGACGGAAAAAAGTAAAAAGTAAAGCGATCGCTATTCTATTGGCGTTATTTGGTGGATCTTTTGGTTTACAACGATTTTATTTAGGAGAAGTAAGTGGAGGAGTATTTTATATAATGCTTGCTTATGTTGGTATGAAAATGGGGTTTCCTGGTTTTGGTATTCTTTTAGGATTTTTTGATGCTTTTAGATTATTAACAATGTCACCAAGAAAATTTGATAGGGCTTATAACTCAGGATATGAGGATAGTTTGCAGAGAAGACGAGCAACTGGAAGGACACAAAAAGACCTTTATGCGGAAAGAAAGCGACAATCTAGCCAAAAAAGTATCAAAAGAGTCAACCCATATAAGAATACCGGCGTTAATAAATACAAAGAATACGATATAGAGGGTGCTATAGCAGATTTTGAGAAAGGATTGAAAATTGAACCCAATGATGTGTCATTGCACTTTAATCTAGCTTGTGGATATTCTATGCAAGAGGAAAAAGACAAATCATTGTATCATTTGAATATGGCCATCAGAAATGGATATAAAGATGTAGAGAAGATAAAAACCCACGACGATCTAGCCTTTTTGAGAATTCAGCCAGAATTTGAGAAATTTCAGGCCAATGGATATAAAATGGATGGTAAAGTCAATGTGAAGGAGAAAAACTTATTAGAAGATGATTTACTATTATCACAACTCAATAAGTTGAGTGAGTTAAGAAACAAAGGCCTTTTATCTGAAGTAGAGTTTGCGCGTGAGAAAAATAAATTGATGCGAAAATAGACCAATTGGCAATTTTAAACGTCTTATTAATATAAGCAGGTAATTTGATAGCAAATAACATAATAACAAATGCATTAGTACATCTTCATCCCGATGATACAGTATCTCAGGCATTGACCATTATGCACATTAATTATGTGAAACACTTACCTGTTGTGAAAAACCAAAAACTTACTGGAATTGCATCAGAGGAAATTTTACTAAGATCCGTGGAAGATCAAGCGATTAGTTCCCTTGAGTTAGAGGATCCCAGAATACATGCAAGAGGTGATGAACATATTTTTGAAATATTTTCTAAAATCGTGGAACATCATCTTACATCCATTCCGGTTGTTGATGAAAACAATAATTATCTAGGTCTCATTTCACAAGAAGACCTGATTAAACATTATGCCAATAGTTTTTCGATTAGAGAACCAGGAAGTTTACTTGTTTTAGAGGTAAATAAGAGATCATATACATTATCAGAAATCGCTAGAATCGTTGAGCTTGAAAATGCATCAATTATTTGCTCTTTTATATCTGATAATCCAAACAGTGCGAATGTCTTGGTTACACTTAAAATAAATCGTGCTGATATCCAATCAATCATCAAAGCATTTGATCGATATGATTATACAATCAAAGCAACATACGCTGAAGCAGAAGTGATGGATGATCTCAGAGAAAGATATGATTCACTAATGTCCTTTCTAAATGTTTAGGTGGATTTTCCTTTGCCTACTTTTATTTGGCACCAGTTTAATCTTTGGGCAGCAACAAACAGAAATTGTTGAAATAAACTATATAGGTAATAAACGTACCAAGGAAAAAATTATCCGCAACGAAATTGATTTTAAGGTTGGTGATAAAATAGCTATTGAAGAGATTGATCAATTAATCACTGACAATGAAAGTAGATTAAAGACCATTGGCCTTTTCAATACTGCGACAATTGAAGTTGAAACCAATGATGATTTTGAATCTATTGTCAACATTAAACTTGTTGAAAATTGGTACTTATATCCTTCTCCTATTTTTGAATTGGGTGACCGGAGTTTCAATGCCTGGTGGCAAGAACAAAATCGAGACCTCTCGCGAATTAATTACGGTGTTCGTGGACGACATTATAATTTAACAGGAAACAAAGATCCTTTATTGGTCGTTGCCCAATTTGGCTACACGAGAAAACTTGAAGCAGAATATTCATTTCCTTATGTATTTGAAAACAGCAATACAGGTTTTACAGGTTCTGTTTTTTTTGCTGATAACAGAGAAATTCCTTTTAAGACGATAGGGAATAGGCCACAGTTTTTTCAACACCCTGATGAGAGAATCATGTTAAAAAGATTTCGGACTTCATTGAATGTCCGAATGCGTCCAACGGTGGCTATTCACCAATCGATAAGTTTGGAGTTTCATAGGAATACAATAGACGAATTTGTAGTTCAGGAATTGAATCCTGATTATTTTTTGAATGATAGAACGTCTCTGCAATTCTTTATGGTCAACTATGATTTGCAATATGACAAGAGAATTAACTATTTGATGCCATACAAAGGCTATCGATTTAGATTAAACGTGAAAAAAGAGGGATTGGGAATTCTTAAAGAGCATAACAGTTTTATTTTTCAGGGTGTAGTCGAGTACTTTCAACCATTTAGAGAATACTTTGGGGTAGGAACAAAAATTTTGGGAAAGACCAATCTTATTAGATCAACACAATCTTTTGCCAACAATACTGGCTTAGGGTGGGGGGGCGATTTGGTGCGTGGATATGATCTATATGTATTGGATGGTATAGATCATTTATTGGTCAAAAATCACATTAAAAAACGTGTAATCAACTATGAATACAAACTTAACGGGCCAAAATTTATTCCAGATCAATTCAAGTCTATTAATATACAAATGCATTTAAGGTTTAACTTTGACTTTGCTTATGTCAATGAACCAGTTTACATTGATACGAACACACTAAATAATCGATGGATTTATGGTTATGGTCCAGCAATCGACATAATTTTATACAATAGTTATTTATTTAGTATAGAATATAGTTTCAATGATCTTGGTGAACATGGCTTATTCATACAAACCAGTAATGCATTTTAAGAATGAGAGTAGCGATTTATGGTCAGAAGTATAAAGAAGAACACCAAGCGTATCTTGATACACTTTTGAATAAATTGAAAAGTATGTCTTATGATACTTTTATGTTTCAAGATTATGCCAATCAAACAGGGAAAAATTACGATACCTATAATTCGCATGAAGAATTAAATGCTCTTAAACCTGATCTTATGATCACCTTAGGAGGTGACGGAACGATACTAGGTGCTACAATTCTTATTCAAAAAATGAATCTACCAATACTAGGTATAAACTTAGGGCGTCTAGGATTTTTGGCAAGTACAGAAAAAAATAAAATTGAGACGGCGCTGGAAGCTTGGGATAGAGGTGATTATAGAATAGAAGAAAGATCAATGCTAAAAGCAACATCTACTATTCCTATATTTTCTGAAAACAACGTTGCATTGAATGATTTCACTTTATTGAAGAGAGATACTTCTTCTATGATAAAAGTGCATTCATACATCAACGGAAAGTTTTTGAATTCTTATTGGGCAGATGGTCTTATAGTTGCTACTCCGACAGGCTCTACAGGTTATTCACTGAGTTGTGGTGGACCAATTATTTTCCCTACATCTGGAAATTTTGCCATAACGCCGGTTGCCCCTCATAACCTAAATGTAAGACCCATTGTTGTTCCTGATGATTCAGAAATTACATTTAATATAGAGGGTAGATCTGAACATTTTTTATGTACACTTGATTCGCGATTTGAAACTGTAAGTGCAGATCATGAAATTACTGTAAAGCGATCTGAGTTAACAACCAAGCTGGTCTTCTTGCCAGAAATTGAATTCATGAAAACGATAAGACAGAAACTTTCTTGGGGTTTTGATAAAAGGAATATTTAAATGATAAGCACGGTTGTTCATAATGAGATTGAATGGAAAATAGATTTGGAAAAACCTATTGATATTTCTATTCCCTTGGTTAGTGGACAAGAAGGACCCAATTGCTTTTATGCACCTCTATATGAGACTAGTCCTGTGGTTGCAGGAGATTTTATAGGAGATAGAGAACAAGGAGGTCTAGTTAATTTTTTCAATATTAAAGTCAACCCTCATGGAAATGGAACCCACACAGAGTGTGTTGGTCATATAAGTGAAGGAAAGCTTAAATTAAGGGACTGCATGCAGCGTTTTCACTTTTTTGCAAATCTAGTTAGTGTAGATGCACATAAGCTTGAAAATGGGGATAAAGTGATTACTTCTGAAAGTATTTTGACTGCAACGGCAGCAAACGGCTTTTCTGAAGCAATGATATTGCGCACAAAGCCCAATTCAGAAGAGAAATTAACAAAGGTCTATTCTGGTAAAAATCCAACATATTTTGATCCAGAAGCGATCAAAACCCTCATAAACAATGGGGTACAGCATTTATTGACTGATCTACCATCGCTTGATAGGGAAGAAGACGGAGGAAAATTGTATTCCCACAAGACCTTTTGGGATTATCCTGACAAAATTTCTCTACATAGAACCATTACAGAGCTTATCTTTGTGCCAGATTTTGTAAAAGATGGTCCTTTTTTCCTGAATATCATGGTAGGCAACTATGATTTGGATGTGAGCCCAAGTAAACCAGTGTTATATAAGCCGTTATGAACTACGGACACCTAGAAAATATCAAAGAAAACTCTACCTTCTATCAATTCATGGAAATTGAGCAGGATTCTCATTATGAGAAGGTAAGATTCTTTGAGAATAACAAAAAGGACATTGGTAGTCTTGATTTTGACTTTAGGATTTTTGTCTGGTGTGATTACGCCTTATCTATTTTTGAGATAGGCAGATATCAAGAGTTTATAAAACTAAGTGATGAGTTGATTCCACTCGTTATTTCTGAAAATATTTATGAGATAAGGAATATTGCCATCTATGAGGCAATGTTGTTTAGAAAAGCGGCGTCACTTTACAACATACAGAAATTTGAAGAGGCTGAATTTGTTTTTTCTGAATTGTGTAAGATTGAAAAAGAGCCGATCAATAAAAAAGCTTGGAAGCAGGCTAAGTATAAAATCATTAAGGATAAAATTAGATTTATAGATGCCATCTCTATTCTACTTTTTATCGCTACTGCGTCAATTATTGCTTTTGAACTATTGGTCGTTGGAAACTTTTATCCTGAATATTTAGAGATGGTGGAGTTATCCAGAATAATAACTTTCTGTTTGGGAATTTCTTGTATTGTAGGTTCAGAGTTATACATCAGAATCAAATCAAATAAGGTATACAGGGGATTTACAAAAAAAGACAAATGAGACAATTCATAACTTTTATTTTTATATTTCAATTTGCTTTTCTTTTTGGACAAGTCGAAGCAGATTATTGTACCAATCCAAAATTTACCAAGGCAATAGAAAGATATATTTCACATTCAGTGGAAGTGATTTCAGTTGATGAATTGAGTGAAACAATAGATAATTATACATTACTTGACGCAAGAGAAATTGAAGAATTTCAAACAAGTAGAATTCCTGGAGCAAGCTATTTTGGTTATGACAATCCGGACTATAGCATATTAGATAAAATAGATAAAGAGCAACCGATTGTTTTGTATTGTTCAATTGGTTATCGAAGTGAAAAGATGGGAGAGGAATTGCAAAAAAGAGGTTTTACCAATGTAAAAAATCTCTACGGAAGTATTTTTGAATGGGCCAATAAAGAATATCCATTGGTTGATTCAAAAAATGAGAATACAACGAAAATCCATACCTATAACTCAAGATGGGCCAAATGGGTGGATAACGCAAACTTAGAAAAAGTATACTAGATGTCTTATAGTGGAAGAACGAGATATAAAACAATGCGCGAGAAAAATGAACTCGTAAGAAAAAGAACGAAAGCCATCTTTATTGCTTTATTAGTAGGCGGTGCAGCCCTTGCATTTATTAACAGAATAGCAATAAGAGACTACATCAATACTTTTATTTATTAGAATATTTCGCTTCCGCAAATGTGCAAGCTTGTATTAAAATATAACAAGCTTTTTCAATTTCACTTTCCGAAATTATCAACGGAGGAGCAAGTCTAAAAGATCTGTTGTTAAACAAGAAGTAATCAATAACAGCCCCTAACTCCATCGCGTGTGCGACGACATGTTTAAGGTATTTTCTTTTTGTTAATTCAACAGCCATCATCAATCCAGAACTTCTTACTTCTTTGATGATGGGATGCTGTAATTTTTCGTGAAACAATTTTTCTTTTTCTAATACTGATTCAGTGATGTTTTCATCTAGAATAGCACTAAGATTACCATGCGCTGCTGCACAGGAAACAGGATGGCCCCCAAAGGTCGTAATGTGCCCCAACATTGGTGATTTTGTAAAAGCCAACATCAATTCTCGACCACAAACCATAGCGCCTATTGGCATACCGCCACCCATAGCTTTACCCAAACACAATATGTCAGGCACAACACCATATTTGCTCAAAGCGAACAAATGACCAGTTCTTCCAAAACCAGTCTGGATCTCATCAAGGATTAAAAGTGCTCCTACTTCCGTGCATCTCTTACGCAATTTTTTTAAGTATTGACCATGAGGAATAATGACACCTGCTTCTGCTTGTACGGGCTCAACAACAACTGCTGCAGTTTTACTTGTTATTCTTGATAAATCTTCTTCATTATTAAAGTCGATATGTTTTATTCCCGGGACCAATGGTAAAAAAGCTTGACTGTATTCATGATCGCTTCTTAAACTTTCTGCTCCTTGTGTGCTTCCATGATACGCATTTCTACAAGCGATAATTTCATAACGTTCAGAAGCACGTTTGGATAATTTCATAGCAGCCTCAACCACTTCAGTACCACTCATAAAATAGTAGACTGAATTAAGTGAAGAAGGCAGTTGATCGGTCAACAACTTAGCCATAGCAACCTGAGATTGCTGAATGTGCTCACCATACACCATGGTATGTAGGTGTTTGTCAACTTGATTTTTAATTGCTTCTATAACTCGGGGATGCCTGTGTCCGAGAGAACTTACGGAAATACCTGAATTAAGGTCCAAGTATTTTTTGCCTTGAGTATCATAGATGTACATGCCTTCAGCACGTTCTACTTCAAGACCAAGTGGAATTTCACTTGTCTGCGCTACATGGGATAAAAAGAGTTGTCTGACTGATGCCATATTCTAAATTATTTTCAAATGTAAATAACAATCGTCCAAGACGACTCTATTAATAGACATAATATTTAACTTTGCATCAAATTGAAGAATATGGCAGATTCAGCTTGGAGTCAAATAGAGGCATATATTGCCGAGATTGAGGGTACTAGTTGTAATGACAAGGAGTCATTAGAACAGTTCCGTATTCGTTTTTTGGGGAGTAAAAATGTACTGAAATCGCTATTTGGTGAAATTAAGAATGTAGAAAACGAGCGTAAAAAAGAGTTTGGACAAAAGCTAAATGAATTAAAATCATTGGCGGAAACAAAATTTTCTACGACTCAAAGTGAATTAAAGAAAGTAGATAGGGCAGGAGCCAAGCAGGATATGGACATGAGTCTACCAGCTCAACCTTATCCAAAAGGATCTAGACATCCAATCTCGATAGTGATGAATCGTATCATCGACATTTTTGAAAAAATCGGTTTTGTAGTATCAGAGGAAAGAGAAATCGAAGATGATTGGCACAACTTTACGGCGATGAATACACCGGAAGACCATCCAGCGAGAGATATGCAGGACACATTTTATCTTAAAGATAGCGTGACCAATCTATTGCGTACACATACTTCATCAGTTCAGTCGAGAGTGATGACGAGTACGGAACCACCGATACGTATTATCGCACCTGGCCGTGTTTACAGAAATGAAACCATTTCTGCTCGATCACATTGCCAATTCCACCAAGTGGAAGGTTTGTTTATTGATAAGAATGTTTCATTTGCGGATATGAAACAGACCTTGTTATATTTTGCTCGTGAGATGTATGGACCAGATACCAAGATAAGATTGAGACCAAGTTATTTCCCGTTTACAGAACCTAGTGCTGAGATGGATGTATACTGGGGTCTAAAGGATGAGATAGACTATAGAATTACAAAAGGAACAGGGTGGTTGGAAATATTGGGTTGCGGAATGGTGGATCCCAATGTTCTGAAAAACTGTAATATAGATCCTGAGATCTATTCTGGTTTTGCCTTCGGTATGGGAATAGAGAGACAAGCCATGCTTAAATACAACATCAGTGATATAAGGTTATTGTTTGAAAACGATGTCCGATTCTTAAAGCAATTTAGTACGGTCATATGAAGCCATCTATTCCTAAAGGTTGTAGAGATTTTTTACCGCAAGAGGTATATAAGCGCGAGTATATTTTTAATACCATTAAGAAAGTTTTTCAAGAGTTTGGATACGTTCCTATCGAGACGCCGACCATGGAAAATCTTTCTACGCTCACGGGCAAATATGGAGAGGAAGGTGATCGATTGCTTTTTAAAGTACTTAACAATGGCGACTATCTTGCCAAAGCAGATGAAGACGCTTACGCAAATAAGAATTCTGCCAAGTTAACAAGCAGTATCTCCAAACGAGGACTTCGTTATGATCTTACGGTTCCGTTTGCAAGATATGTTGTACAACACCAGAATGAACTTCAGTTCCCATTCAAAAGATATCAGATTCAACCGGTATGGCGAGCAGATAGACCGCAGCGAGGAAGGTACCATGAATTTTATCAATGCGATGTAGATGTTGTGGGTTCGTCATCATTGATGTATGAGGCGGAATTGATGCAGATTTATGATAAGGTTTTTTCTGATCTTGGTCTAGAGGTTGAAATTCTTGTCAACAATAGAAAAGTACTTTATGGATTTGCTGAGGCTTTAGGTCTCGAGGAAAAATTCATGGAAATGACTATTTCTCTCGATAAGCTAGACAAAATTGGTCCAGAGAAAGTGATAGAAGAATTGGACAAAAAGGGCATCGATCCATCGAAAGGAAAACAGCTTATAGAGTTTATCAAAGCAGAAAAATTATCTGACCTGGAGGAAAAATTTGAAAATGCACCTACAGGCTTAAAAGGAATCGAAGAATTAAAATCTTTTCACGAATATCTAGATTCAGTAGAATCAAACAATACGATAAAATTTGATCCTTCCTTGGCACGAGGACTAAACTACTATACTGGCTGCATCTTTGAGGTGAAAGCCAAGGGAGTAAAAATGGGAAGTATTGGAGGTGGAGGCCGTTATGATGATCTAACGGGTATGTTTGGCTTGAAGGACGTCTCAGGAGTCGGTGTTTCATTTGGTTTTGCAAGAATCTATGTTGTCATGGAAGAATTGGGCCTTTTTCCAGAAAGTATTGAGGAAAGTACTCAAGTGATGATTGCGACTTTTGATGAAGAATCACATAAGGCTGGTTTTGTACTTGGATCACAATTGAGAACAGCTGGAATCAAAACTGATATCTATCCAGCCCCGCTCAAAATGAAGAAACAACTTAATTACGCGAATAATAACCGTATCCCATATGTTGTTTTTATAGGTGAAGATGAAAGAGCTTCAGGAGTATGGCAGCTCAAATCCATGAATTCTGGGGAACAATTCAATTTGGACACCAAATCTATGATTGAGTATCTACTTGAGAAGTGTTAAATAATAGTGTGTTTCTCGAGAGAAAACCTCTCTATTTTTCTTAACAAAATTTTATTTGGCTTTTTGCGAAACACTTGTGAATTCAAGGCGTTATACTACTTCAATTTTTCGATGCCGGATTTCAATGTTATTAGTCAACCACTAATTATTAAAATTCTCGAGAGAAATGTCGGGTATTTGGCACAGTGTTTGGTAATAACATATTAAGATTTATTTTAATATGAATATTTGTCATATTAAGTTTCAATCTTATATTTGCAATCCCTTATTAAATATTTTACAATCAACCATGTATAAATAGCTGTAAAGCACAGGGATACAATGTAGAATGTAATTATATCTAATAATAACCGATTTAAAAATGCGTAATTCCATGAATCAGCAAAATTTTATTGCGAGACTTCTCGTAATAAGCTTTCTTTTCTTGACGAACCTAAATTCTGGCTATGCTCACGTAGCTTTAGATACGGACAAGAATGCAGTTAAGTTTGCGGATAAAGTATCCAAGGTAGACGCCTCCGATAGACTAAGTAAATTAAACTCGGTTATTGACATAACGATAACCAATGAGGTCCAGGAGCGAATCCAACAATACACATACTATTATAGATCGTCTGCTGAGAAAATTCTAGGCAGAGTCAGCGTATACTTTCCAATGTTTGAAAAAGAAATCAGACGGAGAGGAATGCCAGATGATCTTAAGTACTTAGCGATCATTGAGTCTTTGTTAAATCCAAGTGCAACATCAAAATCTGGTGCAGCAGGATTGTGGCAATTTATGAAACCAACAGGTCAGATGGTTGGATTAGAAATCAATTCAGTAGTAGACCAGAGAAGAAGTGTTGCATTATCAACACAAGCGGCTTTGGATTATTTACAATCGTTGTATGATAGATTTGGTGATTGGAATCTTGTTCTTGCAGCTTACAATTGTGGTCCTGGAAATGTTTCTAAGGCAATTAGAAAATCAGGAAGTAGAGACTATTGGAAGATGAGAAACTATCTACCAAAAGAAACTCAAAAGTATTTGCCAAGATTTATTGCGGCAATGTATTTGACCAATTTTTACCATTACCATGATCTTCAACCTAACACGGTCGAAACAGATATGACCAACGTGATAACTGTAAGTGTTGACAAGACAATGAAGTTTAGTACTTTGACCAAAGAACTAAATCTGTATGATACAGAAATTCTTAAAGAATTAAACCCAGAATATATTGCTGGCTATATCCCAGGTAAAAAACAATACTCTTTAAGATTACCCTCTAGATGTATCGAAAGATATTATCAAAAATATGAGCCAGGAATATATTCCACAATTATGGAACGCAGAGCCGAGGCGCAAAGGGTACGTGAACTCAAGGAAAAGAAAGACAAAGAATTAGAAATAGCGAGTATGAAAAGGGATAGCTTAAGCCCATTAGAGTCACTTGTTTCTTTAATAATGAAACCATTGAGTTCAAATAGATCTAAGAAGAAATACAAAATACCTTCGATGATCAGATCAAGAGAAAGTTACGCCAGAGTATAAAAAAGAAAGGGAAGAATGATGCATATCATCTTCCCTTTTTTAAACCGCACTTAAAACTATTCTACTTCTTACCCAATCTCAATTTTTGTAACTGAAGGAGTTTTTTCTTCCATCTTGGTGATGTGAAGTTTTAAAATTCCATCAACGTATCTAGCTTCAATATTTTGTGTGTCCAAATCTTTCGGTAATGTAAAACTGCGCGAAAAAGAAGCATAAGCATATTCTCTTCTTCTGTATTTTGTTTCATCGTTCTCTTCCTTCTCTTTCTTTACTTCAATTTTTAAAATATTGGTTTCAAGAGAAATGATGAAATCACTTTTTTGCAAACCGGGGGCTGCAAGATCAATTTCATAATGATTCTCTTTTTCAATAATGTTTACTCTTGGATGTGTAGCTAGAACATCGCTGCCAATAAAATCCCCAATGGTAGAGTTAAAAAAACCATCGAGCAATTGATTGATTGAAGCGTTGGTATTTATGTTAGAAAAATTCATAATGATATTATTTAATAGTGATTGATTTTGGTTTAGCGTCTTCATTTTTTGGAATGCTAACGCTTAGAATGCCTGCTTCTAATTTTGCAGTAATTTTTTCTACAGCCGCGTTTTTTGGAAGCGTAAATGATCTGTCAATTTCATTCATTCCAAATTCTTTTTTAACAAATTTTCTTCCAGTACTTTCCTTGGTTGCTGTGAGTTTTAATACATCTTCTTCTACTTCCATTGTAAAGTCAGATTTTTCAAAACCCGGAGCAAGAACCTCCAGTGTCCACTCATTTTCATTTTCGAAAATATTACAAAGTCCATTACGAGAATGCTTTTTAGATCTATCATGATGTCTGCCATGATGTTTTCTTGGACGGTGCTTTCTTTCTGTTCTGTGTGGGTGATTTGACATTAATTCGTATAACATGTATTCAATTTTTAGTGATTAATATTTGAATACACTAGCTCAATAGCCATACCATTCCAAAAAACTGGAAATAATAGCAGCAACACCAACAAAAATGTGCCAAAATGTCAAAAATAAAGTTATTGAGTGCCGTTTTGGCAGCTATTGGATCATGATTCTTTCGAAATAGTGATGGTTGGAATCTGTAATTTCTAGAAAATATAATCCAGGTTGGCTCATGATTGAAAAAGAAGCTTTGTCCGTCTGCATTATCAATGCACCAGCACGGTTATAGATCTTCACCTGGATTTTCTCATTTACTCCTAGAATATTTATTTGCCCTGAGCTAGGATTGGGGGAAATAACAAGATTCTGACTAGGAGTATTTTCAATATTACTAATGCTATTGGATAAAAGACCACTACGAGGACCTTCAAGCATACTTCTCATAAGATCGACTTGTTCTTTTGTAAACATATTTTGACAACTTTCAAGACTATAGTCCATGTAGTTTTCTAACATATCTGGAAGTAAATCATCAACACAACTATCTTTTATATGAAGATCTGAACACATACTGATAGCAACAGTTGATTGTGAATTGGAACTAGCGCTTGGAGTATCATCAATGCCGTCATCCATACTGCAATCACCATCTCCCCATATATGTCTTAATCCCAAATAATGACCTACTTCGTGTACTGCAGTTCTTCCTTGATCGTTGATTCCTGCAAGTACTCCAATTTCTGGATTGTTTCTTCCTACAACTTGGTAGTGAAGTACCACACCATCTTTAGATTCAATGTCCTCTGGAATTGTTCCTTCAGGCCAATTGGGAGCCTCGGTAGGTGGATAAGCAAAACCTAAAATAAATGGTTGTTGTGCACCTGCGGATTCGAGTGAAACATTAACAACCCAAATATTGAGATAACTATTGGTGTCCCATGCATCGACTCCTCCTGTTTCCGCAGATTTCATTTCATCGATTTCAAGACCACTGCCGAGAGTTTCTAAAATACAATCAAAAACAGCAGGATTTTCAAAATCAAAACCGCACTCAGTAATGATTTCAAGAAAGTCAGTAATCTCGATATCAATGAAAGTTTCTCGTTCTGTAAATGTTCTTGTAATTCCATTGGTAGCATTCCCTTCTGGATCGGACTCAGCTAGAAAAAACTCTATTTCTGCATCCGTTGCTATGTTTTCAAAAATCTCTCTTGTATCAATAGCGTTTTCATTCAATCTTCGAAAATCTTCATTAAGAATGGCTATCTGATCATGTAAAAGATCGTCGCTTACATTTTCTGCTTCTTTATTATAGATCACATGAAACACCACAGGGATACTTAGCACAGCAGATTTTTGAGGGCTTTTGGTCTTTGCAGACTTAAAACTTTTATCAATAATTTCTGTAATTCCCGGATATTTATTTTCTAACTGGTGTTTTAAAATACGGTCTCCGCACTGGTTAATATTTTGAGCAGAAAGATTAAAAAAACAAAAGAAGAAGAATGAGAAAAATAAATGTTTCATAAGTATACTTTGTATTCTATAAATATAACTATACCCAAGAATTATATTCTTTTAGATGAAAGATTAATAGGTTAAATAAAAAAAGGCGGTCCTATGAACCGCCTTCTCTTGTTGATAAAAGTTTTATTTTTCTATTGACATGGTCCGATATAAGCTTCAAAGACAGCTCCTGCCTTAACTTCAAAACCGTTATTAAGACTGATAGTGTTTCCGGAAATATATTCAATATTTGCTCCAGCACTAATTATGTTGGCGGCATTGATTTCATTGCTTGCACTTACAACATCTGTTGTCCCATTGGTATAATTTTGATTGACTGTAATATTGGTAATACATGGACTCCCTACATCAATAATGTAGTCTTCTGTTTCTCCATAATTAAAACTAGTACTACAACCATCTCCAGATGTAAGAGGATTTGTGCCATATCGACAAATTACACGCATGAGTTTTTCTCCTACCGTTACTCCAGATGGAACCACAACATTGGCTGTTTCAGTTGCATCAGCTTCCACATGTCCTATATTGATAAATTCGTTGGTATCAAGAAAATCTCCATCTAGATTCCAATCAATATAGCCTGCAAAATATTGTGCATAGCTAGGATTACATTTTATTGTTAAAACATAAGAATTGCCATCTTCTACAGTTGTTTTAAGATTTGTGAAATCACTGTAATTACTTCCATCTGTTCCACATCCTGATCCAATATTATTAATCGTTTCAAATTGTACATCACTAATAAAATCTCCGCTATTACAAGAACTGTTGGAGTATTCAGGAATACAATATTCTGGAAAAGAAGGTACATTCAAACCAAAATTGACATCTGAAATATCATAGAAGATATTGTCAGAACACATAACTCTTACTCTGGCAAATGAACTCATAAGGTTTGGTACGGTAATATCATGTGATCCATCATTACTTATGTTAGTTGCTAGTACCGTGTTGAAAGTTAACCCACCGTCCAATGATAAAACCAGATCCACATTGGCACAACTTACAGGGGCAACATTTGTGTTTGCAACATCCCACGTTATGGTTTGTGTTTCTCCTGTGTTCCATTGCACATTAGAGTTTGGACTTGTTAATATAAAAGGACCGCTGAGAACATCAACCGTAACAGTCATATCGTCTTCATTGGTCAAACCGTTACCGGGAGCATTATCTCTGACAGTAACTCTAAAATCCATGGTCCTTCCTACTGATGGAAGCACTTCCCATTCAGAAATGTTGCCACTCACTACATCGTTTAAATTTGGAAAGTATCTCGTATCAGAAATAGTGGGTGGTAACGTTCTAAACAAAGGTCCATTTATGTTGGTAGAAACAGGAGGTTGAGGTTCCGATCCTGTATTATCTTGTTGTTCCCAACAATAAGTTAATACATCGCCATCAGCATCATTTCCTGATGCTGTTAATATAAATGGTGTAGACTTAGGAATTGTATAATTACTTCCTGCAGAAACGGTAGGAATTGAATTTCCTAGATCTGTTTTTGTAGGACAACTATTACCGTTTCCATAAGTGGTAAAATCTTTTATTTCCTCAATTGAAATTGCATTAAAATACGCATCAGAATTGTTTTGGATATTTGGGTTACATATACCGGCATATCCCATTATGGTTGAACCACTTCCTGGTTCCATCGCTGTTGCATTATTTCTATTACATGAATTATATTGAACATGATTGGCACCAAACTGATGGCCAATTTCATGCGAAACATAATCAACATCAAAAAAGTCACCTACAGGATTGGCGATAGCAGAAGTTGCTCTTGCTTTATTACTTCCACATGGTCCATTCAAAAAAGCCAATCCAGCTCCAGATGTTCCAAATAAATGACCAACATCAAAATTGGCAGAACCAATAACTGCATTCATGTTGTCTCGGTTTTCCGTTATCATCAATGAAGCATTTCCGTTGGTAAAAGGATCCGTTAAAGCGTCGGTATATATAACATTGTTGTTATTGGCAATTAAAGTCATGGTAATAGAAAAATCTTTTTCATAGATTCCTATGACTCTGTTCATTGTTGTATTGATTGCCGACATGGCGTCCTCTATAGTACCGCCATGGTAATTTGTATATTCACCGGTTGCGGCTATGGCCAACTTGTATTCTCTTACATCGTTATCTCCTTGTAAAAATTTTGATTCAGAATGCTGAATATGTTCTTCTTTATTTCCATGTACCGCTGGATCAAATCCACACTCAAATTTATGTAATGGGTTGTCAACAACTACATCCTTTTTAAAATATACCATATGATTATTTCCTTCTTCCTTCACTGGGTCAATTTTAATGATACCTTTTGAATTGGAAAGGACTTGAAAGTGATATCCTTTATGAGATTGATCAAAACGCAAATACGCGTTTGGGTCTTCTATCCCGTAACCAGCGTACGATCTAATGTTAGGAAATTTGCTTTGTAATTTTGGATGCATAATGGATGCTTCCTCGATATAAAAAGACATGGTAGTGCCGTCCGGCATAGGAAGAACTAAAATGGGTAGTTCTACTTTATTGTTATAACTGTTTCTTTTTGGAGCAGTTGATAACAAATTGTTTAAAGTTGTTTCATCAAACTTAATTAATGCAAAAGAAGTTGGGTAGGCTGCCTTCTGTTTGACACGTTTTTCAATTCCTTCTGACTTTCTTTTTTCTATGGTTTCCCAGTAACTGTTCTGACCAAAGACTAAATTAGTGAGTAGAACGGTTAAAAACGTTAATAACGATTTAATTCTCATTCGTAATCAGGTTTTAAAGTTTGGGATGTTGCAAACCGGAGAGAGAAATTATCTTTATTAAGACAGTAGTTTACTTAGTTTTTAGCTAACTGCTCAATAATTTGGAAAATAGCTGACAAATACCAAATTTTAAACTAACACAAATCCCCTAATTGAATTTATGAGGCTTCTTCTGTTGATAATTTTGGTGTTTGGTTGGACATCTAAGGGTATAAATGCCCAAAACATTGCTAATTCAACTATTAAATCCAACACATATAAAAAGGCAATAATCCTGCCGAAGAAAAACAATAACTATTTGTTAACTAGGGAGTTAGAGGCATATGAACCGGGAAGACCTATCCAATTTGCCGTTTCTGACACGCTTAAAGCAAATGTTAAGAATTCGGGGGAATGGTCGACTATTAAGGCAGGAATTGAGGCTTGGACATTGGAAGTTGAATCAGAAGGAGCGCTATCGATCAATTTAGGTTTTAAAACATTCAAATTACCTGAGGGTGCGGAATTACTTATATATAATAAATCTAGATCCTATGCCATTGGACCATTTACCAGTTTGGATAACGAGGATCATCTTCAATTATGGACTCCTATCATAAAAGGCGATAAGGTAGTAATTGAACTACTTGTTCCTTCAGATAAAAAAGAGGAGGTATTGTTAGAACTAAATCATGTAAGTCATGATTTTATGGGGTTCGGTAAGAGTTTTTCTGGTAGTTGCAATCTTGATGTTGTATGTGGAGAGGAAGATGGTTTTGAAATGGTAGATGAGTTTAGGGATATTATAAGATCTGTAGGGGCATATCATATCAATGGCGTCGTAACATGTTCTGGGGCTTTGGTCAACAATACTTTACAAGATAAACGCGGTTTTTTTCTTACGGCCGAACATTGTGGAATCTCTGTTAATAATGCTCCTTCTGTAGTAACTTATTGGAATTTTGAAAACTCATTTTGTCGCTTGCCCAATTCTTCAGAAAGTGGTAATGATGGAGATGGAGACTTAGATCAATTTAATACAGGTTGTATTTTAAGAGCGGAAAATGCGAGCTCTGATTTTTGTTTGATAGAATTTGATGATCCAATACAGCCGGAATATAATCCATATTATTCAGGATGGAAACGAGATTTTGTTTCTACAGAGATGGCGATATGCATTCACCATCCGGGTGTAGAAGAAAAACGGATAAGTTTTGAATTTGATGAAGTTGTACGAGGTGTAGGAAATTTTATCGAGGTAGAAGATTGGGATGTAGGAACAACTGAGGGTGGTTCATCGGGATCTCCATTGTTTACAGAGGATAAAAAAATCATAGGACAGTTGCAAGGTGGCTTGGCTTCTTGTAATAATGACTTAAGTGATAATTATGGAAACTTTGGAATATCTTGGTTTGGAAGTGGAACTCCATCTACCTCATTGAGATTTTGGTTAGATCCAATGGATTTAGATTTGATGTCAATAGATGGATTTGAAGGAAATTTTGGTTTAGAGTTTGTAAACAATTTTCAACGAGTATGTTCATTAGAAAGTGATACTATTATAGTAGAAGTTAAAGTAGAAGATAGTTTTACGAGTTTTGTAAATATTGAAGTCGAAGATCTTCCTAGCCCTCTTGAATTGGTTTTCTCTGAAGACAATTTAACTCCAGGAGCGACCACTCAATTAGTTTTTATAAATGCAAACGGAATGACTTCTGGTGAGTATGAGATAGTATTGAGTTCTACTGATGGAATTAATACGGTTGAAAATGAATTTGTATTTTTTGTTGAAGATGTTATTCCAGAGGTGTTGACCCCTCTTGCTCCTGTGAACGGATTTGCGGAAGCGCGGAATGAACAAGCACTTGAGTGGACAGGAAATCTAGAAGACACATACGACCTACAAGTTAGCACTGATCCAAGCTTCATAGATTTATTTTTTGAAGAGAGTGGAATCGAAGATACTGGCTTTAATCTGATTGATCTTAAAAATTTGATCACATACTATTGGAGGGTAAGAGGTGAGAATGATTGCGGAAAAGGAGAATGGTCAGAAGTATTTCAGTTTACTACACAGGTTACATATTGTATTCAGGTACAATCAGAAGAATTCTTAACAGAACTATCTCCTGTATCTACACACGAAAATCTATTTGGATTGCTTTTTAAATATGATGCAATAATAGAAAAAATTAGCATACCTAATATTGATCTTGAACATAGTTACATTAATGATCTGGATTTGGAGTTAATTAATCCTGAAACAAACGAAAGGACAATTCTGGTGAACCGAATCTGTGATAATCAGGAGAATATGTTTTTCGGCTTTAGTGATATTGGTATCGAAAATATACCATGTCCGCCTGTCGATGGGAGATTGTATAGACCGGAAGAACAACTAAGAAGTTTAATTGACTTCAATGCACAAGGGATATGGGAGTTGCTGGTTAGAGATAATGCTAATTTTGATGGAGGAGTTTTTAAAACTTGGGAGATTGAAGTTTGTTTTTCTGAATCGGAGAATGAGGCAATTATTCCATTGGAATCTACAGCGATTGCTTGTGAAGGCGGTAAAATATCCGTTCCTTTTTACTATAACTTGAATGGTGAATCTATTTCAGAAATTATCGTAGAATTCCAAGGAACACCTATACTTATTGAGGATATTGGACTTCCTTTAGATGATAGTGGTGAATTGGAAATCACTTTTTCAGAAAATGTAAATCTTGTCCCTGGGAATTATGAATTTTTTATAAGTTTTGATGATTATGTAGGGACTGAATTTTTTGTCCAAGTATTGGATTCGCCTCAAGTATCATTGGATTTGAGTTTTGCAAATGGTGCTACAATTGAGGCACTGGGTATGATTGAATGGGAAGGCAGTTTCGTTGACACTTATACAATTGAGATAAGCACAACGTCTGATTTTACTGAATTAATATGGTTTTCAGAGCAAGAAGGAAATATTGAAAGTGTGTCGGGGCCATTGCTAAATGATGGAGAGTATTATTTGAGAATAATTGGAAAAAATGAATGTGACTCAATTTCTTCAGAATTGTACAATTTTTCTGTTGATGAAACAGTTTCAATTATAGAATCGACGAAAAAACCACTACTAATTAGCCAAAGTCTCACTGAAGACGTAATACTCATTTCAGGAAATTCGGACAATGCTCAAACCAATGTAGCAGTTATATCGATATCTGGTCATAAACTCCTTACGCAAAACTTTAAAGAAGAAAGTCTTCTTTTAGACGTTAGCGCGCTAGTTCCAGGAGTATATTTAATACATTTAAGATCAGGAGAAGAACAAATTATCCAAAAGATAGTTGTTTACTAATACAATATGGAAAAGAAAATATTACTGCTATTTATATACTTAGGTTTGTTGTTCTTTATTAAGAATCAAGGCCTTATGAAAGTGCAGCAAAACACCGGGTTTTACATTGATCATATAGATCTTGACAAAGATGAAATGATTGAGTCAATGATATGTCAAGAAGAAATCTTTCTTATAAATCAAAAGAAGATAACTTCTTAAATGATTCTATTCTTTCTTTAATTTCAAAATCAGAAAGATTTTTGATTCTTTCAATACTAAAGTCCTCAACACAAAAAGAGGCCATTGCTGAGCCATGTATAATGGCTCTTTTCATATTCTCAAATGAGATGTCACCAGTTTTAGCAATGTAACCAACAAAACCACCAGCAAAACAATCTCCTGCACCAGTAGGATCTTTTACTTCAGCTAACGGAAGAGCAGGAGCAAAGAAAACTTGATCTTCACCAAAAAGTAAAGCACCGTGTTCCCCTTTCTTAATAATTAAATATTTTGGTCCCATTTTCAAGATAACTTCAGCGGCTTTCACCAATGAGTATTCTCCCGAAAGTTGTCTAGCTTCTTCATCGTTGATTGTAAGAACATCAACTCTTTTAATCACTGCTTTAAGGGCATCTAAAGCCACATCCATCCAAAAATTCATTGTATCAAGTACAATCAAATTGGCGTTATCAATTTGGTCCAAAACTTTGGATTGTACCTCTGGAGTTAGATTTCCCAATAAGACATATTTACTGTCTTTAAAATGTTCAGGAAGTACAGGATCAAAATCTGCAAGAACGTTTAGTTCGGTTGCAAGGGTGTCTCGACCGTTCATGTTATCATGGTACTTACCAGCCCAAAAGAAAGATTTATCATCTTCTTTAATTTCGATACCGTCTGTATCGATACCTCTTTCTTCTAAGTTATGCAATTCTGTTTTTGGCCAATCTCCTCCAATAATAGAAACAAGATTAACGGGTCCTGTAAAATAAGAACCAGCAATAGCACTATATAAACCAGCACCACCAACAACTTTTTCAGCTCTGCCAAAAGGAGTTGTAATATCATCAAAGGCAACAGTGCCTACAGTAAGCATTTCCATGTTTTATAATTTGGAGCAAAGATAATTTTATATGAAGACAAACTGGATAAAAGTAATTTTTTTTCCTTTTGCCAAGTGCATCTTCTCGTAATAAGTTTTGATATTCAAAGAAGGGTTCACTTCAGCTTGATATATATCAGGATTGTCTATTAAAATTTTAATATCCGTTCTATTTTCAAGTACTTCTTTGGTAAAATCATAGAGTTCTCTAGAATCAGTTTTGAGTTGAACTTTGGCGTCTTTGGTAACGATATTTTTGTATTTGTCCAGAAAACCATTTGCCGTAAGGCGTCTATTTTCTTTACCAAGAAACGGATCAGGAAAAGTGATCCATATTTCATTTACCTCATTGCTTCCAAAGAAAAGCTCTAGTTGTTCAATACGGGTTCGTAAAAATGCAATGTTGTCCAGTTGAGCTTCTTGAGCGTTAACGGCTCCGCGCCATAATCTAGCACCTTTGATATCAACTCCGATATAATTTTTCTCAGGAAACAGAGAGGCAAGACCTAGTGAGTATTCACCTCTACCACAGGCCAATTCAAGGACAATAGGCTTGTTATTTTTAAAATGAAGTTCGTTCCATTTGCCTTTAAGGTCTATTTCTTTGTCCATAGCCCCTACAAGTTTGGGGTTTCTAGGATCATAGTTCTGAAATACGTTAGAAAACGTGCGCATTTCAGCGAATTTCATCAATTTATTTAGTCTTGCCATGGATAAAAACAATCAATAAGTGCCGCAAGATACGGTTATGACGGTGAAGGGTTGTATTTTTGCCAACTGAAATAATCTTGCGTACGATAAGTCGTTATAAGATAAATTAAAAAATAGGAATGAAAAAGCTTTTATTGGTTCTTGCTGTAGTTTTCTTGGCATCTATTGGATATAGCCAAGATTTAAAAATTGGAGTAAGAACAGGGTTGAATTACTATAAACTTCTGGGAGAGCTAGAAAACAACGAGACTCAGAGTTTATCAGCTGGTTTTCATTTTGCGATAACTGGAAAATATAAGATTACAGAAAATTTTAGTGCAAGAGCAGAACTCGTCTATATACAGAAAAGTAGTCTACAAGAATACAATGATAATTTTATCACTGTTTTTAATGTACCATCTCCAGATGGAGCGAATATTATCAGAGCTGTAGAAGAAGGAGGAAATACATATTCTTTAAAAAGGACTTTTAATATTTTTAGTATTCCATTGCATGCAGTTATAAAGCCCACTAAAAAGATCGAACTTTTTGGTGGTGTTGATTTAGATTTTACGGCAGGAGTAATCGGACAAGGAAGAATAGAGTTTGATAATGGAGGAACGGTTGAAGAAGACAATAATATTTCTTACAATCAGACATTGAACTTCAACTATTCAACAGATGTCGCAGGTCAGGCGAACGTAAACAATAACGATGTAATCACCATCGATTATGATTTTGACAACGATGGCGAAAGAGATAAAATTTTGCTTCCAAAATCAGTAAGTGCTTACTTCTATAATGAGACCAATGAAGGAAAAGCATACAGCACATTTGACTTGGCTTTGACAGGAGGATTTGCGTATTTTATAAACCCCGGTTTGTACGTAAGAGCTACAGGAAATTATGGTTTGTTTGATTCAAGTAAATCTGCTTTTGATCATTCACTTCAAGAGATAAATTTAGATGGATCTTATATTTTTAGAGATGATAAGGATAATAAAATTGGATTTCAAGTGTCTCTAGGATTTGAATTTTAATCTCTGCAATGGAGGGCAATTCTATTGCCTTCTGAATCAAGGAATAATCCTATATAAGTATTGGCTGTGATTTGTTTTTTTTCCTGAAGTATTTTACCACCTGAGGAGGCAACAATATTTAATACTTTAGGAATATCTTCGGTAGCAAAATAGATCAAGATTCCTTTATCAGATGGGCTATAAAAATCTGGGTTTTTGACCAAAGCTCCTCCGGCACCGTAACCGCCTTCAACAAATGGAAAAGAAGCCATTTCTAACCCGTCGGTATCCATTTGCGTAAGCGTAATGTCGAAAATGGCATTATAAAACTTAACGGCTCTTTTCATATCAATTACTGGAATTTCAAACCAACCGACTAGATTACGATTCATGTTTTTATTTCAATATACAAAGAACCCAAAGGAATAAATAAGTGATGTTGTGGATAAGAAGGAGTAAAAGGCTATTAGATAAAACTATATAGAGCTAACTTTAGTTAATCTATCGTATCAAAAACAAATGTTATGAAGAATTTATCGACTATACTATTGGTGCTTGTTGTATTAGGATATTTGGGTTATAAATATATTTATCAAGCTCCTAAGTATTCAGATGGTGAGCAGTTACCTGGTTTTGAGGCTACATTATTAAATGATGAAGCATTCGAGCTTGAGCAATTAAGAGGAAATTATGTACTTGTGGACTTTTGGGGATCTTGGTGTCCGCCGTGTCGTCAGGATAATCCAAATATAGTAAAACTATATGATGAGTTTAACGGAAAGCAATTTACAGATGCTGAAGGATTTGAGGTTGTATCTGTGGCGATTGAGACCAAGAAAGAAAGATGTGTTGCAGCTATTGCTAAGGATGGCCTGAGGTGGAAATATCATATTGTTCTCTTAGATAGATTTAAGTCGGAAATAGCAAAGGCATTTGGGGTAAGGGAGATACCGACAAAATATTTACTTTCGCCATCAGGAAAGATATTAAGTGTCAATAGTAGCTATGATGACCTAAGAAATATGTTGGATAGCAAGCTAAAGTGACAGAATGGGTCAAAAATGTGACAATATGACCATTTAAGCCGTTTGGCAAAGGAATTGACATATACAGGTAGATGATAAATAAGTTGAAAAACATAGCTAAAAAGACAATGAACATGAGCGACGAAAACAAAGAAGCGATCGAAGAGCAAGAAGGGCAAGACCAAGTGGCAGACGAGCAAGTTGAGGTTTCTGAATTGGATAGCCTTACTGCAGAATTGAATGAAGCAAAAGATAAGCACTTGAGGTTGTATGCAGAATTTGAAAATTTCAAGAAAAGAACGATACGCGAGAAGAGGGACTTGATGAATTATGCAGCGCAGGATACGATAACAAATCTACTGCCTGTTTTAGACGATTTTGATAGGGCTAAGTCAAGTGCTGATGATGACGATTCCAAAGAGTTATTTACAGAAGGTGTAACGTTGGTTTACAATAAGCTACATGCTAGTATGACAAATCTAGGTGTTAAACCGATGGAAAGCACAGGAGAGGTTTTTGATCCTGAATTGCACGAAGCGGTTACAGAAATTCCTGTTGAAGATGAAAATATGAAAGGTAAAATTGTTGATACGATTTTGACAGGATATTATTTAAACGATAAGATCATACGACATGCAAAAGTAGTCGTTGGTAAATAAAAAATTATGGCCAGAGATTACTATGAAATATTGGGTGTCAGTAAGGGTGCTGATAAGACTGAAATAAAGAAAGCCTATAGGAAGGTTGCGATGAAATTTCATCCCGACAAAAATCCTGACAATAAAGAAGCTGAAGAAAAGTTTAAGGAAGCTGCAGAGGCTTACGAGGTCTTGAGTGATCCAGACAAGAAAGCGAGATATGATCGATATGGCCATGCAGGAGTCGGAGGAAACTCAGGTGGATTCCAAGGAGGAGGAATGAACATGGATGATATCTTCAGTCAGTTTGGGGATATCTTTGGTGATGGTGGAAGTCCATTTGAAAGTTTCTTTGGAGGGAGATCATCAAGAGGAAGATCAAGAGGGCAGAAAGGTTCAAACATAAGAATTAAGATGGCTTTAACGCTCGAAGAAATTCAATCGGGTGTAACCAAGAAAGTAAAAATTAGTAAGCAAGAAACGTGCGGTAATTGCAATGGTTCTGGGGCTAAAGATAGTACGTCGGTTAAAACTTGTTCTACTTGTGATGGAGGAGGTTATGTACGACAGATAAAAAATACATTTCTAGGTCAGATGCAGACTACAACTGCTTGCCCATCTTGTAATGGCTCTGGCCAACAAGTAACGGCCACATGTAATAAATGTAAAGGAGATGGAAGGACTCAAGAAAAGGTTGAAGTAGAAATCGAAATTCCAGCAGGAGTTCAAGAAGGTATGCAGCTGTCATTAAGAGGTAAAGGAAACGCCGGTAAAATGGGTGGTGCAACAGGCGATTTATTAATTGTAGTAGAAGAAAAGCAACATGATTCATTTACGCGAGATGGACAGAATGTTATATACGATCTATTTTTGAATTTTGCTGATGCTGCACTTGGTACCAAGGCGGAAGTTCCTACATTAGATGGTGCGGTGAAAATAAAAATTCCACCAGGTACACCCGCAGGAAAAATATTTAGACTGAAAGGAAAGGGTTTGCCATCGGTACAATCATATGGTACAGGAGATCAGCTAATCAATGTAAACATTTGGACTCCTAAGCAGTTGAGTAAGGAAGAGAAGTTGATGATGGAAAAGATGCGAGATATGGAGAACTTTAAACCAAGTGTAGGCGCTGGAGAAAAAGGTTTCTTTGAAAGAATGAAAGACTATTTTACTGAGTGAGAAAATTAATTTACATATCAATCCTGCTATTTATTTATTCTTGCGGAGGTCCTCAGATTATACATTCAAAAAAAATGGAGATCGGGGAGCAATGGTCTTATGATGATTTACTTGTTTCTTCTTACGACGTTCAAGACACGATGCAAAAATATGATCTCGCACTGAGGGTAAACCATAGTCTCGAATACGATTATCAAAATGTTTATCTACAAGTAAAAACGGTTTTTCCAGACGGGAAAGAAACGAGTAATCCATTGTCTTTAAATCTAGCAGATAAGATTGGGACTTGGCTTGGAAAGTGCGGAGGTGATGGGTGTGACATCACTTTTTCGTTTCAAGATGATTTTAGATTCCAGTCTTTAGGTAAACATGAATTTAGTATAGGACAGTTTTCAAGGGAGAACCAACTTGCTGGTATCTCAGAAATAGAACTGTTGTTGTTTAAAGCGGGCGAAGAGTAGAAGTTTATCTTTTCTTTTTATAGTTTCTTCCACCAGATCTTCCATTCGATCTATTGTTTGATTTTCCGTTTGATCTACCGCCAGACTTTTTCCTATTATTGCTTCTTGAACCGCTTTTGCTGTAGTTAGAAGTAGGTGCTTTATTGGCTGCTCTGATTTTATTTAAAACAACATCATCTTCCATGGTAAGTTTGCCTTGACTCATTCTAGCAAGCTCGCCTTTGATTACTTCGTCATTTACATAGTGTTCACGACTCCAGTTTTTATATGCAAGTTTCATATAAGAACCAATGATGTTTTTAAACTCTTCTTTTTTTGGTCCTTCCTCCATTGCGATGGCTTTGTCAACTAGCTTTCGCACGAACTGACCATAATGGCGGTAAGCGGAATTATTTTTAGGGTATTCTACTTTAAGAGGTCTCAATTGTGATTCTTCACTCTTTGGCACTTCACCAGCTGGAGTTGTAACTTTTATGTCGTATTTGGCAATTTTGAAAAAGTGTAACCACATTTTGTCCTTGAACTCAATGTTGTTTCTTGAACTTGTTGCCATCTGTAACATTAGATCTACAATGTACTCAGCAAAGGCCTGTCTCTCTTCGTCTTCTTCAATGTTTTTACAAAATTCGATCATATTCTGAATGTTTCTTCCATATTCAGGAATGATCAATTTTTCTTGCTCGGTATTGTAGGTCATGTTTTCCATGAAAAAATATTTTGTGTAAAGGTAGTGTTTATTCTACAGTTACTGATTTTGCTAAATTTCTAGGTTGATCTACGTTGCATCCACGCATCAAAGCGATGTGGTAGGATAGCAATTGTAGAGGTATTACGGATAATAAAGGGCTTAAAGGCTCTGCAGTTGTTGGAATTTCAACAAAGAAATCGGCCATTTCACGTATAATGGTATCATCTTCATTGATTATTGCAATAACAATACCTTTTCTTGCTTTCACCTCCTGAATATTGCTCACAATCTTCTCATAAGCACTTTGGTTGGTTGCAATCACCACAACAGGCATATACATGTCTATTAATGCGATTGGGCCATGCTTCATTTCTGCTGCAGGATATCCTTCAGCGTGAATATAAGATATCTCTTTAAGTTTTAAGGCTCCTTCTAGTGCAACAGGGAAATTATATCCTCTTCCAAGGTATAGAGCGTTGGATGCATTCTTGATTTCTGTAGCAATTGACTTTATATGATCGTTTTGGTCTAGAATTTCTTCTACTTTTTGTGGAATTACTTCTAGTGCAGTTAATAACTCTCGATAATCGCCACCAGAAATTTTACCTCTTTCATGCCCTAAATAAAGTGCCATTAAAGAAAGAATACTCACTTGACTGGTAAATGCTTTGGTAGAAGCGACGCCAATTTCTGGACCAGCATGGATATATGATCCAGCATCAGTTAATCGAGCAATGGATGATCCCACTACATTGACGATTCCATATACAAAAGCTCCTTTTTCTTTTGCCAATTCGATGGCAGCCAAAGTGTCTGCGGTTTCGCCAGATTGAGAAAGGGCAATGACAAAATCATCTTCCGTTATAATCGGATTTCTATATCTAAATTCCGAAGCATATTCTACTTCCGTTGGGATCCTAGCTATTTCTTCGAATAGATACTCTCCGATTAATGCAGAGTGCCATGAGGTACCACAAGCCATCAGAATGATTCTTTTTGACTTCGATATTCTGTTCATATGCTTGCTCATTCCACCGAGGATTGCCCAACCTTCTGCAGCATTAATTCTTCCTCTCATGCTTTGTTCTATGGTAGCTGGTTGCTGATAGATTTCTTTGAGCATGAAATGATCGAAACCTCCTTTTTCAAGTTCCTCAATTTTTAAATCGAGTTCTTTGATTTGGTGGGTACTTGTTTTATTCTGAAGATTAACGATTTTATAATCGCCATTTCTATTTATTGTAATAACATCTTCGTCTTCGAGATAAATTACTTTGTTGGTATATTTTATAATTGGGCTAGCATCAGAACCTAAAAAGAATTCATCGTCACCAAGACCGAAAACCAATGGGCTAGAATTCCTTGCACCTATCAAGATATCCGGACTTTTTTTATCGATTACAACAATCGCATAAGCTCCGACAACTTTCTCCAAGGACTTTCTTACTGCATCTTCAATTGATAGATTTCCTTTCTTTTGAATTTCTTCGATAAGGTGTACCAGTACTTCCGTATCGGTATCACTTTTGAATTCATGTCCGAGGTCTATCAATGCATTTTTTAGTGTCGCATAATTCTCAATAATCCCGTTGTGAATTAACGCAATTTCACCATTTCCTGAAAGATGTGGGTGAGCGTTTTTGTCATTTGGTTCTCCATGGGTAGCCCATCTAGTGTGACCCATTGCAATGGTACCGCTTGTGTCACCATTTTCTTTGTTTACAAAGTTGACTAGATCATTTACTTTTCCTTTCTTTTTAAATACCGAAAGATTTTCATCTAGAACAGCAACTCCTGAGCTGTCGTAGCCTCTATATTCTAATTTTCTAAGACCGTCTACTATAAGAGGGTAGGCTTGTTTTTTGCCTAGGTACGCAACTATACCGCACATAAAAGTTTACATTAAAAATTATGGTTCTGAAATAACCAGCTTTAGTTTGGGTTCAGGACCTCCACTACCGTTACCGTAGATGATTGACCTATTTGGTTCAGTGAATCTAGATACACTTGTCAAAGTAAGTGTGTTGGAATCTCCTAATTCACCAGAAAGTAAATCATTAACAAATGCACTTATATTCATAGAATATGTTGTTTCACCTGTCAGGCCATCGACAACTGGATTTCCTCCATAGAATTCTTCTAGTGAAACAAAGCCAGTACTAATTAAAGAAGTGATGTCTCTAATCAGTCTAAGATCACCATCTTCATTTGTATAGGAAAGGTAAAAATTATTTACCGGAGGATAAAGTCGGGTATCGTAGCCAGGTACATCTGCCAAGGTAATTTCTAAAGATGCAAAGTTGATAATTTTGTCTTCAAAGTTTCTTAATGCAGACAAATCAAATTCTACATTTGTACCTGAATAACCTTCTGCATATAAGAATTCTTGGTCGTTACTTGAATCATTTAGTGCTGCTTCGATGGCAGAGCCATCACCATCATAATCATGATTTACATTGAGATGACTAAAGGCACCAAGGTTAAAAGGATATACCAACTTTGTTTCATCATCATCATTCAAAGTATAGTAAAATGCCAAACTATGAATAGATGGATCGCTCATATCAAGACCGATGAAACTGCTTGCATTTGGTGTTGATCTAATAACAAAACCTTTGGCTGTTTCTGAATATGAAGAATCAGTTTCGGTTGTAAGTGGATCATCGAAAAACACTTGACCAAAAGAGTTGTCTAATTTCACTCTTAGATGAGGTTCAAACATTAGGGTATCATCAGAAACATGCGCCTTAATTGGTACTTCATCTGAATAATTTGGGATAAAGATCGTGTCACCTATAACCATACTTTCGTCAAATGGTAATTCTGTATGTGAAGTAACATTATCGATACCGATTAATTCTAATTCATCAGTAATACTATTGGTCAGTTGTATTACTTCAACTGTGTGTACTGCATTGGTATCACCATAACTAAAATCACTGTCCAGTGGAATTCTTAGAATAACAGAATCTAATGTAGCGTCACTAAAATCTGGATTTGCAAGTAATGTATTGGTTGTGTTAAATGTCGTGTTTACGTAAAGCTGATTCTGAGTTTCTCCAAAAATCGGTTCATCAATCACACCAATAGATTTTTCTAAGCTATTGGAGTAAATAACAAGACTATCTCCTCTTACAACTTTACCAGGAATGGTCAAAGTGTCAGTAAATTCAATTAAAAATTCTTCGTCTTGAAGAAGGACAGCACCGATCGAACCGGGGTCTTTACAAGCGGAGAATAAGATTGAAATCGTAGTAAAAAATAAAATTAATCTCATAGGTCATTTGCGTTGCTCTGATATAACTCAAAGCAGAAATAAATATTATGCTAAAAGCTCATTAAAGAAAGTCAAACTTTCTTTTTTGTATTCTTCGTCTGCAAAGAAACCAAGTTTTGGCAAATCACTTGCCTCAAATGCTTTGGTCTCATCTTCTGTAAGCTCTTCACTGTCCATAATAACAGCATCAGCATATGCAAGAGCACCTTGATTCAAGAGTACCTTTTTTGCATCTCCATAAGGAGCGATATCTTCAGGCTCTAACTCATTGATTCTTGCTATTTCAAAAAAGCGCTCAGTAAAATGTTGTGAGTAGTCGTCTTTGAACATTGAGTACACAATCTTTGAGTTTTCAAAGACGGGATCATGGGTGTATACTTTTTTCAAGTACAATGGTACTAGAGAAGTAAACCATCCATTACAATGTACAATGTCCGGCGGCCATCCAAATTTCTTAACAGTTTCAATAACTCCTTTGCAGAAGAATACCATTCTGTCTTGATTGTCTTCAAATGGTTTTTCCTCTTTGTCGTCGAAAACAAACTTTCTTTTGAAGAACTCTTCGTTGTCTAGGAAGTAAACTTGAAGTCTTGCTCCAGGTAATGAAGCAACTTTTATAATCAATGGATAATCATCGTCATCGACGATAATATTCATTCCTGAAAGTCTCACAACCTCATGGAGTCTGTGTCTTCTTTCATTAATGAGACCATATTTTGGCATTAAGACTCTGATCTCTATTTCACCACCTTGAACATGTGGAGCCAAAGCTCTGACCTTCTCGGAAATCTCAGATACTACTGTATATGGATTCATTTCTTGTGTGATAAAGAGAATTCTCTTTTTACTCATAAGTATTGTTTATGCGGCCTTAAAAGGAACGCAAAGATAAAAAAATAAAGGCGAAATCCCTCTATTTAAGCTATAAACCCTTTGAGTATCAATTAGTTCCGTCTGAAAGGCCGATAAAACCAAAAACATTAAATAAAGATGTAATGTCTCTTTTTACCCTATCCCACAGACGCAATTTGCATTAAAATGGCGCATCCGATTGCACCGACTGTTCCTATGGCGTAGCCTAAAACGGCCATTAGTACACCGACCGGAGCCAAAGATGGGTCAAAAGCGGAAGCAACGATCGGTGCAGAAGCTGCACCACCTATGTTTGCTTGTGATCCAACCGCAACGAAGAAAAATGGCGCTTTTATCAGTTTGGCCACCAAAAGTAGAGTAAAAACATGCACAGCCATCCAAATCAAGCCTACAGCAAACAATCCTAAATTGTCTAAGACATCTCCCATATTCATCTTCATTCCTATGGTCGCTACGAGGATATAAATGAATATACTACCCCATCGCGAGGCCCCAACTCCTTCAAGTCTCTTTGCTCTAGTAAATGAAGCAAAAAGCCCCACTAGCGTGGAAATAAGGATCAACCAGAAGAATCCACTCATCAAACTATGAAGCTTGATGGCTTCCAGACCCTCTTTAAATTGATTCATAAATGGAACGAGTACTTCACTACCAAAATGTGCTAGCGCAACACCGCCAAAAGCAAGTGCAAATAGTAAAAACAAAGTAGTAGAAGTAGGCATTTTTGCAACACTGGCTCTGTAAGTCGAAACGGATTCTTTTAAGGCGGTAATGGCCGAATTGTCGGCTTTTAGCCGTCTATCAATTGCATCTGATCTCCCAGCTCCAAAAAGCAAGAATGCCATCCATATATTGGCAACAACTACATCGATGATGATCATGGTACCAAACAAGCTATCTGCTACATCATTGATTTCTTTCATGGCGGTCTGATTGGCTCCACCGCCTATCCAACTTCCGGCAATAGTACCTAGGCCTCTCCAGAGTTGATCGGGTTCGATACCGCCGATGAGGCTTGGCGCAAAGTTTGAAACAATCAACAATGCGATAGGACCACCAATAATAATCCCTAGTGTGGCTGTCAAAAACATAATCACTGCTTTTGGGCCAAGGTTGATCAATCCTTTTAAGTCGATTCCTAAGCATAGTAAAATTAAACTTGCAGGTAGGAGATAACGAGAGGCTACATAATACAAACTTGAATGTCTTGTAACTGGACCATATTCTTTTTTGGTCAAACCACTTTCTTCCATCCATCGAATAGTCTGATCATAAGAAAGACCTTCTGGTAAAGTAAGATTGTTTGATTCAAGTAAGGCCATTAAGTCTGGTCCCTCAAACCAATGTGCTGCAATTAAGTTTAATGGCCAGTGAAAAATAGCTGGTATGAAATAGCACAATAATAATGCAGGAACAAAAGTGTAAAACTTTTTCCAAGCCTTCGATTCCAAACTTGAAGTATAAAAAATGGCTGCTAAAATGCAGATAAGAATTCCAATGACGATGGCGTCATTTGTGAAAACTGGTTTTATAAAATTTAGAATCATATTATTGGATTGTGTTCTGCAAAATACTAAATAGAGTAGAGAATGCAGAATACAAAAATGATTCTAGGTCATTGCTTGTTTATTACAACATGCGGGACTGATTCTAGATCCCAATCAATAACAAGACCACCAGCGAGTCTATCCGCTATTTTTTTACCATATAAAATCTCTGCCAAATACAAAGATGCTTCAAATGACTTGGCTCCTCCAGCAGAAGTAATGTATTTTCCATCATGTACAAACAAGGTATTGTCTCTTACATCCAAATCGGGAAACATCTCTTTATATTTTGGAATGTCTGAAGGGAAGGTAGTGCTTGCAACATCATTAAGTAGACCCGCTTTGGCCAATACAAAAGCTCCATCGCAATGCGAAGTAACGTATTCAGCTTCCTTGTCAGTTTTCTTTATGAATTCAATCAATTCCGTGTCTTCCAAATCGGTATCTAAGTGATGCTCTGCGCTCGGTACAACAAGAATATCAATCTTTGGGTAAGATCCTCTATAACTATAATCTGGAAGCATTCTGATGCCTTCAAAACTAGTGACTACATCCATCGTTTTTGCAATCATGAAGGTGTTCATAGCCTTAATTGAATCTCGAAAAATAGTATGTTGGAAGATGTCAAATGGTGCGGTTAATTCTGTATTGTAAACTCCATCCATAATTAGGAAACCAACATTGTATCTTCCTTCAACTATTTCAATTTTCGAAGGAGGAAAAGGGTTTTCATTTTTTATTTGCCCTGAGCAAGAAAATAAAAATAGTGTGGAAAATGCAAGAAATAAATTTTTCATTAGCTCCTTATTATGTCTACCAATTCTAAGTCAACCTGTCTCAATTCCATATCTGCATCTTCAACTTTCACCATGACTTTCATCCCCATAGTAATTTTACTTTTAGATCTTATTCCGATGGCATAAAGTCTGCTTTCGTGTAGATCGTAGGGTTCATCAAGTTGATCAAATCTGATCAAGCCTTCTGCTTTTGATTCTTTCAGTTGAACAAAAATTCCAGAGTCAATCATTCCAGAAATAAATCCTTCAAATTCTTGTCCAATTTTATCAAGAAGGTATTCTACTTGCTTGTATTTTACGGACTCTCTTTCTGCATCCATGGCAGATCTTTCCATTTTAGAAATGTGTTGACATTTGGCTTCAAGCTCATCTTTTTTGACTCTTAAAGTACTATCAATATTTTTCTCCAAAATCCTATGTACCAATAAATCTGAATACCTTCTGATCGGTGATGTAAAGTGTGTATAGTGCTCAAATGCTAGACCGTAATGACCAATGTTTTCTGTTGTATAAATCGCCTTAGACATGGTCCTAATGGCCAAAGGTTGAATCATAGAAATTACTTCATTTGTCTTGGCTTCTTTGGCCATTAAATTGAATGACTTGGCAATATTTTCTGGTGTATCCAATTTCATTTTAAAACCTAGTTCTTTAGCAAATTCGCTAAAGTCAGTAAGTCTTTCCATGTTTGGTAAATCGTGGATACGGTAGACAAAAGGAACGACTTGTTTTTCTTTGCCTTTTTTAGCAATAAATTTAGCCACTGATTTGTTGGCCAAAAGCATAAAGTCTTCAACAAGTAAGTGTGCGTCTTTTCTTTCTTTTACATAAATGTCAACAGGTCGATTGTTATCGTCTAATTTAAATTGAACCTCTTCTGTTTCGAATGAAATAGCTCCACTTTTTTGTCGTTGCTTTCTTATCTTTTTAGCAATCTTATTTAGTGATGCTAGTTCTTCATGGTATTCACCTTTTCCGTTCTCAATGATTTCTTGTGCTTCCTCATAGGTGAATCTCCTATCAGAATAGATGACCGTTTTTCCAAACCATTCATTTACTACTTTCAACTTGTCATTGAATTCAAAAATGGCAGAAAAACAAAGACTATCTTCCTCTGGTCTTAACGAGCATAGTTTGTTGGATAGAATCTCTGGAAGCATCGGTACACATCGATCAACAAGATAGACCGAGGTACTTCTTTTATATGCCTCTTTGTCAATTGCTGATTCAGGTTTTACGTAGTGACTTACATCAGCAATATGAACTCCAACTTCAATGTTTCCATTTTCTAAAGTTTGTATGGAAAGTGCGTCATCAAAATCTTGTGCAGTAAGCGGATCGATGGTAAGCGTTGTAATTTCACGTATGTCTTTTCTCAATGCAATTTCTTGATCAGAAATATTCTGACTGAGTTTTTCTGTAGCGGCAATTACTTCATCGGGGAAACTAAGCTCAAAACCATTTTCAATAATGATTTGTTGCATTGCAAAATTGTGTGCATCTGTTTCCGTAAGTACTTCATCTATTTTACCCCAAAGCGCTTTGTTTTGGTTTTTGCCCCAGCTGGTTATTTCAATTAATACAGAATCACCGTTTACTGCTCCATTAAAATCATCTGGGTTGACATTTACATCAATAAGTCCATGCTTACCTTTGTATTCTACCAATCCAAATCCTTTTAATTTTCTGAATTTACCAACTACCTGAGTGATGTTTCTTTTTAGGATTTTTAGCACTTTGCCAGAAGGTTTTCTACCTTTTGAACCTTTGGAGACGGAGATCAATACTTCGTCTTTGTTCATGGCACCCATCAAAAATTTAGATGGAACAAAAACATCTTGCTCCAAACCGTCAACCAAAATAAACCCAGCACCACGTTTTGTGATATCAACGATACCCTTGTAGGTGTTGAGTGATGTTTTAATAACTTCTTTGATAAATGATTTGTTGGCTTTATAAACTTCTGGTTTGATCTTAAGAATTTTCTTACTAGAAGCCAGTTCATCTAATGCGGCTCTAACCTCATCTACTGGATTGCCAAACTTTAATTTTTTCTTGATTGATTTAGGGGAGAATCTCTTTTTGGGATTTGCGAGTAAAAGAGAAACGATCTTTTTATTTAGGTAACTCTTATTCGCTTTTTTGTTTTTTTTCTTGTGTTTTGTCATTGTATTCTTCGTCGTTTATGGAAACTATTTGCCCATTTGGGTGGATTTCCATATAAGTTTGTTTAGAATCATTCCCCTGAAAGAGATGTGATTCTTCTGTTAAAGCTCCAGCAATGTGGATGCTGAAATCTTCTGTGATGGTCGCTGCAGATTGCACCGTTTTTACACCATCTGAAATTAAACCAGCAATTACTTTTCTGGTTATTAATTGGCCTTTTTTGTCTAAGGTCACCAGAAAGTACTCATATTTTAGCAATTCGGCTTTGTAGTAGACCAAGGCTGTGAAATCTTTCTCAAGTTTAAACTTAAAACAAGGGATATATTCAATAAACTCGTTGTCATCAGGATCCCATACATTGATGTATTTTTCAATAGCAGTAGGAGGTAGAGCTACATTGTTTCTAGAAAAATCTATTATGCTATCCTTGGAGATTACTGCTGGCAATGTAGCCTCTGGGAATATTTTTAAAAACTCTTTGTATGTTATTTCCTTGATCTTTTCCACAGAACAAAGGTATTTCAATTAAAGTTCACATTCAATGAATGTTTTAATTAAAACACCAATTGACAAGTAATAAGTGGCTTACTTGATATGAAAAAGCTCAAAGGTAATTAATCTAGCTTGTCTTCGGCTTTCATCTTTTCAGCATTTTCATACACTTGTAATGCTTCAATGACTGCACTTAAATCTCCTTCTATGATGGTGTCAAGCTTATACAAAGTTAGCCCAATCCTGTGGTCGGTAACTCTATTTTGTGGATAGTTATACGTTCTTATTTTGTCTGATCGATCACCAGAACCAACCAAAGATTTTCTTTGTTCTTTTTGTTCTGAATATACCTTTTCTTTTTGTACTTCTCTTACTTTGACATAAAGTCTTTGTAGTGCAATTTCTCTATTTTTATGTTGCGATCGACTATCAGTACTTTCAGCGGCAATACCTGTTGGTAAGTGGGTAAATCTCACTCCTGACTCGGTCTTGTTTACGTGCTGACCACCTGCTCCACTTGCTCTAAATGTATCCACTTTTAGATCATCTTTTTTGATGTTGATGTCTTCTATTTCAAACTTTGGAATCACCGCTACCGTTGCTGCAGAAGTATGCACTCTGCCTTGTGATTCGGTTTTTGGAACACGTTGAACACGGTGTGCTCCAGACTCAAATTTTAATGTTCCGTAGATATCAGTTCCAAACACTTCTAAGACAATCTTGTTGTACCCACCTACAGACCCTTCGTTAACATCCACGACTTCCGTTTTCCAACCTTTAGATTCAAAAAACTTGTTGTACATCCGATAGAGATCACCGGCAAAAATACTTGCTTCATCACCACCTGTTCCAGACCTGATCTCAAGTACAACATCCTTGCTGTCTTCTGGATCTTTCGGGATCAACATGATTTTGATTTTTTCCTCGATTTCAGCGATCTGAGGTTTCAATTCAGACAACTCCATCTGCGCCATTTCTTTCATTTCTTTGTCATCGTCCGATAACATTTCGGTTGCATTATCGCGATTGCCTAGTAGGGTTTTGTATTCGAGATAAACATTGGAAAATTTAGATAGCTCTTTGTATTCTTTGTTGAGCTTGGTAAACTTCTTGATATC
>CALFDU010000065.1 GCA_937950315.1 uncultured Saprospiraceae bacterium | reverse complement strand
CATCCCAGTTGGTGGAAATCAAGCATTTGAAGTCAATTATCAAATTGATCCAGCTGCAACTGGCCTGTCTATCGGCAACCTTGCTTTGATTACAGAAGATAGTGGAGACGATATTGATAGTGATCCTGACATGGATGAAACTCAGGATGAAGATGGTGATGGCGATGGTGACGATGATGATGAAGATACTTCAAACATTCCATTGACTATCCTTGACTATGATTTATCATTGAACAAAACATTGGTAGGAACTGGACCATACAATCCAGGAAACAACGTAACATTTATCATTACAGTTACCAATGAAGGAGACCTTCCTTCTGGAAGCGTAACAGTAACTGACGAAAGTCCTGCCTCACTCATTTTCCAAAGCTTGACGCCAGTAGCTGGTGTTACTGACAATGGCGACGAATCATTTACAATTGCAAACATCCCTGTTGGCGGAAATCAAGCATTTGAAGTCAATTATCAAATTGATCCAGCTGCAACGGGTGTATCAATTGGCAACCTTGCATTGATTACGGAAGATAGTGGAGACGATATAGATAGTGATCCTGACATGGATGAAACACAAGATGAGGATGGTGATGGCGACGGAGACGATGATGATGAAGATACTTCAAACATTCCTTTGACTCTTCTAGACTATGACCTTGCTTTGATGCTTGACTTAAGCAGCACTGGTCCATTCAATCCAGGAAGTAACGTAACGTATACTGTTACTGTTACAAACCAAGGAGAACTTGATGCATCAGATGCTACTGTCACAACAGTACCTGATTCAGGTCTTACATTTGTATCTATGACTCCTACGACAGATGTTACTGATAATGGAAATGAAACATTTACTCTATCTAACATTCCAGTTGGAGGAACGCAAACATTTGTAATTACCTATGAAGTCGATCAGACTTTCACTGGTTCTTCTCTAGATGTAGTAGCATTGATTACTGCTGACGATGGGGATGATATAGATAGTGATCCAATGATGGATGAAACAGTAGATGAAGATGGTGACGGCAATCCTTTTGATGATGATGAAGATGTTGAAACTATACCAGTTATTCTTCTTGACTATGACTTATCATTGACTAAGACATTAAATGGAATGGCTCCATTTAATCCTGGCACCGAAGTTACATTTACGATTACTGTTTCAAATGATGGTGAATTACCAGCCAACAATGTTGTTGTTACTGATAGTGCTCCAGCAGATTTGATTTTCGATAGCATGACTCCTACTGCAGGAGTTACGGACAATGGAAATGAATCATTTACGATTGCATCAATTGCAGTAGGCGCATCACAATCATTTGATGTTACTTATCAAATTGATCCTAACTTTACAGGAATGATCATTACAAATCTTGCGCAAATAACGGAAGATGATGGTGACGACATCGATAGTGATCCAATGATGGATGAAACGCAAGATGAAGATGGAGATGGCGATCCATTTGATGATGATGAAGATGAAGCAGATGTACCAGTAGTGATTCCTCCTTATGATTTAGCATTGACTAAAACATTAAGTAGCACTGGTCCTTTCTCACCAGGAGACGACGTGACTTATACTATTACCGTAAACAACGAAGGGGCAGTAATTGCAAACAATATTATTGTGACAGACGAATCCCCTGCTGGGTTAACATTCCAAGGCATGTCTCCTAACGCTGGAGTTATTGACAATACTGACGGTACTTTTACTGTCGACCAAGTAGTGACAGGTTCTGGAGTTTCTTTTGATGTTACTTATCAAATTGACCCTAGCTTTACAGGAACCTCGCTGATTAATATAGCTCAGATCACGGAAGATGATGGGGATGATATAGACAGTGATCCAGACTTGGATGAAACAATAGATGATGATGGTGATGGAAATCCAGTAGATGATGATGAAGATATGCAGATGATCAACGTGACGCCTCTTATTACACTTGGATCAGTTGGTGATTTTGTTTGGGAAGACTTAAATGGAAATGGAGCACAAGATCCAGGAGAAGAAGGAATCCAAGGTATTGAAGTAATTTTACATAATGCCAATGGCGTTATTGTAAGTACTCAGAACACCGACTCAAATGGATTTTATGAATTCACAGATGTCCTACCAGGAGATTATTACCTTGAGTTCAATGCACCACTAGAATTTGACATCACTTTCCCTAACACCAATAACAACAACAATAATGATAGTGATGTTGATAACTCTAACGGGTTCCACACTACTCCACTATTCAATATTGCAAATGGAGAAAATGACGATTCATGGGATGCTGGATTTTTCAGATGTATTCCTGTTGGAGATTTAGTATGGTTTGACTTGAATGAAAATGATATCTGGGATTCAGTTGAAAATGGAGTAAACGGCTTGAAAGTAAATGCATACAGACAAGGATTCGATGGACAGTTCTTCCTATATGACTATACCTTCACAGGACCAAATACAGACACTCCTTCTGACGATGGATTCTTTAAGTTCTGTGTACCACCAGGAACCTACTACCTAGAATTTGTTTCTCCTCCACTTGGACTCGTGAACGCACAGCCTAACAGAGGTAACGATGAAGAAATTGATAGTGATGTAACTGGTGCCTTTGGGCCAGGAACAACCAACTCAATGACTTACATGTCAGGCGATACAGATTGTAGCATTGGATCAGGATACTACCCTATGGGAACCATTGGTGACTTTGTATTTATTGACAGCAACCAAAATGGTATCAGAGAAAACAATGAGCCAGGATTGGGTGATGTATTTATTGAAGCTTACAACTACGAAGGAGAAGTTGTCGGATCTGCAAGCTCTAACGAAGATGGAGAATACATCATCGACTACTTACAGCAAGAAGATGTGTATTTGAAGTTCTATACTAACTCTAGTTACGCAACTACTGCTCCGCACATTGGAGATGATTCGACAGATAGTGATATTGATCACTCAAATGGATTCATGACAACGAAATGGATCAATGTGAGTGCAGGTGAGCATCAAGCCAATATCGATGCAGGTTTCGTTTTAGGAACCGTTTCTGTGGATTGGGTTTCATTTGACGGAAGACAAGTTGGAAACTACAATGCACTAAACTGGGTCGTAGCCAACGAAGTAAATGCAAGCCACTACATCATTGAAAGAAGCATTTCAACTGGTGCTAACTTTGAAGAAATTGGTAAGGAAAATGCAACACAGACTACATCTGGAAATGCATCTTACAACTTTGATGATTTCGACATCGCAATCAATGGTGACTACTACTACAGAATCAAAATGATTGACAACAACGGCGACTACAACTACACTGACATCATTACCATCAATGTAGAAAACGCTGTGAGACTAAATGCACATGTTGCTGTGTTCCCTAACCCATTGGTAGATGAGTTCATGATCGAGCTTTCATTATCCAATGACCAAGCCAATGTTGCTTACCAATTATACAATGCAGCAGGACAACTAGTACAAGATGTTCAATCATTGGCAAGTAACTTGAGTGCGGGCAAACACCAATTCTTAATCGATGCAAGATCATTGACTGAAGGAGTTTACAACTTAAGTGTGCAAACTGAAGAAGCAAGCTTTACAAAAAAGCTTATCGTACTGAAATAATTTATGAGACATACATGCAAAGGGAGGACATCACAGTCCTCCCTTTTTTTTGCTTAAAATCTACTTTCTTCTCGATCCAACAACCTAAAAAATCGATTCGGAGGATTGATAGAATAGCTAACGTTTTTATCTGTTATTGGGTGTCTAAATGTAATTTTACATGCACCTAAGAACAATCCTTTCCCCAATATTGTATTGACTTCCTTGGCATATAATTTATCACCTACAACCAAGTGCCCAATACCAACCATATGTTTCCGCAATTGATGTGTTCTTCCTGTAATAGGTTTTAATCTCACCAAACTCAAGTGTTCAAAAACCCTAGACTTCACTGTTCGCTCAAGAAAAAAGTGTGTCTCTGAAGGCTTACCTTCTACTGGTTTTTTGATTACACCATTTTCAGGAGGAATTCCATGAACCACTGCATAATACTGTTTGTCTACTTCGTTGTTTTCAAAGGCACTACTCAATCTGATGAGAGCCTTTTTTGTCTTAGCCAACAATACCAAACCCTTGGTAGGAACGTCAAGTCGATGAACCGCGACCGGTCGCGGCAATGCATCCTCAGCGTTGGATCTCCCTATTCTCGCAAGTGCATTTTCAACGGTCTTATTTCTATCACCATTTACGGCAATTCCAGCTGGCTTATTGACAAGTATCATGTAATCATCTTCAAAGACTACTTCTATATCAAAATCAAACTTTTTTGCCTTACTAATCCCAGTTCCAGTCAATACAATTCTATCATTTTCTTTGATTGTATCTGAGGGATATACTTTATTCCCATTTAAAGTAATTCTTCCTTCTGCAATCGCCTTCCTAGCAGCGGTCCTACTACCGAGCATATGAAATGCCTCGCCAATATAGTCAACGATCCTTGTAGGTTCAGTTAATTTGATCACTCTATGCTCCCATTTATCCTTCACAATGACGTAGTTATTGACGATTATCAGATTATGGATGCAAAAATGTAAGCTATTTTACAAAACACCATCCATGTATTTTATTCAAGTGACCTTGACAAACACGTAAGGTCTAAATCACTGAATTCCCTTCAAAAGTAAAATTTTCAGCGCCATATTAATTATTACTCAATAATTATTTGGATATGAACCACTTATATTGTTACAAGGATACATTGAAATATGCCACAAGCCTAGGGATTGAAGGCGTATTTGAATACAAGGAAGCTACTGCTTTTAAAAAATTATTAAGCAATTATATAAACGCAAACAAGGATTTATTCATTGACATAAGAGACATTGAAAGCATTGACTTGGTAGGACTAAATAGTCTACTGTTGGCCAAAGAGCTTATCAACAACAATGGATATGATTTCTATATTTTTGCAAATCAAGGGAATCCGATACTGCAACTATTAAACAACATCAAGTTTAAGAATCAATTTCAATTTAGAGATATCATCATACTTGACTCAATCCAGCTTAAGGCATCTTAATTCAACACATGATTACCTTAATTATTGTAAGCATGTATTCGTTCTTTCAGTTCAATAAGCACAAAAAATAAAACCCTCTTTAATTCTAGTAATTGGTTAATTGTGTGCTATTCAATATCTTTCATTTTTTAATTCAATGGAGAGATATGGTTCACGGAACACACAATGCATTACCTGATGACAGAAACAAAGACGTATTAATTTACGTCAATGGTGAATTGTTTCCGAGAGATGAAGCCAAGATTTCTGTTTTCGACAGTGGATATCTTGTGGGTGACGGAATATGGGAAGCGCTTAGATTGCATGAAGGAGTATTGGTTTTTCTGGATTTGCATTTAGACAGATTGTGGAGAGCTGCAGCGGCTATCAAGATGGATTTAGGTTTTACAAGAGCAGAGCTGGTTGATAAAATTTGGTCAGTGATTCATGCCAATAAAATGACAGATCATGTTCATGTGAGATTTATGGTTACTCGTGGCATTAAAAAAACGCCTTCACAAGATCCTCGACTTACGATTTCTGGACCCAATCTAGTCATCATCGCAGAACACAAAGCTGCCTCCTCAGAAAGCAAACACAAAGGAATCAGTTTATTCACCAGCACGATCAGACGTGGCTCCCCAGATTATCTCGACCCAAGACTTAATTGCCACAGCAAACTGCATGAAGTGCAAGCCCTCATTCAAGCCATTGAAGCCGGGGCAGACGAAGCGCTTATGCTTGATATTCATGGTTTTGTTTCCACTTGCAATGCGACGAATTTTTTCATCGTTAAGCATGGTGAATTATGGACATCAACGGGCGCATATTGCATGAATGGAATAACCCGTGGTAACATCATTAGGGTTGCCAAATCCAATGGAATGACCGTAAAAGAAAAGAATTTTTCACTCTATGATACCTATGATGCTGATGAAGCTTTTGTTACAGGAACTTTTGGTGGAGTCACTCCTGTAACGGAAATAGATGGCCGCATCATTGGCGATGGAAAATATGGCGACATCAGCCAAAAACTATCCAAGTGGTACGTCGAATTAATCCATTCAGAAGTCGCCAAAAATAAAAAATAAGTGTTAGCAGATACTACCAAGCGGATTTGTCTTTGGTCAGGTCCCAGAAACATTTCAACAGCACTGATGTACTCATTTGCACAGAGAATCGACACCAAAGTAGTGGACGAACCCCTCTACGCACACTACCTAAGAGTTACCGATGCGCACAGCTATCATCCAGGTGCAGATGAAATACTAAACACCATGGAAAACAATGGCGAGGAAGTCATAAAATCGATGCTAGGAACTCATTCAGAATCCGTTGTTTTTTTTAAGCACATGACACATCATCTCGTAGATTTAGATTTGTCATTTTTAACCAAAACTGTCAATATTATACTCACGAGAAATCCTATTGACATGCTACCCTCTTTTGATAAAGCCATCGCAAATCCGAGTATCAAGGATGTTGGCTATCATGCGCACCTCGAACTACTTCTGGAGCTTGAAAAACTAGAACAACAAGCAATTATCATTGACTCAAAAAAAATTCAAGAAGACCCAAAAGCTATGCTCACAAAGCTTTGCAACAAATTGAATATTCCTTTTTATCACTCCATGTTGGAATGGGAACCCGGTCCAATAAAAGAGGACGGATGCTGGGCTCCCTATTGGTATCACAATGTCCACAAGTCAAGCTCATTTTCAGGATACAAACCTAAGTCCGAACCATTCCCCACTCACCTAAAACCGCTTCTAAAAAAGTGCATGCCGATTTACAATCAATTGACAAAGGATTCATTGTAAGTACATAATTTCTTTTATCTCACTTTCGTCAAATAAGCATTTTTCTGTCCTGCGGTTTTCATGCTGACTTCCGTCATATGATAATTATTTTTCCATTATTTCCTATTATGTACTTTCGTCAAATTTGGATGATTTCTATTCCTCATTTTATTTCTATCTGTCGTAAAAACTAGAAATATCTCGACAAGAATAACCAACTTTCATTCACAGTCTAGATTTCTCAATTTCTTAAACGAATCAGCAATCCTTAGACGAATCAGCTGACATTGTCTTTAATCTATAATACATTCTTCAACCACTACTCAAACATTTGACGAAAGTCTAAAGAAAGATCGTGATTAAACAACAAATAGCTTTACTGCAATAGATAAGACAACAGCAAAAAGAATAATCCTAAAAGGCCCCAGTTCCGCCGCTAGTCCTTTTCTTTGCTGATATTTTATATTACAGAATATTTGCATATTTCTTCCAGTATTTTCAATAATTCAGTACTTTTACTTATAATTTCATAAAACATTTCCAATTTCTATCCGATATAACCCATGAAAAGGCTTTTTCTTAATGGGCATTCATGGATTAATTTATAAACTACAAACACGAAAAGATGAACACATTTAAAAATTATTTATTTCTATTTGCATTGATAGCATTGGTTGCATCTTGCAAAAATGCTCCTAAAGGAGAAAAAGCTATGACATCTGAAGCTGCACCAGTTAAGGAGGCAATGGCTACAGCAAAATCATTAGCAGTAAACACTGCCAATTCGCAGATTATGTGGACTGGTTCAAAAGTAGGTGGACAACACACTGGAACATTGGGATTATCTTCAGGATCAGTGAAGGTTTCAGGTGATAAAATTACAGGTGGAGAATTTGTAATCGACATGGCAACTATGAAATGTACTGATTTACCAGAAGGTAAAGCAGGAGATCTTGTAGGTCACCTATCTAACGGAGATTTCTTTGATGTACCAAAATTCCCAACAGCTAAATTTGTTATCACGAAGGTTACTGCTTTGGCTGGAAACCCTGAAGCAAATTGCATGGTTTATGGAAATTTAACTATGAAAGACATCACAAAATCAATTGGTTTTAAAGCAAATGCTAAAGTTGGACCAAATGGTGTAAGTGTTTCTACTCCAGACTTTACTGTTGACAGAACTGAATTTGGAGTTGAATACGGATCTGCAAAGTTGGCTGACGTTGTAAAAGACAAGGCAATCAGCGATGACATCGGATTAAAAATCAACTTGTCTGCATCTTAAGCAGCACATATAAAAAACACAAAAGCCATCCGCCAATCGTCGGGTGGCTTTTTTTGTTTTATACCAATTCCTTTTCGATGACAAAATCGACATCATCGGATTCTTCAAATTTATATTCTGTAGTCCCTACAATCTCCAATCCCATTCTTTTATAAAAAGCGATACCTCCATCGTTGCGTTCCCACGATCTCAACCACAACTTCACAAACTTTTGCTCAACAGCCCAATCAGAAATCCAGTCCAACATATACTTACCAATACCCTGTCCTTGCCTTTCTGGTATAATATAAAATCGCTCTACTTCTACATGATTATCAGGACGCTCCATCGTTTGATTTTCTTCAAAGTTTAATTTAAAAAATGCGATCAATTTTTCATTGTGAAAAATCCCAAAATACTTACTCTTTTCATCCTGAATCTCTTTCATCATTTGTGCATGAGCAAATGCATTCTTAAGATACACCTTAAAATTTTCTTGCTCAAACTTCCCAATGAGCTTATTTTCGTAGGAAATTTTAAAGACATCATGGGCCACTTCTGACAATTCTTTGGCATGTTTAGGTGCTAATTCAATTATTTGATAATCTTCCATCAAGCTATTTGTTTTGAAACATCTCCATTGACTTTCCAATCAATTTGGGTGATAACGGCATTGAATAAATAGAAAACATATTTTGCAACATTGGCCAAATTTCCAGTAATGGAATTCTTTAATAATTGAATGAGATTATAAGCAATCCAACTCAGCCAAGTCTCTTCATATTTAAGTGCATTACAGATATTTGCACCCAAAGAAATACCAAAACTTAGAGCTACAGCCAGTAAAAAATATCCTTCCGTTCTTCCTCCAAAGAGATAAGCTCCAAGATAAACAAGCCCCATTCCTAGGACAAATGAACCGAACAATATGAGAAAATAAAAGACATCAATTTTCTTGATTTTCTCTCCCCCTGCCCATCGCTTGATCGCGAATGTAAAGACAAAAAATGTCAAGGGATAAGTAATGATGGCAGAAGCATTTCCAAACATATAATCCAATGCTCCTGAACTGATAGTTGTTATTGCTCCGATGATATTACCTGCATTCTTTTGTTTACCTGTAAAGCGTGTAGCAAGCATTGAAAAAATGGCACCTATTGTAGATAAAATACCCAAAGGAAAAGCACCTTGTTTCATATACTGCAACAATTCACTGATCGGAATACCATACTGGATTTTACTTTCAAAAAAAATCGTTTCATGAAAAGAACGACTAATACAAACTCCTAAAACCAATGCTGCACCAATTAGGTCTAAAAATGGAGACTGGACCAAGGAACGAATAACAGGATTTTTGATATGGGACAAGCCTAGAAATTAAGAGATTAATAACAATACTGCACCGAGTGCAGTTGCAAACAAAATAAATTTACGAAAAAACGATTCTTTAAACAATTTCACAAGTCTGATCCCTCCAATAAAACCAACGACAACAAAAGGTATTAGATAAAGATCATACATGACTGATTGCACATTGACTGTCTCCCAAACAAAAATATGAAAAGGCAATTTGATCAGATTAATGATAAAAAACAACCAGGCAGAAGTGCCGATAAATTCATTTTTAGGAATACGCGAGGATAAAAAAAATATATTTGAAAATGCACCCGCTAAATTTCCTATCATCGTAGTTATTCCTGCCATGACGCCCATTGACGAACTAAAAAAAACATTGTTACTCAACTTTAAATTAGGTCTTCGTTCCCAAAAAAACATCATGAATACACTAAAGATAATGATGACAGCCATGATTTTCTTGAACAATTCTTCCGGTATATCTTTACCTAAATAAACACCTATCAAGACACCCAATATCATCCATGGTAAGAACTTAAATAACAAAGACCACTGTGCATGTCGATTGTAGTAAATAACGGCAATGATGTCAGCAAATATCAATAATGGAATGATGATCCCCGTCGATGCTTTGCTCCCAAACACAATAGCCATCAAGGTCACAGTAAGAATAAAAATACCCTTTACACCTGATTTGGATACTCCGAGAACAAAGGCTCCAGCACCAGCAATTAAGAGGTCAAATATTGCAATTTCGGGCATATCAAAGCTTTAAAAAGACCTTTAAGATAGGTATCCAACCAAATAAGCCAGAAAGGATCGACAATTAAAGCACTTTATCACAATATTTATTTAAAAGATTTTAATTTTGATGGCATGACAACAGAAACAATGATTGACCAAAAATTGAATACCATTGAAGAAGCCATTGAGGATATTAGAAATGGTAAAATTGTTATAATTGTAGATGATGAAGATCGCGAAAATGAAGGTGACTTTGTCTGTGCAGCAGAGTGTGTCACACCAGAGATCATCAATTTCATGGCAACCAATGGACGTGGACTGATTTGTACCCCAATTTTAAAACATAGAGCAGAAGAACTTGATCTACCTGCCATGGTGGACAAAAACACAGATCTTCACAGTACTGCTTTCACAGTTTCTATTGATTATAAATTAAAAGGATGTACTACCGGAATATCTGCCTATGACAGATCTACTGGTATAAAGGCTTTGCTTGATCCTGAAACCAAAGCAGAACATTTTGCAAAACCTGGTCATATCTTTCCACTTGTTGGAAAAGAAGGAGGAGTATTACGTAGAACTGGCCATACTGAAGCCAGTATTGATTTGGCTAGAATGGCTGGATTTTACCCTGCAGGAGTATTGGTTGAAATTTTAAATGAGGATGGAAGCATGGCAAGGCTGCCCCAACTACGAGTTATTGCAAAGAAACACGATCTTAAATTGATCTCAATCAAAGATTTGGTTGCATATAGAATGAAGGAAGAGCGATTAATTTCTAAGGCAAACTCTACAATCATTCAAACAGATTCAGGAGAATTTGAATTTATCTCATTTAAGGAAGAAAATTCTCAGCAAAACCATCTAGTTATTAAGATGGGAGAATGGACTAAAGATGAACCAGTTCTTACCAGAGTTCATTCTGGAAGTGATCTGGGTGAGTTGTTTTCAATTTTAATCAAATCACGAGGAAAGCAGTTGTTCAGAACAATGGACAAAATAGCAGAAGCAGGGAAAGGAATCATCATTCTGCTTAGATACAATGAAAATGCACAAGATCTGCCTTCAACCATCGAGAAGCTCGAATACCAAAGACAAAAAGGAGAGAAATTAGATCCTTTCTTAGGTTCAAAAGGAGAGATTCTTCAAAAAAATATAGGTATTGGCTCCCAGATCTTAAATGAACTCGGTGTCAGAAAGATTAAACTAATGACCAACAACCCTAGGAAAATAGTAGGACTCAACGGTTATGGCATTGAAATCGTTGAAAATGTACCCGTTTAAAAACATACAAAAGCCAGCTAAATGAGGTAGAGCTTTTGTAGGTTCTTGCATAGTCCTTGTAGAGCAAATACTAACGGGGCACAACAAATACATACCTATATTTATGCTACTATAAGTAAATTAACAGGTTGTATTAAGAAAAAAGTTACTCATTTTGGGTAACTTTTTTTTCAACAAAAATTCAGCCAGGCTTTATTTAGACCACCTGTTCATTTCGATATTAGTATGTTGATTAATTTCTATCATTTCCTGAATAACAAATGTGATCAAAGGTCCAATCAACACTATTTGTTGATCTTTTTGATGGAAACACTGTAACATATACCCTTCATCTTATAATGTAGAGCGACTATTACCAATAGGTAGTGTATTTGTAAGACAATTAACCCTATTAATGGCAAACCTGTCATAGTTTTTGCCTCATTATATAATAATAATACCCCTCCGAAGAATAATTTCCCTCTCCCTATTTTATATATAATATTACCTTTAATATATAATTTAGTATGACTTCTAATATTAGATTCGACTCAATGGGTGTGCATAAACAAATACTACTAGACTTGTTCCTATCGTTTGGCTTGTCAAGCGATCTAAACGAAACCGTAGAAAAATTTGTATCAGAACTTCATCATAAGCTTGGTTTAAAAACTACCGCTTATATTTCAAGCAACGCCAATCTTACAAGCACTTTAGGGGAATCTATCGATGCTTCATTAAATTATGCAAGCTTTAGCACCCTTTTAGATAACAGTTCGTTTAAAACTTTTGACAAAGAATCTATTCAAAACGACAAACTAAAATCTTCTATTGAAGTTGAGGATGAAGCATTGATTTATCAAAATTCAAATAACAGTATACTCTTCTTAGTATGTGATAAGAAGAAGAAGTTGTTTCAAGAAAAGATACTGGAGCAACTACTTACTAGATTCAACTTCTTCATAAGCAACATTGCTTTTAATCAATCAACAATACATCATCAAAACAGCGAATCACAGATAGCAAAAGAGAAATCATTCTTATTAAAAATTCTTGATATTCAAGAACAAAATATTTTTGTTTTAGACACAAATCTTGTTGCTCGAAATTTCAATATTGGTTCAAAGAAAGCATTAAAAAACAGCTTTGGGGTTGAATTAGAAATCGGAAAGAAAATCTTTACCGACCCAAAAAATGAGTTTGACATTAAGTACAAACCTCTCATGGAACGTGCGCTTAATGGTGAAGTAATTACATTCAACTACTCTGAAACAAATAAAAATAAAAATGGCATATCAAAACACGCGGTTGTAATTTTTAAGCCAATTAAAGATGACAACGACCAAATTATTGGTGTCATCAGCACTACAAAAAATGTAACTGAGCTTGTCGAAACAAACAGAACTCTGGAAAAAAGAGAATCAACATTAAAAACCATTCTTGATACTACACCCGATGGCATTTATTGTATCGATCCAGATATGAAATTACTTACTATTAACGAACAAGCAAAGCGTGATTTTAAAGAATATTCAAAAGTAGATTTACAAATTGGAGACAATCTGCATGATAAAATTGATAAAGAAGAATTAATTCTATGGAAAGAAAAATACTTCAACAGAGTATTCAATAACGAATCTTTTTCCGTAAAAGATTCTATGTTTAATGAGTCAATAAATGAAAAGCGATTTGTTGAAAATAGATACATTCCTGTAAAAGATTCAGATAATAAAATATTTGCTGCACTAGAAGTTAGTCGAGACTTAACTGAATTGTCAACCAAAGAAAGAATTTTAGAACTCAAAGAAGCTGAGTTAAGAACACTTTTAGAAAAAACACCAATCGGTATTGCCAAACTCAACCTAAAAGGAAAAATTACATTTATTACAAAAAGAACCTCCAATATACTTGGGCATTCTGAAGAGGAAATTTTAAACAAAAGTATATTTGATTTCGTACATCCTTCCAATTTGGAAAAATTTAGAAACGACATTAAAAAATTGTTGTCTGGCAAAGATGAAGTTTGTAGTACATATAGAGCCATACATCCTAAATTTCAAGAATTTTACCTAAATGGTATCGCTTCTATTAGCAGAGACTCTGACAATAATCCTATTGAAGTCCTCTTGGCATTTAACAATATCTCAGATGAAGTTATTGCACAACAAAATTTATTAAACAGTAGGAAACGATACAAATCCATACTTGAAGGATCACCTGCAGGTTTGGCTCAAGTGAACAAAGAAGGGAAATTTATCTTTGTATCAAAAAAAGGTGCGGAAATTTTAAATGTCGACATAGATGATCTATTGAATATGAATTTCCTCGACCTACTTGACTCAAAGCACGTTGGTAAAATCAAAGACGACTTAGATTCTCTAACGGAATCAGGTCAATTAATTGATTTCAGAATCAAAGTGAATTCTGAAGTTAATAAGGTCTTATACCTTGATGGAACAGCGACGCTACTGGATGACAATGAATTAGGAATGAGTACCTTGTTTATTTTCAATGATGTAACTACTAGAGTTTTAGCTGAAAAAGAATTGGCCACTTTCAATGCAGCAATCCAAGAAAAGAACGCAATTTATAAAGCTTTAATCGATAACTCATTCGATGGAATTGACATTATTGAAATCAAAAAAGAAGAGGATAGCACAGAATACGATGGAGAGATTGTCATAAGGAATGAAAGGATGAATGAATACTTTAGCAACTCCTCCAAGGCATTCATAAACCTTTCAGAGATTCTTGAAATAAGTCCAGAGTATCAGGTAAATGGACGCAAAACCAGTGAAGTATTCAACTATTTGACAGAAGAGACAACCAACAGCATGGTTTCTTGTGATTGGCGTTTCCATATAGATGACAAAGTAGAAGACTTTCATCTATCATCAAATATTATCTCCTTGCAAGACAAAACTTTATTGATTAGAAACCTTAGAAAAAATACAGAGTTAAGAAGACAACAAGAAATTATTAAAAATCAACTTGCAGATCTATCAGTTAAAAATAAGGAGCTAGAAAAATATATTCAATCAAATCTTCAACTTGAAAACTTTGCATACATAGCTTCACATGATTTAAAAGCTCCTCTGCGTACCGTTTCAAGTTTTGCTTTCTTATTGAAACAAAAAGCCTATGAGCATCTAGATGATAAAAGCAAAGGATACTTAGATATTGTATTACGGAGTTCAACCAATATGCAAAAACTCATCGATGACCTACTCGCGTTCAGTAGAGTTGGAACTCAAAAAGTAAATTACAAGGATATCATTCTTGAACCTATGCTGAAAAGAATTTTATTAGATCTAAATTCCAATATTCAGGAAACAAAGGCAGAAATAATATTAAAGAATCTACCTGATATAATTAGAGCAGATGAATCAATGATGATTCAAGTCTTTCTAAACTTAATTGGAAATGCTCTTAAGTTCTTTAGAAAAGATACTCATCCGCAAATAGTAATTAGTGCAAAAGAAAACCTTAATTTTTGGACTTTTAGTATTAAAGACAACGGAATAGGAATAAGAGAAGAAAACAAAGAAAAAATATTCGGAATATTTGAAAAACTTCATAGCAATGATGTTTTTGAAGGTACTGGACTAGGACTTTCAATCTGTAAAAAGGTCATTGATATACATAAAGGTGTAATTTCCGTTGATTCAGAGCTCAATAAGGGCAGCGAATTCATCTTTAGTATTCGAAAAAATTTACATAACAATGAATAAAATTAAAAGAACAAGTTCTAATAAGAATATAGATATATAATTATATTTGTATGAGATTAGAAGAGCTCAAGTAGTGATTTTGTAGGGTATAAATTTGTAGCTTTATAAACCACCAACAGTCAAAACAAAAGAACTCCCTCCACTTAACGTTTACTAAATCCTATATTGATTTAACTCAATAGAATAAACCCAAAATGTCACAATTAAACCAAAAAAGAATACTTCTTATAGAAGATAATCCTGGGGACATAAAATTATTTGAAGAAGCTGTTTTAGCAGAAGACCTAAATATTCTCATAGATGTAATCGAAGATGGTGAAGCAGCTTTGGAATACTTTGAGAAGCAAAAAGAAAATAACTTTGCCGATGCCCCTTCTATTATTATTTCAGATCTAAATATACCAAAGGTCAACGGATTGGAAGTAATCAAACATTTTAAATCTGATCCAGTATTCAAAGCAATACCGATTATCGTTTTAAGTACTTCTAATCTTGATTCTGATATCAAAGAATGTTACTTATCCTATATTAATGCCTTCTTGGTGAAGCCAATAGGAATCGACGAATTCTTTAATCTTGTGAAATTAATTGATGAGTTCTGGTTAAAAACCTGCCATCTATCAACCATTTCATGATATTATATCATAAAAATCTAATTCTATAAGAGGCTGATCTAATTTCCAGCCTCTTTTTTTATACCCTAAATTTTGGATAATCTTTCAGCCGCAAGATTCAAAACATTGTCTGTTTTTGCAAAACAGAATCGAACTACCTTATCCAAGGATTCTTCAGAGTAAAACGGAGAAAGAGGAATAGAAGCCACACCATGTGTCTCTGTTAGCCATTTTGAAAACAATCGATCGGTTAAATCACTCACTTCAGAATAATCGTACAATTGAAAATAGGTTCCTTCTGATTTAAGCGGCTTTAGCCTAGACGTTATCATCTTTTCATTGAATAAATCCCTCTTATTTTGATAAAAAGCTCCTAATTCCAAATAATGACTTTTTGCTTTAAGAAAATCAGACAACGCATATTGCAAGAATGAATTAACACAATACACATTCCATTGATGGACATTCCTAAAAGCACTCATCAAAGCTTTTGATCCAACAATGTATCCCATTTTCCATCCAGTACAATGAAAAGTCTTTCCAAAAGAATAAACGCTCATCGTTCTTTCCAATAAATCATCAAACTTCAATGCACTGTGATGAACTGCCTTATCAAATACCAAATGTTCATAAACCTCATCGCTCAACAAAATCACATTCGTCCCGTCCAACACTTTAGACAGGGCTAGCATATCTTCATATGACATCACCCTCCCTGTGGGATTATGTGGTGTATTAATGATCATCATTTTTGTATTCTTATTGATGCTTTCCTTTACCTCAGCCCAATCAATATTATAATCGGGCGCACTCAATTTAATGGGTACAACCTTTCCTCCCACCAACTCTACACTGGGACGATAAGAATCATAAGCTGGCTCAAATATGATTACTTCATCACCTGCATGTACGAATGCTGTAATGGCTGTAAATAGTGCTTGAGTTGCCCCAGCGGTAATGGTAATTTCATCCTCGGGGTTAATTTTTCTATCGTACAAAAAGTCAATCTTATCAGATATAACCTTTCTTAGTTCAAGCAACCCGGGCATCGGACAATATTGATTCTTCCCAGCTTGTAGGTAATGCTCCACCCTATCCTTTAATTCTGGATCACAGTCAAAATTGGGGAATCCTTGACCTAAGTTTATAGCCTGATGCTGATTGGCCAATTCAGACATTTCAGCAAAAATACTGGTTTCACTACTTTTTAATTTAGACTCAAATTCAATCATTCCAAAAGATAGTTATTCTTATTAAACTGCAATGAAATTATTTTAATTAATGAACCAAAGCCTTTTTTGATTGTTTTCTACGTATTGAAACTCGGAAAGGAACTATTTATCTGGGACATATGTAAAATATGTTACATTTTAATGATAGATTACATGGACCTTAAGGGACAAGTGGAATTATTATTGTCTTTATTAAGTAAATTATGAACTAATGGAACTGCCGAAAATACTTATTGTTGATGACCGCGAATTTGACAGAATTCTTTACAAAGAATATCTAGATGATACCAACTTTGTTTTTTCAGAATTGGATGATGGTGAAGGCATCATTGATCAACTAAAAGAAAACAAACCTGATCTTATGCTTCTGGATTGGCAAATGCCAAGACAAGGCGGTTTGGAAACTTTGAAAATGATCAAAAAGAACAACTCGTTCAAAGACATTCCAATTATAATTATTACAGGGCTTCAAGATGAGAAAGTACTTGAAGAAGCTTTTGATTATGGTAGCGTAGACTTCCTTAACAAGCCAGTGACTAAAATAGAGCTAGTCTCTAGAGTGATGAATGTATTGAAATTGGTAGATGCTAAAAAAACGCTCATCAACCAAAAAAGAGAATTGCTGGACTTAAATCAAATTATTAAGAATCAAAAATCAGAACTTGAGAAATCTTTGGCACTTAAAAGCCAATTGTTAGAATCAAGTGTTGTTGAATTTGATAAAGAAATCAATGAAAAGAACAGAAAAGTAGTTTCTCTAGAAATTGATCAATCTAAATTTGCCAATCAATTTAAAGAGTTAAAGAAACATGTCGCTGAAGCATATTCAACGCTTAAGGCAGAAAACAGCGAAAGCCAAGCACTCAAGAAATTGAGAAGCCTTGAAAGATCATTGGATGCGATCGATCATTCTGAAAATACATGGCATGATTTCAAAACTGCATTCGAGAGTATTGAATCTGAGTTCTTTACCAAGCTTACGCAAATAAATCCTAAGCTTACTTCTCTTGACTTAAAACACTGCGCCTACATAAGAATGAACCTTGACAACTACGAGGTTTCAAAGATTCTGAACGTAGAAATGAAATCTCTGCAAATGACTAGGTACAGACTGAAAAAGAAACTAAAACTAAATGAAGCTATTCAATTGAGGGAATTCATTCATTCAGTTTAGAAATAAGAAAAGGCTCTATGACAATGTCATAGAGCCTTTTATTTTTAGAAGCTGTTTTCTACTTTAAACAATCTGCGGGCCTGCTGTTGCTAGTCCAGCATCGGCCTTGGTTGCAAAATTTTTAAAATTTTCATTGAATAGATCGGCTAGTTTGTTGGACATCACATCATATTCCTCAACATTCCTCCACGTATCTCTTGGATTCAAAATGGCATTTGGAACATCAGGACAAGATTGAGGAATAGTCAAATTAAACATATTATCGTTTCTATATTCCACCTTGTTTAATTCACCAGTAAGAGCGGCTTTGATCATTGCTCTTGTGTAGCTCAACTCAATACGATTACCGTCTCCATATTGACCTCCTGTCCAGCCAGTATTCACCAACCAAACATTGATCTTTCCATCTCCAGTTACAATACCCTCTTCCAATTTCTGACCCAAAAGATCCGCATAAGCTGTAGGATGCAAAGGCAAAAATGGTGCACCAAAACAAGCAGAAAACGTTGCCTGCGGTTCTGTTATTCCCTCCTCTGTACCAGCAATCTTTGCAGTATAACCACTCAAGAAATGATACATGGCTTGTTCCTTGGTCAACTTAGAGATTGGGGGCAATACACCAAATGCATCACAAGTCAAAAAGAAAATATTCTTCGGTATATCTCCTCTCGAATTGTACATGATATTGTCTATGTGATAGATTGGATAGCTTACACGTGTATTCTGAGTAATCGTTGTATCCTCATAATTGGGTGTAACTCCATCTTCTCTGAAGCCAATATTTTCCAACATGGCTCCAAACTTAATCGCTTTATATATCTGCGGCTCCTTCGACTCGGATAAGTCAATCGTCTTGGCATAACAGCCTCCTTCAAGATTGTAAATATTTGATGTAGACCATCCGTGTTCGTCATCACCAATCAATCTTCTATCTGGATCATTTGACAATGTGGTTTTTCCTGTTCCACTTAGTCCAAAGAACAATGCCGTATCACTTTTCGCTCCCACATTGGCACTGCAGTGCATGGATAATACTTTTCTTTCCTGTGGTAATACAAAATTTAAAACTGAGAATATTCCCTTCTTAATTTCACCTGTATAAGCTGTACCACCGATCAATATGGTCTTCTCCTTAAAGTTGATAATTGAGAAATTCTCTTGCCTTGTTCCATGAACCTGTGGGTCAGCAAGAACACCCGGAAAGGCCAAAATTCTCCAATCAGCTTTAAAAGTTTTTAACTCCTCTTCTGTCAATCGCAAAAACATATTATGGGCAAACATATTTTGCCATGGATACTCTGTATAGACTTTCACGTACAATCTATACTTGTTACTGGCACATGCATATGAATCACGAGAATAGATTTCATCCAGCCCTCCAATATAATCCTCCATCTTCTTCAATAGATCTTGATAAGCATCATCGGTGATTGGGATATTAATATCTCCCCAATCCACAGTTGATGTTGTGATTTCATCTTCAACGATGTATCGATCTTTTGGAGATCTCCCTGTAAATTTCCCAGTATTAACCACCAGAGCACCACTGCTACTCAATGTACCTTGCTTAAGTTCAATTGTTTTTTGGACCAATGCTGCTGGAACAAGATTCTCTTGTATGTTATGATGTTGAATCATTTTTACACATATTTATTTTCAAAATACAAAGCTAACTCTTTGAGTTACAACTTATTACTTGTAGGCAAAAAGAAAAATGTTATGGGTAATTGTACACTAAGCAATTTGAAAATCGATAATTCCGTTCTCACATTTTTTACTTTATCATATTTTGAATTTTCTATCTTGTGCCATCAAGAAATAAACACGATTAAACTTTTGCCAAATAAAAAATAATGAAGAAAATACCGAGTTGGAGATACTATTTAGGATGGGCCATGTCTGTTTTTGTAAGTTTAGGAATTGCTTCAAGTGGAATGGGTAAATTAATGCAAGCGAAACCACTGGTAGAAAGCCTTAGCAAGATCAACCTCCAAGAACACATTGTAACATTAGGAATCATTGAAATTCTATGTGTAATCATATACCTTATTCCTAAAACATCCAATATTGGTTTCTTTCTTTTGTGCAGTTATATTGGTGGGATTATCGTTTCTGAATGGGCTATGGGATTTCCTCCAACCATTGGGATTACCTTAGCAATCATTCTCTATGTAGGTACCATGTTGCGAAAGCCCGAACTATCAGGGCTTGGGATATAATCAGATCCTAACTGTATTACGCCAATCCTTTTTTAAATGCCAATGCATCGCCTAGCGCTTGGTCAACTTCTGTTTTCCATTTGTCTATCAATTTTGTGTCGGCATTAAAATGATTTGCGCAAGCGTCAATAACCAAAGTCTTGTACTTCTGAACACTCTCTATATCAAAGTACAGCCGACCCGTACGTCTCTGAAGCAAATCTAATGGATGCCATACGGACTCTTCGGCTATACCATATTGCAATTCTGCAAGTATCAAATTCTCTTCGGGACTTTCTCGCTTTTGCTCTTTCATTAAATTCAAGATTTTCTTTACCTCCTTACCATAAGTAGTAATCAAATACCACCCATGATATTTTTCAAGCCCATAGGCAATTACGTCTATTTCAAATCTCTCAATAAAAAATTTTACTTCTCGGTAATCCTCAAATTCATTTTCACCTAGTTTAATTTCGTGTGTTCCAGATATAGATTGATCAAAGGATGGATTCTTATCCAAAACCAAATCAACAATCCGCATGGCCATCTTACGGTATCCAGTCAACTTACCCCCAGCAATAGAAATCAAGCCAGAAGGAGCTTCAAAAATTTCATCTTTTCTTGACAACTCAGTAGGAGACTTTCCTTCCTGATGGATCAAAGGACGTAGACCAGCCCACGTAGATTGAATATCATCAATTTCCAATGGGACAATATCAAAATAATGATTTACTGCTGACAAAATATATTCAACATCCTCGGCATTCGCTACTACCCTATCTAGATCTTCCTGATAGCTCGTATCAGTGGTTCCTACATAAGTAATCTTACCTCTAGGAATTGCAAAAAGCATCCTTCCATTAAAATCATCAAAATAAACCGATTGGTTGAGATTCAATTTCTCTCTATCAACCACAATATGTACACCTTTGGTTAGAAACAATTTACTACCCTTGAACGACCCATCTTCTTTTCTAATACCGTCTACCCAAGGACCTGCCGCAGACACAACATTGGTCCCTGTGAACTGGCAAAGTCTATCGGAAATTACATCATAACATTCTACTCCTATTATCTTCCCTTCATCATCATACAATCCATTCTTCATCTCCATATAGTTAAAACAATCGCAAGAAAGCACTGCCGCTTTTTTCATTAACTCAATGGTAAGACGAGCATCATCTGTACGATATTCTGAATAGACAATTCCACCAGATAAGAAATCACTTTTCACCAAAGGCTCTAGGTCTATCGCCTCCTCCCTAGACAAGGTCTCTTTCTGATCTACTGCTTCTACATTGGCCAAAAAATCATACACTGAAATTGCCAATGAAGCAGACATCTTGCCAAAGGTACCTCCGTCTACTATCGGCAAAAACATTTTTTCAGGATGCACCAAATGTGGAACAAGGCGATGAACCACAGCACGCTCAATCCCAGTCTCTCTAACCAATCCAAATTCCAACTGCTTTAAATACCGCAATCCTCCGTGGATCAATTTGGTAGATTTACTGCTTGTGCCTGAGGCAAAGTCAGACTTTTCTACCAACAATGTCTTGAGCCCTCTTGAGGCCGCATCCAACGCAATGCCACAGCCAGTCACACCTCCTCCCACAACAATCAGATCGTATACTTTTGAAATGGCAGACTGCAGAAAGTCATGCCTTTGAGTATTGTTCATTTCCTAAACTTAATTTTATGATTGATCAAATCAAGTATTTTATCTTTTCCCAAATTCAATAATTTCTCCTCGTTTATTTTTGGGATCTTCATCGTATCTCCATAGGCATTAATAGCATCCTCTACCTCCTCCACTCTAAGAATATGTATCATGGGATGAGGAGATTTATTCCTATAATTTCTGACATCATCTTTTTCTAATCCTTCAAATTGATAATCGGGATGAAAGCTTGCGAGCTGAAACTGACTTTCTGCTTTTGCATCGTGCAACAGTTCTTGACAGCCTTCAAAAAAATCCAAGTAGCTCATAAAGTCATTTAGCTTTGGAATAATCATAAAAGCATTGGATATTTCTGGTTTGTCTAACAGAAAAGCAACCTTTTTTAAAAATTCTTCAAACATCTGGAAAGAACTAAAAGAATGGGTTACACCATAATCAATCTTGTCCTTTACAAATGAAGGACCAGCAAAAGGGCATATATTCAATTCAATGATGAACTGAGCAATCCAGTTTTTGGTTATTTGAATTATTAAAGCATCTGATTCAGAAGAGCTCATCTAATGTTGTGTTGTCAACGATGTTTGGCAAGGTTACCTTGAGTCCTGGAGTGCGCTCCATTTCTCTGTTTATCGCATAGATTGCGCCTTCATTTCTCGCCCATGATCTTCTTGCAATTCCATTATTTACATCATAAAACAACATTTGCTTTAAGCGTACTTCTGCTTCAGTTGATCCATCTATCAACATACCAAATCCTCCATTCATCACTTCTCCCCATCCTACACCTCCACCATTGTGAATTGAAACCCAGGTTGCACCACGAAACCCATCACCGATCACATTATGAATCGCCATATCCGCAGTAAATCGACTGCCATCGTATATATTACTTGTCTCTCGATATGGAGAATCAGTGCCACTTACATCATGATGATCCCTTCCCAAAACCACAGGCCCAGACAATTCACCTGAATGGATTGCATCATTAAATGCTTGTGCAATCTTGGATCGCCCTTCTGCATCTGCATATAGAATTCTTGCTTGCGATCCTACCACCAGTTTGTTCTTCTTAGCATCGGTAATCCATTTGATGTTGTCTACCATTTGCTGTTGGATTTCAGCCGGTGCCTTAACAGCTATTTCTTCCAATACCCTTTTGGCAATTGCATCTGTCTTATCCAGATCATCGGGATTCCCTGATGCACATACCCACCTGAATGGCCCAAAACCATAGTCAAAACATTTAGGACCTAGTATATCCTGCACATAGGATGGATACCTAAAATCTATTTTATTTTCTGCCATGATATCAGCCTCAGCCCTCGATGACTCCAACAAAAAAGCATTGCCGTAATCAAAAAAGTAGGTACCCTTTGCTGTATGCTTATTGATAGCTGTCACTTGCCTTCTCAATGATTCCTTTACCTTTTTCTCAAACTCTTCGGGAGCATCTTTGATCATTTTATTTGACTCTTCATAACTCAAGCCTACTGGATAGTATCCTCCCGACCATGGATTGTGGAGTGATGTCTGATCAGAACCCAAGTGTACATAAATATCAGCTTCATCAAATTTTTCCCATACATCAACAATATTACCTGTGTAGGCAATCGAAACCACCTCTTGATTTTTTTGTGCCTCTCGCACACGTGCAACAAGTGCGTCCAGATCATTTATCAATTCATCGACCCATCCTTGCGAATGTCTTTTTGTAGCTGCATTGGCATTTACTTCGGCACATATCGTAATGCAGCCAGCAATGTTGCCAGCTTTTGGCTGTGCACCACTCATGCCTCCTAGTCCTGCGGTCAGGAATATTTTACCAGCAGGTGTTTCTCCTTCTTTTAAATTTTGTCGGAACGCATTCATAACGGTGATGGCCGTCCCATGCACAATCCCTTGAGGACCAATATACATGTATGATCCTGCTGTCATCTGACCATATTGTGTCACACCCAATGCATTAAATTTCTCCCAATCATCTGGTTGAGAATAATTGGGGATCATCATACCATTGGTCACCACCACTCTTGGTGCATCAGGGCTCGATGGAAACAATCCCATCGGATGACCAGAATACATGTGAAGAGTTTGTTGCTCAGTCATAGTAGCCAAGTATTGCATCGTGAGACAATACTGAGCCCAGTTTTGAAATACACTGCCGTTTCCGCCATAAGTGATCAACTCCATAGGGTGCTGCGCCACAGCAGGATCAAGATTGTTCTGAATCATCAACATAATCGATGCCGCTTGCTGAGATTGCGCGGGATACTCGTCTATCGGTCGAGCATACATTTTGTAGTCAGGTTTGAAACGATACATATATATTCTACCGTACTCCTGCAACTCTTGCTTAAACTCTTGCGCCAATTCTTTGTGCCAAGATTTGGGAAAATACCTCAAGGCATTTCTAAGCGCAAGTTTCTTTTCTTCAATGGATAATATATCCTTTCGTTTGGGCGCACGGTTGCTATCTTTTGGATACGACTTAACTGCCGGTAATTCTGAAGGAATACCTGCAAGTATCTGAGATTTAAAATCAAGTGCTGTGTCTATCATTACTAATTATTAAAAATCAATTTTCCATTCTTAAAAACCATCGAAGGAAGCTTCTTTCCTTGAAGGTAGAATATTTCATTATAATCATTTCCTTCAAACAATACCAAGTCAGCCAACTTTCCTTCCTCTATACTTCCTCTATCATTCAACTTCAACGCTTTTGCTGCTCGCTTGGTGATACCTGCCAATACTTCAGGATTGCTCAACTTTTCAAATGTGCCTAATATGCAAGCTTGGGTCAATAAATCCCCCATCGGTGCAGAACCTGGATTCCAATCACTAGCAATCGCCAATATACCACCTGCATCCAAAATCTTTCTTCCCGGTGTAAATGCACAACCCAAGCCAATTGAAGCTCCCGGCAAAGCCATCGCGACAGTATCACTATTGGCAAGAGCTTCTATCTCCGATTCTGTACTTGCTTCAAGGTGATCAGCACTCAGGGCACCATGCTGAATCGCGACTGCAGATCCTCCAGGATGAAACTGATCAGCATGCACGGTTATTTCCATTCCCATCGCCTTCGCTTCTTTAAAATATCGATCGACCACTTCAGCAGAAAATGCCTCCTCCTCAATAAATGCATCAATTCTTTTGGTCAGTTTTTCTTCTTTGATAATCGGAAATAATTCATCAATAATTACATCCAAATACGCCGCATGATCGCCCTCAAAATCCTTGGGCTTGATATGTGCAGCCAAGCAAGTGGGAATCAATTCAGCCTTTGTAGTTTTATTGGCCTCGTTGATAGCTCTTAGCATTTTTAATTCTTCCTTTACCGAAAGTCCATATCCACTTTTTACCTCAATCGTAGTGATGCCTTTCTCTACCAATGTAGAAGCACGCTCCAAAATTCCATCTATCAATTCTGTCTGAGTTGCACCACGTGTATGTGTTACTGTATCCCATATTCCTCCACCCGCTTTTGCTATTTCGAGGTATGAAATTCCTGCATTCCTCATGGCGTAATCTCTTGATCGCGATCCACTAAAACAAATATGAGTGTGCGCGTCAATAAATGAAGGCAACATCACATACTCTTTTTGAAGTTGCATTATGGCATCTGTCTCAACACCGGCAGGCAACTCATGTAATATGGATTTAATTTTTCCATCTTCAATTGAAAGCCATGCGTTTTTGATGGTCTCAAGTGCATTGTTGGAGATTGGGCCACGGTCATCTACTTGACGTAGCGTCACCAGCTGTTTGATTGGCCCTAAATAAAATTGCTTATTACTCATTGACCCAAAAATACAATTACTTTAAGATTAATACGAGACGTGTGGTCTTAGTTTCACCTTTATTGACTTAGAAATCGGAGTATTACTGCCTTTTGCAAAATGGTTGATGGGGACAAGCATGTTTGCCTCAGGAAAATAACAAGCCAGGTTTTGTCGAGGAATCTGATAAGGCACTACTATAAATCTATTGGCCTCGCGCAATTTCCCTTCGTATTCACTATACAGATCAATCACATCGAGCTTTGAATATCCGTGATCGTTCATATCTTGGGGATTCATGAATACGACCCTTCTTTCATTATATACACCTCGATATCTATCGTCCAATCCATAAATGGTTGTATTGAATTGGTCGTGTGATCGGATGGTCATCAAGAGAAATTCGTCCTCTTCTAATTGGTGATCCGGCAATGGATTGACACTAAATTGAGCTTTGCCTCCTGGCAACTTTGAAAAATCTGCTTTCCTAGCATTGTTTGGAAGATAAAAACCTTCATTGTTTTTTACTCGTTTGTTGTAATCACCAAATCCCACAAGTACTGCTTCTATCTTATCTCTGATCAAATCATAATCGGTCGCCATTGCTTCCCAAGGCACCTCCGATTTTTCACCCAATGTATGCATGGCCAATCTAGCAATGATTTCTGGTTCGCTCATCAAGTGATCGGAAGCGGGATCTAAATTTCCTTGGGATTTATGTACTTTTCCCATGCTGTTTTCAACCGTTACAAAGCGCTCTTTGCTTCCAGATCTATCTGATTCTGACCTACCCAATGTCGGTAAGATCAAGGATACTTTGCCAGCTACTAGATGTGACCGATTCAACTTGGTACTTATCGATACCGTCAAATCGCAATTTTGCAGAGCTTGTGCAGTATATAAGGTATCCGATGCTGCAGAAACAAAATTTCCGCCAAGGGCTACAAATACTTTTGCCTTCTTTTCATACATAGCCATAATAGAATGAACTGTATCGAGTCCATGTTCTTGTGGAGCATCAATATTAAAATTCTTCTTCAAAGATTTTGTCAGCCCAGGAGAAGTTCTGTGCACAATTCCGACAGAGCGGTCACCTTGCACATTACTGTGTCCACGCACTGGACACGTTCCTGCGCCTTCCTTCCCAATACTCCCTTTCAGCAATAATAGATTGACGCATTCTTTGATATTTGCGACACCATTTTTATGTTGGGTAAGCCCCATGGCCCAGCAGATAATTATTTTCTCCCTTTCGGCAAATAATTGCACTGCTTGATCAATCAACTTTTCTTCCACTCCACAACTATCAATCAATTCTTGAAGATTGTATTTATCCAAGTCTTTCGTCAACGCATCATAGTGCGCCGTCTGGCCATTGATAAATTTCATATCAAAAACTCCACCATCAATACGTTCGATATCCAGCAATTTTTTCATGATTGCTTTTAAGAGACTGATATCTTCATTGATTTTCACCTGCAGAAATACATCAGTAATCGTTGTGCCTCTACTCAACATATCTGTAGGGCTTTGTGGATTTTTAAATCTTTTCAACCCTGCTTCTTCTAGTGGATTGATGGTAATAATCTTACCACCGTTTTTCTTGCAATCCTTTAGTGCTGTCAGCATTCTTGGATGATTGGTCCCAGGATTTTGACCCATGACTACAACCAATTCAGATTTTTCAAAGTCATCAAGTAAGACTGAACCTTTACCGATTCCCAAGGTCTCTGAAAGTCCTACTCCACTTGACTCATGACACATATTGGAGCAATCAGGCATGTTGTTGGTTCCATAAGCACGACAAAATAATCCATAAAGGAATGCCGCTTCATTGCTCGATCTTCCCGAAGTATAAAAAATTGCTTCATTTGGACTTGATAATTCTTTAAGATTTTTGGAAATTATTGCGAATGCTTCGTCCCAGCTTATTTCTTCATAATTACATGAGTCTTCACGTAAAATCATTGGATGGGTGAGTCTTCCGCTGCGGCCAAGTTGATAATCTGACCAAGTGGATAATTCTTGTATGGTATGCTGTTGAAAGAATGAGGGTTTCACTCTTTTTCGTGTTGCTTCTTCGGCTACCGCCTTGGCTCCATTTTCACAATATTCACCTAGTAAAGATCTCTTATCATCTGGATCAGGCCAAGCACATCCCGGGCAATCAAATCCATCTTTTTGATTTAATTTGGCTAGTGTTTTCAATCCGCGTACAGTCCCCATCTCGGAGACCACGTGCTCCATCGCAACTTTCACAGCAGGTGCTCCTGCAGCATATCCTTTGGGATCAGAAAGTTTGATTCCCGTCATTTCAGGAGATGCATTGAGCTCAACTTTTCTGTGCTTACTCATTCTATTGTTTTATAGATTAATTTTGTTGCAGATATAAACATTTGCCGAAAGGCTTAATCAAAATATCCAATTAATACACCAATGTCAAATCACCAGTAAAGACAGAGTTATACGGAGCGCCTATTTCTATAAAATATACGTAAACACCAGATTCAACTTTCTCGCCATCTGACCGTCGACCGTTCCACATATGAGCCTCATCGGTATTCATGATATCTGAAACAGAATACAACACCTCACCCCATCTAGTATAAATTTTTAATTCATTAATCATTAATTCTTGATCCGTAAAAATTCCCCACTCGTCATTATCTCCATCACCATTAGGGGTAAAAATGTTTGGGAAAAATATAGAAGATAGAGATAATATTCCTTCACAAGGCTGACAGACTGACCCATCACAAGTAAGAACAATTTCCACATCATCGATGGTAAAGTCGACACCGTCATCACACGGAATTGCTGTTGTATTATTAAGATCGGAACAATCCAAAGGAACACCAACACAAGGGATACACTCTGAGCCGTCACAGTCTAATACTATCATCACGTCATCTGCAGTACAAGGATTTCCATCATCACAAGGCATTTCTATGCCTCCTCCATTGCTACAATCAAGTGGCTCTTCTGTAAGACAGGCACAAGTAGCATCATCCCAAAATTCTATTCCATTGCTACAATCATTATCGTCAACGCAACTGCTTTCTTCAATAAATCCATTGACGAAACATTCGCAGGAATTATCATTCCATTCTTCTTCACCATTGCATTGATCGCCATCGTTACAAGTTCCTGGGTCAGGACACGGCACCGAACATGGACCTGGATCTATGATCTCAAAAGTAATGCTACAACTAGGCTCATCAACAGATTCAATGGTTACAATTAAGATTCCTCCATTCTGATTCAATGAACCTGTAGCAAAAGTTGATTCTTCACCAAAAGTTCCAAATTCTGGACTTAGTTCAAAATTGGTTTCGATCGTAAATTGACCAGAAAGTGTTGTCACTGGATCTATGGTAAAAGTGAGAAAATCATCATTGGTAGTACTCGCAGTCTGATTGGTAAAACAAGTCACATCGACTATATCAACACCAGTAATACATGCATCAGAACAAACGCCCGGATCAATAATCATCACATCCGTCGTACAATCAGGATCATCGTTATCAACAAGCGTCAAGGTAAAGTCTCCATCTCCTGCAGAACCGATCGCCATATCAAAAGTCTCAATAACGCCGTATTCTCCATTAAAAAATCCACCGGAAGAAGCAAAACTATATCCAGATCCTGCATCCGTTCCTTCTACCTCCAATTGAATACTTATAATGTCATCGGTTGCATCTGTATCTGTACCATTGGTATCACAAAAAACATCAACCACCGTTGCGTCCAGCATACATGAAGTAGAACAAGGTCCCGGATCAACAATGTCAAAATCAATCGTACAAGTAGGATCGTCGATTGATGTAAGTGTCAATGTAATAATACCTCCGGTCATAGACAATCCATCTGTCTCAAAAGTGGACGGTCCACCAAAAGCTGCTATGGCAGGTGTTATCGTATATTCAGTAGACGTCACTGTAAAGTCTCCAACCAGATTACTCCCTATAGGCTCTATTTCAAAAATTAGAAAATCATCAGTAGGATCAGTTGTTTGATTGTCATTGCAATCTACATCAGCAATTGTCACATCATCCAAAGTACATACTCCTGAACAATCTCCCGGATCGACAACCGTCACTTGCGTCGTGCATGTCGGATCATCGTTATCAACAATGGTAATATCTATATCTCCTGCTCCTGCCGTCCCTGGTTCTAATTCGAATTCTTCAAATGTTCCATATTCACCGATGAAGGTTTCTGATCCAATATCAAAAGAGTATCCTGAACCAGCATTACCTCCTTGTACCTCCATGAGGAAAATGAGAATATCATCGGCAGGATCAGCATTGGTACCGTTTGGACTGCAGGTAACAATCATGATGTCTGCATCAAGAGTGCATATATCAGAACAAGCTCCTGGATCTACAATATTAAAAGTTGTTGTGCAGGAAGGGTCTTCCACAGAGGTGATCTCAACGGAAAAAGTACCACCACCAAGTGCTGCCATATCTGTCGTAAAAACCGTAGTCCCACCAAAACTCCCCGTCAAAGGTGTAATTCCATAGGTCGAAGTGATGGTATAGTCACCAGAAATATTTGCTCCTTGAGGATCTAATTCAAAGGTGAGAAAATCATCATCAGGATCTGAATCGGTTCCGTTGTCGTCGCAGGCAACATTCATAGCTGTGACTGCATTGATGATACAAGCGTCAGAACAGCTTCCTGGATCTTGAATATTTAGTGTCACAGAACAGTCAGGGTTATCGTTGTCAACTATTTCTAAAAGAATATCTCCCCCTCCTGCAGAACCAGCAGGCAATGTAAATGCTTCCAGTTGTCCGTAACTTCCACTAAAGGATCCAAATGGAGTATCAAAGGAATATCCACTACCAAGACTTGCGCCGTCAACCAAGATTTGAAAGTTGATGACATCATCTGAATCATCTGAATTTGTCCCATTGGAATCGCAATTCACAAAATTAATATCTGCAGAAGTTATGTTGCATCCACCTGAACAGGGTCCAGGGTTTGTGATTGTAATTTCGCTTGTACAACTAGGGTTATCATTATCAGTAATTGTCAGAACAAAGTCGCCTGCCTCAGCTGAACCGGCAGGCATTACAAAGTCTTCTAAGATTCCGTAGTTTCCTGAAAACATACCAAACGTTGTAATAAAACTATATCCTGAACCAACATTGGTTCCTTCTATTTGTAATTGAAAGTTTATGATATCATCTGATGGATTGGCATCCGTACCATTTGCATCGCAGGTAATCAGTCCTGGAATGATATCCGTAATCACACATTCATTAGAACAAGGACCTGGATCAGTCATCTCAAAGGTCTGAGTACATGTCGGATCATCCACAGAGATGATGGTCAACATAACTGTGCCTCCCGTCGGAGAAACCGAACTAGTTGAAAAACTACTTGGCCCACCAAAACTTCCCATCGCTGGAGAAACACCAGCTGAAGAATTGATGGTATAATCACCGGTCAAATTTACACCTTGAGGATCAATATCGAAGGTAAGAAAATCATCATCTGGATCGTCGGGAGTACCATTGTCGTTACAACTTACCCCAGTGGCAACAATAGGATCAATATTGCACGAACCAAAACAAGTACCCGGATCTTCTAAATTGACTATTGTTGTACAAGTCGGATCATCCGCATCTACTATTGTTAAAACAAGATCGCCGACTCCTGCAGAACCTGGCGGAAAGTCAAAACTAGAAGATACACCGTAGGATCCAGTAAACATTCCATAAGGTGAATCAAAACTATAATCTGCACCTACATTGTCCCCATCAATTTCTAATACGAAAGAAATAAAATCATCGGCTGGATCAGAATCGGTTCCATTGTCATTACAGCTTACCAAATCAATCACCGCTGAGGTAATGTTGCATGAGGCAGAACATGAACCCGGATCGGTGATAACCACCTCAATAAAACAACTTCCATCCGCCACATCTGTGATGGTCAAAGTAACATCTCCCCCTCCAGCTGAACCATTGCCCAACTCAAAATCAGTCGGTCCACCATATGTCCCAAATGAAGGATTGATACTTCCAGAACTTACATTGACGTCGTAGTCCATCCCGTTAAAAACTGCCTGCGGGTCTAGAGTAAAACTGATAAAGTCATCGGTCTCGTCAGTGAGTGTTCCATTGGAATTACAAAGAATGTCAGTGAGCAATGCTTCTGTAATCACACAATCCGCACAAGGTTCTGTAATTATATTTACTTCCACTGGAAAAGCACATTCCCCAGCGTCAGGAATATAGGCAACTATATGGTTTCCGGGTGGATAGGCCGTAAGGTCTTCTGGCAAGGTGATTGGATCACCATCAATCGTCCACGAACCTGCGATACTTGGATCATCAATCACTGGATTGAACCCAACCACACAATTAAGGACTGTTCCATCTGTCAGCACATCTCCATCAAATTCAATGGATAGGTCTATTGCTTCTGAAAAAACAATTTCCATCTCGCATGTAGGATCTGGTACACCAGCGCAATCTGGCGTATTTGTATCTATTAAACTTTCGATTTGTATTATGATAGATTCGCCGTCATTGATATCACTGGTCGGTAAAATTAAGTTGGTACCATCAAAATCAGGTGCACCTCCTAAGGCATCCGAACAGACACCTATGTCTTGACCATCTACAATATCAGTCAAAGTAATATCGTCGATATTGGTACCCGGAAAAGTTAGTGTGATATCAAAAAGCCCAGAATTGGGTGAGAGGTCAAAAGTAAATACATCTGTTCCACAAAAATCTTCACAAACTTCCCCTGATCCTGAAAGACAGCCTTCTGGACTGTCTGCCAGACTGATGATGACTTGACTTGAGTTGGTACAACCTGCACCATCTGTGACTTCAACCGTATAGGTTCCAATATTTGAATTGGTAAAACCTGTAAGACTTGGGTTCTGGTCGGTGGAGGTAAATCCATCTGGACCCGTCCATGACCAACTGGTCGCCTCACCACCAATCTCTGATAAATCAAGATTGCCTCCTAGACATACATCAAATGGATTGGCATCTGCATCTGCGTCTGGCGGCGTTCCGGCATTGATGGTTATCTGACCTGTATTGCTGCAACCAGCAGGTGAAGTAACGGTTACCATGTATGTGCCTAGGTTGTCTACGGATGATGACGTAATGATAGGATTCTGATCTGTAGAAGTAAATCCATCTGGACCTGTCCACGACCACATGCTACCCTGTCCTCCATTTTCTAACAATGCTATATCTTCTCCTGGACAAACTTCGGTTGACACTGCATCTGCTACAACATCAGGAGGTGTTGCTGCAATGATGGTTACTTCAGAAGTACTTTGACAGTCATTGGAATCAGTTACTTCAACAAAGTACGTCCCAAGATTGTCTACCGTTGAGCCAGTGATGATCGGATTCTGATCCGAAGAAGAAAATACCATTGGACCGGTCCATGCCCATTCAATGGCATCGCCTCCCGTTTCTAACAGTTCTATGTCTTGTCCCGGGCACACC
>CALFDU010000064.1 GCA_937950315.1 uncultured Saprospiraceae bacterium | reverse complement strand
CCTACATTGAATGAAGTTGAATTGGACAAGCTAAAATCATTCAAACCTGTGATTTCTAATTTGTTGGCACTGAACCCATAGGTTCCAGTTTCAATGGGATTGAGGTTTGGTCGATAAAACAATTTTCCATCTTCCTTCCATATTTTATCTGGTAATCCATCACTATCAATATCTACCAAGGAAGTCACTCCAGTGGCGGTAGAAAGAGAACCTCCTCCATTGGGACCAATGGTGTTTTCTTTGGACGCCAAGTTGCCTATCAATCCAACCGTAATGGCTGTCGTTGCACCTATGTTGGTTGATTTGGCGCCTCCTAGAATGGTAGGCTCATCCAAGAACCCAGCCACTGCTGTTGCTGTAACTGGTAAAACATCCACATTGTCTTTGGGTACATTCCATGTCTGTGCCTCACCAAATAAATACATCATCCCATTGTCAACAACAAGGTCATCATGATATTCCAAATCGTATTGGTAAAACAATTCATCCACACTATTATACTCCGATATAGAACTCAACAATGTTTTAGAAAACTGACCAATGATGTAATCAAACCGATAGCTTCTTATGGTTTCATTTTTATAAGATACTCGGATTTCTTCCAGTAAATCGGCCAATGCATATTGCATTCCTGTTCGACAATTGATAACGACATCTTTTCTTACATTAGAATCGTTTCTTTCTCGCAATCTAAAATCTACTGCATAATTTCCAGGTTGGCCGTTAAATCCATTGTATGTAATTCCTAAGGGCAAAAGACAATAGCCAGATCTGTATTCAACAGATTGATAAATGTAACTTATAAAATTCCCATACACGTCCGTTGTTTCATTTAGATACCATTCTGTGAGGTCCCCATTTTCTGTTTGTAAAGTATGCGCTGAAGAAAATCCTGTATCTGGGTGTCCACCAAAGTAGTGGCTGGTTCCGTCCTTCTCTTTTACTTCCCACCAATAGTTTTTTGGACTATCACCATGTCTGATGATTTTTCGAAAACTCGTCTCCTGTCTTAGGTGAAAAGTTCTTTCAGCTTCTCTTGGATATTCTACTGCTCTATAAAAAACAGGTCCCAATTGTTCTCCGTTGAAAAGATAAATTTCAGATTCTATCGAAGGATCATACGTAGGCACTCCCCACCTAGTATCTAGCGTAATGGAAGGAAGTCCTAAGTCCCATCCGGTCCCCAACCAACTCGTCCCTGAGTCACTGCTATAGGCAATAGTAAGATTGGGAGCCAAACCATTTCTTGCTTCAGGAAGTGTGATGGAAAACTCACAAGTAGCATCTCCAGAAAGGCTTGGACTCGGTGGATTGATAAATGGAATTTTGGAAGAAGGGGATGCAGTTACAAAATCATCCCAAGAGGTTTGTAAATTGCCTGTTGCTTGGGTGTTTGGTACTGTATCTATGATGCTTTCAGCCGACAAGGTCAGCAAAAAACAAAATGAAAATAATTGTACTAATATATATTTCACTTGGATGAAGTTTAAGGTTGTTTAATTTACAATGATCAGTTTCTTACTGAGCTGAGATCCATTTGATCTCAGCCTTATGCTGTAAACTCCGGGGTTAGAGAGTTGCCCGTGGTAATCGATATATTTCTGCTCTGAAAATTCTTGGAAGAAAATCACCTTTCCATCCAACGTACTGATTTCAATACTATATGGTGCCGTTCTTTTTAGTTCTGCGGATAGATTGTAATATCCTGTTGAAGACGGATTGGGGTTGATAAACATGTCTTCGATATTATTTTCAGGTGCAGTTACCTCAAATATTTTCCACGCTTTACATCCCTCCTTTTCCATCTCTAGGACATACTCCCCCGACTCACCAAAATCAATATTCAGTCCTGAGCTATATTCTCCGTTAGACAAAACCCATTGGTAATCAATATCCAACTCCTCATGGAAGAATTCAAAATAGCTTTGGATTTCTTCCGTGGTTACATTGGTCGGTAGATTTACATGCGATAAATTTATTTCATCACTATTGATGTCAAAAGAAGTACTATAAACATTTCCATCGCTGTCTGAAATTTCAACATCAAACCGCTCATTGTTGAGGTCATCAATCACAATGACTTCTTCTGAGTAAGCATCGTTCAGAATCCTTGTTGAACCATTCATCAATCGTATTTGGTAAGGAGCCTTACCTCCGATTGGCTTGATTTTCACAACACCCGACTCCTCTGAACTACAAGCAATATTATCCAACTCAAGTGCAGCCCAAAAATCAGGTGCCTTGATATAAGAAAAATAATAGATTTCTGGTTTGATTTTTACTCCATCAACATAAAGACCGCCATTGTCTAGTTTCATTTCATAAAAGCTACTATTATCCAATTTTGGTTCGGCACCTTGCTCTCGGGATAGTTGAAGCCATATTTTTTCGCCCGCATCAAGTCCCTTTACCATAGCATCGTGTTCGAGAAGAAAAAATATTTGATTGTCATCAAATGTTGATGCATTCAGTTTCCAACTTCGCTGCAGTCTATATGGAAAACTTGCCGTCTTGACAAAATCCAAGGCATTACCATCATCGCTCCACAACAAATACTGATTATCTTGAATAACCCCTGGATTTTCATGATTGTATTTTTCTACATTCCCCAGACCCAATGCCAAGGATCCTCCTTCTAACATTGATCGTGATTGTCTTTGGTACAATTGTAATTCGTCATTTCTTCCCAAACCTGCAACACCGTTCGGAAAATCTTCGTTTTTGGAATAGTCCCAAATTTTGCTTCCATCCATGGACAAATAATCCTCGCCCAGCTGCAAGGGCACACTGTATTTCAATGCGAGGTAAGACTCAATTGATTTTCTTGTTATGGGTGCCAGGACTCTTTGAAAAACAATCAACTCAGCAAGATTACCATCAAAAGTGGTAACCGGAATTTCTTGATTCTTTGGCAATGCACCGATCCGAAGATGATTGGCTTGAAAATCAGATCTATATTGTTGATAACAATATACCTGCGCCCGATCAGGCGAATGGTTAATAAAGTTCATATACTTCACCTTGGTATAATCAAACATCCGATGATCGGTAAACAACAACTGATCTTCTTCATTCTGTTCAAGCTTCCAAATCAAAGATTCTTTCGCACCGAGTCTTGATTTGAATACGGTAAAAATCTGACATTGACTCAATGATGGAACATCGATAATCAACTCTGATTGGTTATTGAAAGATGGTACCGCATGAAAATTTATAGTCTCTGTCTGATGACCAGTATCGTACAACTCATTGCTTATTCGATTCCTTAAGCCATCCCCATTCATTTCAGGTTCCAACCATATTACCTGAGACCATAATTCTCGACCTAGGAATAAAGCAAAGGGGATTAATATATATCTACTTAGGTTTTTCATAAATTTTAATTAAAAAAAGGAATGTGATAACCTAAGGTTATGTGGAAACTGTTACTTACATTTTTATTCTCTATAAAATAAAATCCATTGGCTAGTGTTTCAACTGCATCGGATAAACCATATACCCATTGTGCATTCACGTTTAATCCAAATGGAGTATCATAGCCGACCCCAAGAATTATAGAGGTATTGTGGTTGCCCTTCAGCACCTCTCTTAGACTTTGTTGAATTTGTAAATCAGGACCAAGCTCTGGTTGATTGGATGTGTAGTCAAGGGCAGAACGATTAATGATGATACCTAGCTGAGGTCCAACGGTTGCATAAAGCCCATGCACCATATAGAATTTGACAAGAGGTGCCAAGTTCAGATAGTTGTAATTAAACCTAATGTCGTAACTTAAATCCGATACATCTTCGTAGTGAAAAATTCCTCCTTGGCTAGCAAAAGTGATCTGAGGTTGGATGGCAAATTTTGATTTTGCAAACTTGTAGTATACAAACATCCCCGCTGTAAATCCAGTAACATTTTGATTGGCAGTATCATAGGTATCAACGGGAAAAATCGGTCTGATAATGGTTGTCTGAACTTCTGTTATGGAAGAAAAAGTTGGACCAGCTGTAAATCCATAATAAAATTTCTTTTCGTCCAATTGGGCGGTTAATAGTAAGCTGCTTGAGATAAGAACAATGACAAAGATTGATCTTAAAAATAATGGTTGTGGCATGGCATAAAATTTTTTGTGGTTATAGTATTCTCAATTTAATTTTCATTTTTAAATGCTTGAAAGAAGCTGAGGGAGAATGGGCGGATATTACATATCCACCCCATCAACCCTTTATAAATGCTAAGTAAAAACACCAACAATTCACTGCATTATGGAATTGCCTAAATTCTTGTCTTGACTAGTTTACTGGTAAAAGAATCCGTCGCTGTTTAGCATCTAAGAGATGCATGTATCTTCCCTCTTTCTCTGAAGGGAAAATGGCTCCTCTCCAGATGGAATGTAGTTTGCGATGAAGAATGGTAAATCTTTGAGAGAGATTCAGTGTAAGTGAGAAAAAATTGGGGTTATGCATGTTTATCTAATTTTTAGTGAAATCTACCGGAGCAGATTGTTTTAAATCGATAAGCAAATAAAGATTGAAAATGTTGGTTGCGGTGAATTTGACTGGTGGACAAAGGGAGGACAACTTAAAATAAATTCTGATCAACTACCTAACATCCTGATTTCCAGGCATTAACCCTTCATTCTATGGCAAGAAATTAACACTTAAATTATACTTATATCATGGTGATAATAAGAGGATAAAGCAGGGATTTAGGAAATGTCCACCAAATGTCCACCCTTGTTTTATGGGCTTTAAGGCGATCTTGTATGATTTTATCTAAGATAAAATCATACAAGATCGGATAGTACATACTCAAACCTTTAGTCAATAGCCTTAGCAATAATTCGAATACATTAAATGATAAAATTTAAGGCTCTTAATTCCATCCAAGGTAATACACAACACTTAACTGTAAGTGCAGTGTGAAGGATAGTGAGCATTGCATTTTACAGCCTGTTATGTCTCGTTTTTTTATCTTTTATCTTCCTAATATTATTCCTCTTACTATTAGATTCCTATCTAAACGCCCAAAACTATAAACATCCGATATTGCTTAAATATCACTAACTTGCAATGATGTAATAAAAATCTAGATATGAATTCATTTACTGAGTTATTCAAGTCTTGCTTTACATTAATTATCTTCAGCATATGCTTTTTTAATCAACCAGTACATGCACAAAATCAAGACCGAATAGATAGCATAGCGAATGTCGTAATATCCCAAGAGGGCTATGCGCAAGTAGCATCTTACAGACGATTATTTGTTGCAACACTAAATGAAGATCTAGAGACATCAAAGATATATTTAGATTCAGCTAAAGCTTTGGCATTAAGGATGAATGACAAAGAGCTGATCGCAAGTACTACCAGTGATTATGCGACTTACTTAACATCTAAGGCGGATTTTAAAGGAGCTATTTTAGAATTCGATAAATCACTTAAAGTTTTTGAAGAGTTAGGAGATTTGGATCAATTGAGTAAAACCTTAAATAATAAAGGACTTGCGCTTGGAAGATTAGGGCAATTCGTACAAGAATTAGAAACACACATCCAATCACTGAAAATAAAAGAGGAATTAAAAAAAGTTGATTCAGAAGATAAGGGAATTGACTATTGGGATGAAAGTATTGCCGCAAGTTATTGGAGTATAGGTAATGTACATGGAAAATTAGAGAATATAGAGAAATCCAATGAGTATTATCGTCTGGCACTAGATGTTTATAATCGATTGGGTCTGATTGATGATGCAGAACAAATAAAAGAAAATGTAGCTATAAATCACTACCACCTAGGAAACTATCAAAAAGCGATCTCGATGTATAAAAATAGTATCGTGTATCTTGATGCTAATAAATACAATACTTCCCTGGCTGTCATATATGGTAACCTAAGTCGAACTTATATTAAATTGGATTCGATTTATAAAGCCGAAGAGACCATACGCAAAGCACTAGCGCTGAAAGACAAACATGATGACGTTTCACTTTATGGTTTGCACCTAAGATATGCTGGGCAAATAATGATGAAGAGAAGGGAATACAATAATGCATTATCCAATTATAAGCAAGCACTCTCGATAGCAGAAGAGACAAATTCCAAAACATCTATAGTAGCGGGGTATCTAAAAATGTCTGAAGCTTATTCTTCTCTTGGGAATTATAAAAAGGCACATGAATACCTTGATCTGCATAGAGTCTTGAATGAGAAAGTCCTCGGAAAAGAAAACCTAGCAAAAATAAATGAGCTTGAAATTCTTTATCAAACAGAACGTAAGGAAAAAGAATTAATCATCGAAAAAGACAAAGTAGAACTTTTAGAGAAAGAAGCTGCAGTAAGTGCGTTGCAGCGCTGGCTTTTAGGTTCTGGGTTGCTCCTAGCGCTAGCATCCCTTTTATTTGGGTGGTATAGCTTCCGTCAAAGATCAATGCTGGCGAAAAAAGAGAAAGAGAAAGTAGATGCCGAGTTAGAATTTAAGAAGAAAGAACTGACAACTCATGCCTTACACTTAGCCAAAAAGAATGAAATGCTGGAAAGTCTAAAAAATAGAGCTTTAGTACTACAAAATGAATCAGAAGAAAAAAATGGCTATCGACAGCTTATCAGAACCATTGACTTTGATCTTAAAGATGACAATAACTGGGAGAATTTTGCCAACTATTTCGAACAGGTCCATAAGGGTTTCAATCAAAATGTAACCCGGAGATACCCTAGTGTCACTCCCAATGAATTACGCCTTATTTCACTGGTCAAAATGAATCTATCCATCAAAGAAATGGCCAATATTCTCAATATTTCTGTGGCAGGAGTCAAAAAATCTCGACAGAGATTACGTAAAAAGATGAATCTAAAGACAAATGATTCGTTGGAAAAGGCAGTTTTGGAAATGATTTAACTTACTGTTAATCAATGTATTGTAATTTAATTTCGAAGTGTATACCGTTTGTCTCCCCCCATATTTTATCTATTATTTCACTTTCATCATAAGTTTGTTTTGTCATTAAAAAATAATAGTGACGTTTTGTGGTAAAACTTAGAAATGTGCTGCAGACCATTTTCTAAGTATTACCACAAAAATTAGTCATAATTTACTTATAACCGCAAAACAATTTAAAAGTGAAATCTTTATTAAATACATTTTTTATACTTCTTTTCTTTTGCCTAATTCAAATATCATGTAGCAAGGAACCTATCTCATCTATGGATCCACAAGATGGAGGTACATTTGAAGAAATAATCGCCAGAGGAGGCGAATTACCTTCTCACCCGCAATCTAGAACCGAAGACGTCATTAGTGAATCAGAACTTTTCAATGAAGAATATGAGACTATGGATGATAATGGAGATTCTATAACAGAAAGATTTGAATGCAAAACCAGACGAGTAAGTGTCCTCGATGGTAATGGACAATTTCCATTATTCGATTCAGGCTCAGATGTGATCTATCCTGGAAGTCTATTGCAAGGTGCGACGCTATCTAATACTACACCATCTCCTATTGTGGTGCGTAGGGCTGGCGGCACCATATCTTACAATCTCAACAATGGAAACCTGAATTCTACCTTTTCAGTAGATGAAGTCAAAAAAAGTACCATTCAGAATGGTATGAATACAATCATTGCCAATGCTGGTGATGTAGTTCCTGCCAATTTCCAATTGGACATCATACAAGTAGAATCAGAACAACAAATGGCTTTAGAGTTGGGTATCGATGTGGAAACATTTACCACTAAAGTGTCTGCAGATATGTCATTTAGCTCCGATAAGTCTTATAATAGGATGTTGGTCAAACTAAATCAATCATACTATACTATGAGCTTTGATTTACCGACAAGCCTGGATCAGATATTCCACCCAGAAGTAACCCCTGATCAACTATCCACATATGTTCAAGAAGATAATCCGGCAACTTTCATCTCTTCTGTTACCTACGGTAGAATATTCTATATGCTAGTGGAGTCTACATCAAGCAGGGAAGAAATGTCAGCAAAATTAGACGCCTCTTATAAGAAATTCAAAAATAAAGTGGAAGGAGAACTAGATGCAGAGTCCATGCAGTCCTTGAATAATTTAAAAATAAAAGTAATTGCCTACGGTGGAGATACTGAGGGAACATTTCAATTGACTGGTGAGACCAGTGTAAGTGCCATAGCTAATAAATTGGCAGAGTCTACCGAAATAAAGGCTGGTCTACCATTGTCTTATGTTGTAAGAAGTGTGGAGAGACCAGACCAAATCGCGGGTACAAAATTGGCTGCCGAGTATGATGTAGTGGAATGTGAATTGAAGGGCACCCTTCCTCCGTCAAACTTACTACCACTTGTGGATTTATTTTCCGATGATTCTGATGGGGGAGGTATTGGTGCTATGATCAATATATCTGGACCCAATACACTTGTATTCAATAAGTCAGGAGATAAGTATGTATGGTACAATGCTGATGTCGGCACTGTTAAGGGCATGTTCAGTATCCATGATGCGAATTCTCCATTAGGTATACTTCCGTTCGATGCAGTGGGTGCTGGGGTACAGCACGATGAGGATATCTTGTTTTTCTTCAATCATACAGGTCTACTTTACACGATCATGGATTACAGTCAGAGTGGATTAGCGGGAGATATAGATCCACCTACATCTCCGCTGGGAATAATGAGAACTGATAACAATGGAGATGTCATTCAATATGCAACTGGGGGCACTTTTGGAGATAGTCCTGGATTTCAGTTTGCTGGTTTAGGATTTGAAGCCGCTTCTAAAGTGGGATCAAATTTGACAGCCTATTTCCCAAAGCCTGGCGACCAATATGCCATCTATAATAAAGAAGGTGATGGTCAATGGTGGGGCGTGCATTCTTCGACTAATTGGTTTCAAGGTGAAGGTCATTCGGGCGAACCCTTATTTGATAAAGTAGGAGCTGCTAGCTCATTGACCATTGGAGGAGCTACTGTGATATATTATTTGGTCAATGATACTGGAGATCAAATCATGATGTATACAAGCAACGGAAATCGGATTATGAAAGGTCCTTGGGTAATCAATTAAGATTGCAATTTTGGAAAAGGAAGTTTCAGCATTATGATTGATACTGAAACTTCCATGATTCCGGCTCATGTTCACTTAGTGATGGATAATCATCGAATAATTCATGACACTATTGGACATGATTCTCCTAAAATGTATGAAGAGCTAGCAAGTAAATTGATTTATCTATTTAAAAATTGACAGCTTCTATCTTGATTTTGATCGGATGCAGATGGGTAATGAGACATACCAAAAAAATAGCCGCAAACTCATATAAGTTTGCGGCTACTACTATACGTTTGTGAATTTCACCTAGGAATACCTCTGAATAAGGTGAAATCTACCTTTATGCCTATGGTCTATCTCCGCTCTTCGGAATCGACTGACCCTGTATATACGGTGCTCCAGCATTCATCAATTGCCTTTCAATCGCAGGAACCGTTTGTTCATCCAATTCCTGAATCAACGGGACCAACTTAGCCAATTCTTTCTTGGCCAACTCCAAATTTTCTCGATGCATTCCTGTAGGACCATATAAAGTAGTCAGTCCTCGAGAAGCAGTACTCAATCGCTTCCCAATAGAAGAATTTGACTTCTCTCCTACCTCATCTTTGGCTGGATTTCCATTGAGCATGATGTCATACTTATTCAGATCCTCTTTCAATTTAAACAAGGTTTCGTTCAGCGCTCCTGGCTCCATGTTGGATCGTTCAAGTGCGCGTAGTAGTGCACCATACTTTTGTTCGTTTTCATAGACACGACTTGAGATCGCTGACAATTGTGTTCTGGCCCAGCTTAGCTCATTGGCAAACTGCTGATACTCTTCTGGAGATTTTGCTGGAAGTGTACCATCGCGCAATGGTGCGATAGAAAACTTCTCAGGTTCAGTCAATTGCGTAACTACACCATTCACTTCCTTTGACATAGTTACCGTATACGCTCCCGGCGCTGCATAGTGTCCTCCTCCAAATCTTCTATTTCTTCCGCCTCCTTCTTCAGATCCAGGTCTGATTGATCTTGGAGAAGCATGTTTCATATCCCAAGCGATAGAACCAGTTCCTTTTTTGGCCTTGGTGTTGATCTTTCTGACTACTTGTCCATTTGCATCTTTGATGGTGAACCATAGTTTAGGAGCTATTTCTAGTTTTTCGGCAGCCATCGCATCGTAACCTTGGAATGGTACATCTTTTCCTTCTTTGATGAGTTCCTTTTCCTTATCCATTCTGGCTTTTTTCAGAGACACAAACTCTTCATTGACATTGTACCTAAATACTGCTCCATAGGTCGGGTTCGGTGCAGTCCAATAGTCTGCTCCACCATTTCCTTTTCTCGATCTTGGCACAAACAACTTCCCATCTCTACCTGTAAAAAGTGCCGCAGGCTCATTCATTTTTTCATCTGTTACATTTCTCAATGCAGAATAGTCATCCAACACAAAAAATCCCCTTCCAAACGAAGCTGCCACCAAATCATTCTCTCTCTTCTGAATAGCCAAATCTCTGAATGAAATTGTAGGCGTCCCTCCTAGTTTCTCCCACTTGGCTCCACCATTGAGACTCACATACACACCAAACTCTGTTGCCAAAAACAACAGGTCCGACTTGATATGATCTTGCACAATTCTCCATGTCAATGTTCTTTCAGGAATATTGTTGACGATGGATGTCCAAGTCTGACCAAAATTGGTACTCTTAAACACATACGGCTCAAAGTCTCCTTCTTTGTGATTGTCCAATACTACGTAAACAGTGCCTTTGTCATGTAAGTCCGCTTTGATGTCATTTACAAAAGCTCGATCCGACACACCCGAAAGAGAACTTGTCATAATCTTATTCCAAGTCTTACCTCCGTCTTGGGTCACTTGAATAATTCCATCGTCAGTACCTGCGTAAATTACATTTGCGTCAAGCGGGGATTGAGAAAGAGAAGTGATTGAATTGTAATTGGACATTGCGTAAATATCCCAAGGATTGTCCCAGCTCTGAAGCTTACCCATTATTCTCAAAGCAACACGTTCTTCATTACGGCTCAAGTCACCTGAGATTGCTTCCCAACTATCTCCACGATTTTCTGATTTCCAGACACGTTGCGAAGCAAAAAATATGGTTGCTGGATCATGTGGACTCACAATGATCGGCGCATCCCAATTAAATCTTTCATAGTTTTCGCCTTCACCATCTTGTGGTTGAATCAATACTTGCTCTCCTGTCTTGAGATCTATCCGATGCATTCCTCCTTGCTGCGTCTCTGCATAAATGATATCAGGATTGCCCGGCTCAGTAGCCGACTGGTGTCCATCTGCATACAAGGTTTTGTACCAATCATCATTCCTAATTCCGCTCCAATCATCTGTCTGTGATGGACCACCATGGGATCCATTGTCCTGTGTACCTCCATAAATATGATAAAACGGTTCGCGATCATCGACAGCGACTTTATAATATTGTGTCAAAGGAAGATTATAGGTGTACCTCCAATTTTCAGCCAAGTCAAAACTTTCATAGATACCGGCATCCGTTCCGATCAATAAATAATCAGGATCGTCCTCCCTAAAAATCAATGCATGATTATCAGAATGTTTGTTCTCTTCCTTCAATCTTCTAAAATTCTTACCCCCATCATCTGAAACTTGTACCCTCACATCCATAAGATATATCCTATCAAAATTATGCGGACAAGCATACAACTCTTGATAATAGTGAGGTCCAGTTGCACCAGAAACCGCATCGGACATTTTCGTCCATGACGATCCTCTATCATCAGATCTAAACAATCCTCCTGTACGTCTATCTAACTCTATCGCCGCATAGATCACATCTGGTTGCATCGGAGACACAGCCATACCAATCTTCCCCAAATTTGATTTTGGAATTCCGTTTGTCAATTTTTCCCAAGTTTCACCTCCATCATAAGAACGGTGCAACCCAGATCCTGGACCACCACCCATAAGTGCAGCAACGGTACGATGTCTCTGCCAAGTCGCAGCATAAAGCATGTCTGGATTTCTAGGATCGATCTCAATATCAGTGACTCCTACCCACTCATCATCTCCCAATACCTTTTTCCAAGTTGTACCGCCATCCATCGTTTTATACAATCCACGATCGCCACCTTTACTCCAAAGTGGACCTTGAGCTGCAACCCAAACTACGTTGGAGTTTTCAGGATGAACGATGATTTTTGAAATGTGTTCGGATTTTTCAAGGCCTACATTTTTCCATGTTTGTCCTCCATCGGTAGATTTATAAACACCATCTCCATATCCAACGTGTCTTCCTCCCACATTCTCACCGGACCCTAACCAGATGGTGGATGGATTGCGATGATCGATGGTGATGCAACCCGTTGAATAAGATGATTGATCATCAAAAATAGGCTTCCATGTAATTCCTGCATTCTTGGTTTCCCAGACGCCACCAGAACCAACAGCAAGATACCAATGATTTTCATCGTTTGGGTGGACCGCAATATCAGCAATCCTTCCTGAGCAAAAAGCAGGACCTACATTTCTAAATTTGTAGGAGCTCACCAATGAGGGCTTCTCTTCTTTCTTTACTTCAAGATTCTCCTTGTTTTTTTTATTTTTTCGCTGAGAATATCCAGCGGTTACTAATAAAGACAATATTAGTATTGTAATTACTTTTTTCATTCTTGGTATAGTTTAATGGACGGAGAAGATAGGAAAATATTAAACTATTACAAAGAGAAGAAAGCAAAGGCACAATATTTAGTTCTTAAGAAATCTAGTTTTCATAAATTCTGCCTGATACCTCAAAATAAAATCACCCTTTTATGTTCAGATACTTAGCCACGCCCTTAGCAACATTCTGTCCATCCATTGCAGCAGACAAAATCCCTCCAGCATAACCAGCTCCTTCACCACATGGGAAAAAACCATCAACACCTTCATGCATATAGGACTCTCTGTCTCTAGGAATTTTAATGGGCGAACTTGTACGACTTTCTGTAGCAACAACAATAGCAACATTGGTCAGGTAACCTTTCAGTTTAGCATCAAAGGCTTGGATACCTTCTCTCAATCTTTCAAAAATCCAATCAGGAAATGCTTCGCTGATCTGGGCAGGATATATTCCTGGAATATAAGATGTATCAGGTAAGCTTTTGGATGCTCTTCCAAAAACAAAATCTTTTAATCGTTGAGCTGGTGCTTTCTGAGATCCATCCCCGAGAGCAAATACTTTTTGTTCGATTTCCTTCTGCAATTGAATACCAGCGAAGGTCCCTTTATAACCATGTTTCTCCAAGTCCTCCAATGAAATTTCAGTCACCACACCAGAGTTTGCGTACGGACTGTCTCGCTTAGACAAAGACATTCCATTCACGACGATCTCTCCTGGAGCCGTTGCCGCTGGTACGATCAATCCACCTGGACACATGCAAAATGAAAACACACCTTTTCCTTCTACTTGACTTACCAACTTATAAGGAGCTGCAGGCAAAAACTCACTTCTAGGTTCTTGTTTGTACTGAACCTTATCAATAAATGCTTGCGGGTGCTCAATACGCACACCTATCGCAAATGGTTTTGCCTCTATCTCAATGCCTTTTTGATCCAACAGTTCGTAAATATCTCTTGCTGAGTGACCCGTTGCTAGTATGGTTGCATCAGCACGATACTTTGTTCCATCATAGCTGGTTGCTCCTATAATTTTTCCTTCTTCTACAAGAAGATCCGTCACGCAACAATTAAATATCACCTTCCCTCCATTCGCTTCAATCGTTTCTCTGATTTTTGAAACAATACCTGGCAGTTTGTTGGATCCAATGTGTGGATGAGCATCTATAAGAATATCACGCTTGGCTCCATGAGCCACAAGCATCTCTAGCACTCCTTGGATTTTACCTCTTTTATGAGAACGCGTATATAGCTTCCCATCAGAATATGTTCCTGCCCCACCTTCACCAAAGCAATAATTGCTATGAGGATTCACCACATGATCTTGCTGTATCGCTTTCAGATCTCTTCTCCTTGCACGTACATCTTTGCCTCTATCCAATACCGTAGGAACCAATCCCAATCGTAGACACTCCAGTGCGGCAAAATATCCTGCCGGTCCGGCACCGATGATCAAAACTTGTTTGTCAGGATTGAGCGTAGGATAATTTGAAATTAGATTGCTAAAATCTTCTTTGGCAAATTCCTCATTGGATAATTCTAATCTAAGCAAGTAATAAACAATCTTTTGTCTTGCGTCGATTGACCTTTTATTTATTCGGTAAAAGAAATGCTTACCGAGGTTTTTCTTTTTTCCTTTGATCTTTTCCCTAATAAACTGATCGTCCTCAATTTTATTAAAAGGAATTCTTACTTCGACGATATCGTATTTAACACTCACTTAATTCGATTAATTATAATTCTGTTTAAATATTAGTATAACTTTACATATATCTTTAAGAACATATGCAGAGATTATTTAGCGAAAACCCCCTTTTATTGTTGTTTTGTGTCGCGGCACTAGGCTACTTGGTGGGGAATTTCAAATTCAAAGGTAACAGCTTGGGCGTCTCGGCCGTGCTTTTTGTCGGTCTTTTATTTGGAGCTGTGTATGATAATGTTTCTGCACCTGATATACTTTTCCAGCTTGGACTGGTATTCTTTGTCTATTCTATTGGCTTGAGCTCAGGAGCAGCCTTCTTTAAATCGATAAAAAAGAATGGAGTCCGTGATGTATTATTTGTTATCATCATGTTGACTTTCTCTGCGATCATTGCATATCTGCTTGCCATGTTCTTTGGCTTCACTGCCTCTGATATCGTAGGCATTTATTCAGGAAGTACTACCAATACGACAGCCCTTGCAGGAGTCATTGAACTCATCAACACTCGGTTTACTGGAGATGAAATGTTGAATCTTACAGAAACAAGTGTAATTGCTTACTCTTACACCTATCCCATGGGAGTCTTGGGTGGTATGATAGGAATCATCTTGATGGAAAAATTTTTTCGGATCAACTACAAAGAAGAAAAGAAGTTACTTAGAAATAAATATCCTACTGAAGAGGATCTTGTAAGTACCACCATTCAAATTTCAAATGCAGATATTTCTGGAATGCAATTGCGTGATCTTGCACGTGAGCAGAATTGGAATGTGGTGTTTGGTCGGATTATGGACAATGCATTTGACGTAAGTCTACCTAGCTGGAATACAAAATTACAGACGGGCAATCAGATCATGGCAATCGGGACAGAAGAAGAGGTGCAAAAGGTGATTGATTTTCTTGGTCAGAAAATGGAATTCAATATTTCATTTGATCGTAAGGACTATGATGTAAGAAGGATTTTTGTGTCCAATCCAGACTTGGTCGGAAGATCAATCTCAAGCCTAAACCTGCATCAAAAATACGATGCTGTAATCACAAGAATCCGGAGAGGTGACACCGACATGCTTGCCAAACCTTCTACCATTCTTGAGTTGGGTGATAGAATACGTTTTGTTGCAAGACGCAAAGATCTTGGACCATTATCAGATTACTTTGGCGATTCATATTTTAATTCTAGTAAGGTCAATCTATTTACTTTTGGTTTAGGAATTGCAATCGGTCTCGCTCTGGGAATGATTGAATTTACACTTCCGGGCAACATCAACTTTAAGCTAGGATATGCCGGTGGGCCATTGATCGTTGGCTTGGTACTCGGAGCACTTTACAGAACTGGACCCATTGTGTGGGTCCTTCCTTACAGTGTCAATGTAACCTTACGGCAAATAGGTTTGATTCTGCTTCTTGCAGTCATTGGGATTAAGTCAGGAGCTTCCTTTGCTGGAAGTTTCAACTTTGAAATAGGATTAAAATTATTTTTAGGCGGAACATTTTTAAGTTTGGCAACTGCCATTTTTGCCTTGATCATCGGATTCAAAATGTTTAAAATTCCTTTCAGTGTACTGACTGGTTTTGTATCCAACCAACCTGCCATTCTGGATTTTGCCTTGGAGCGTTCTGGCAACAACCTCCCGATGATTGGTTATACTTTGGTATTTCCGATTGCCGCCGTGATTAAGATTGTATATGCGCAGGTGTTGTTTGTAATTCTTTTGTAATCAGCGTTGAAGACTATAGTTAGATTGCCTTTTTAGAAAGCTATTTATCTTTTTACACTTTCGTCAAATGTTTACAAAAGTGGTTAAAAAAAACCTCGGCAACTATTGTATCGCTTCTCTTATCCTCACCAACTTTTCCAGAAGTCCTTCAATCTTATCAAGGTGCAACATATTAGCACCATCCGATTTTGCTTGACTTGGGTTGGGATGTGTTTCTATGAATAATCCGTCTGCTCCCGTTGCGATCGATGCCTTGGCGATGGTTTCAATCATTGCTGGTTGCCCTCCTGTTACTCCAGCAGATTGATTCGGTCTCTGTAGAGAATGAGTACAATCGACCACTACGGGAAATCCCAATTGTTGCATTGCTGGAACTGATCTAAAATCAACTACTAAATCTTGGTAGCCAAACATGGTTCCTCGCTCGCACAACAAGACTTGATCGTTTCCGCTGGCTACGACTTTCTCTGCGGCAAACTTCATAGTCCCTGGACTCATGAATTGCCCCTTCTTGATATTGACTACTTTTCCAGTATGTGCCGCTGCGACCAACAATTTGGTCTGCCTAGCCAAAAATGCTGGAATCTGAAGAATGTCCACGTGTTCCGCTGCCATGGCAGCTTCTTCCTCCGCGTGAATATCGGTTGTTACTGGGACCCCAAATGTCTCTTTCACTTTACCAATCAACTTCAGCGCTTTCTCATCCCCTATACCCGTAAAGCTATTCAGACTGGATCTGTTTGCTTTTCGATAGGATGCTTTAAAAACATAAGGAATGTTGAGCTTGGTGGTTATCTCAATCATTTTCTCAGCAACAGTCATCACAGTAACTTCATCTTCGACCGCACAAGGACCTGCAATCAGGAAAAAATTGGGCTTATTCAATAAGGTCTTTAACATAATACAAAGGTAGCGATAAGACTCCTATTAAATCATACAGTTGGTCAGAAATACCCAATGATAAGCTTGAAACCATTTATTGGTCCAAGCTAAAGTATACTCAAAACCCCAGTAAAATGGACATTAGCATAAAATTAACAACTAAAAACAATGATAATGCAACAATGATGCATTAAGTTTATTACATTTGCCGTACACTCAAAAAAAAATTAATATGAATCGTTATTTAATGCTTTTTGCTTTTGCAACAATCTTCCTTTTGACTTCATGTGATCCTGACGAACCGATGATTGATAATGAAGAAGAACTGATTACCACTTTAAATTATAGTCTAACATCAAGCAATGGTGATGTTATAATTTTAAGTTTTGTAGATCCTGATGGAGATGGAGGAAATGCTCCATTGATTACAGGAGGAACTCTAGATGCCAATGAAACATACACCGGTCAGCTACAATTACTAAATGAATCTGTAAGTCCATCGGAGAGTATCACAGAAGAAATAGAAGAGGAAGATGATGAACATCAGTTTTTCTTTGATTCTGACATTGCAGGTTTATCTGTCAGTTACAATGACCAAGATGGAGACGGAAACCCTCTAGGACTTAGAAATACGGTTACTACAGGAGCTGCAGGATCAGGGACTTTGACTGTGACATTAAGACATGAGCCAAACAAGACAGCAGAAGGTGTTGCCGATGGAGATATTACCAATGCTGGTGGCGAAACAGACATAGAAGTTAGCTTCCCAATTGATGTACAATAATAAATGTATTGTACTCTTTTTTTTAATGAGCTGTGCCTTTGTAAAAGGTTACAGTCAAGATTGTGAATTCACGATCAAAGGTTATGTTTATGACCAAGGAACAGAGGATCCACTATCTTATGTCAATGTTTTTATTCAAGAAATTTCCAAAGGATCAGTTACTGATGACGATGGAAATTTCTTGATTGAAAACATCTGTGAAGGTGAATACCACCTGATCTTTTCTCATATTGGATGCGAATCAAAAAAAGTACATTTTGATGTCTTATCCGATACCATCATCAATGTTAGTCTACCCCACACTTCTACAGCCTTCAGCACTGTAGTCATCGAGGGCGTCAAAGATGAAACCAACAATCAACCTAGTCTTTCTGTCAACAGACAGACACTAGAAGACAACATCAATCAAAATCTATCGGGACTCCTTGAAAACGAAACAGGCGTCAATCTAATCAAAAATGGCAGCAGCATATCCAAGCCTGTTGTTCACGGTCTATATGGAAACAGATTGACCATTCTAAATAATGGTATCGTTCAAAGTGGCCAACAATGGGGAAACGACCACAGTCCAGAAATCGACCCTTTTGCGGCAGATAAAATTGTAGTACTAAAAGGAGCAAGTGCAATAGAATATGCAGCAGGAAACTTAGGGAGTATTATACTGGTCGAGCCTAAAAAAATAGAAAGAGAACCACATGTGCATGGCCAAGTAAATTATTTTTATGAATCCAATGGTCGTGGTCATGGATTGAATACCCGAGTTGAAAAATATTCTCCCGAACTTGCCTGGAGAGTAAACGGAACCTTCAAAAAATATGGTGATAGAAAAACAGCCGATTATTTCCTAAACAATACAGGATTTGGTGAATTCAACCTCGCTCTTCAGTTAGAAAAAACCATTGATGAGGAATTGTTTTTGGAATTTTATGCAAGTACGTTCAACACCAGTCTTGGGATTTTAAGAGGGTCACATATCGGAAACCTCACAGATTTAAATCAAGCACTGATCAATGAAGTTCCTTTCTTCACTGAGGACAATTTTAGCTATGATGTTGATGCTCCCAGACAAAATGTTTCTCACCATCTTGTCAAGGGAAAAGCCAAGTACTACATTACCGAAAATCAAAATATAGAGTTTGTCATTGCGAGCCAATTAAACAATAGACAAGAGTTTGATATCAGAAGAAACGATCGCTCAGACATTCCTGCTTTAAATCTTCGACAGTATTCTACCAATGTAGATTTAAAATACAACCTCAATTTTGATAATGACCTTACCATAAAGTTAGGCACACAAAACATTTATACCGACAATGTCAATCTTCCAGAGACGGGTATTCTTCCTTTAATTCCAGATTACATTTCATTCAAAAGTGGACTATTCGCCACTTTGGCAAAAAAAATAGATAAGGTTCAATTCAATGTAGGTCTCAGGTACGATTTGGAAATCCAAAACGTAGCTACCATCAGCAATTCCATCCCTAGAGAAATTGTGAGATTCAACAACAGATTCAACAACATCGGGGCACTTGCTGCTTTAAAATACAACATCTCAAAAGAGCAAAGTATCTCCTTTAATTCAGGGTTTGCGATGAGAAATCCGGGCATCAATGAATTGTATAGCAATGGCTTACACCAAGGAGTAAGTGGCATCGAAGAAGGAGACATCAATCTAAATACAGAGCAAGCATTCAAAAACACTTTGGAATACATCTGGAATCCAAGTGAAAAATTCTCTTTGAATTCATTGGTGTACTTTCAGAACATCCAAGATTACATATTTTTGAATCCGCAAGATGAAATCCGACTAACCATCAGAGGCGCTTTCCCTGTATTTAAATATGAGCAAACAAATGCCAACATTTATGGGTTTGATCTATCAACTCAATTTACCCTTGGCAATGCACTACTAGGCAAGTTGAAATATAGCTTTATACAAGGCACAGACACCACCAATGACATTCCGCTTGTGTTCATTCCTTCCAATAGATTTATTTCAAGCCTGGTATATCGTTCCAAGAAAACAATGAAGCTGTCAGAGCATGTATTACTCGAAGACTCAGAAATAGAAATAAACAATCGAGTTGTATTTGAGCAAACAAACTTACTACCTCAGCAAGATTTTACACCCCCTCCACCTACCTATGCCTTATGGGGCTTTAAAGTGTCAACAAACGCTCTTTTTACAAATTATAAGATTAGATGTTTTGTAAAAGCAGATAATTTATTTAATATTCAGTACAGAGATTATTTGAATAGACAAAGGTATTTTGCGGATGACTTAGGAATAAGCATCACAACAGGATTAAGTTTTAAATTTTAAACCCAAGGTAAAACATGGACGCCCAGTATTTTAAAGACTTATTACACAGCAGAAAGTTAAAGGCGACAGGACATCGAATCAACTTATTGGTCTTGATGGATCAATATAAATCAGCCATGCCTTATTCTTCAATACAAGAAGCCATGACATCGATGGATCGAGTTACCTTGTATAGAACACTCGAAAGCCTAAAAGAAAAAGGCATCATTCACAAAGCTTTTCAAGAGAACAATGAAAGCTATTACGCCATTTGTGGAGCTGAGTGCGATACACATGACCACCACCATGACCATATCCACTTTAAATGCACCAGCTGTGAAACCGTTACCTGCCAGACCACTACACAAAAAGTTCAAGTAACATTACCCGGAAATGAGATTCACAAAGTTTCTATTCATGTTGAGGGTGTTTGTCAAACATGTGTGGCAAACTAAATCCGATCGCCTGAATTAAGATGTAGTAGTTCAAAAAGCTGCTTAGAAAATCTACTACAACTTTACCCGCCACAACCCGGGCTTGTATTGCTTGAATCCACAAGACTCAATAAATATTTTTGAAGCATCGTTGTTGTCATCAACATCAGCAATTACGTATTTAAATTTCTGAGCGACTCTTATTTTGTCAAGTAGTTCGACAATAATATCTTTCCCTTTTCCCATGCCCCTTAAATTTGCGTAAGCGATAAAGAAATCGATGCCTGCTGTTGGTTCTTCTTGATTGGACCAAATACCTTGTGGTGCCTTGCTAGTATCATAATATTGGCAAAACCCAATCGGCTCATCAGTATGAGCGATGAAATACCAGATCCAATCAGAATCATTCACATTGCTGTTCATTTCTTCGATCCACTCCAGTGGATCACCAAAATACTTGAGAATATCTTCCTGTTCCATCCACTCAAGAACCATCGGAATATCCTTCTCTTGCATTCTTATTAAATCAACATCGATTTTCATTTAATTAAATTAAGTATTTTCGCCACGGTAAAATTACGTACAACAAATTTAAAAAAATAAATGGCTTCAGCTTTTGGACATGGTATCCTTGCTTATACAATTAAAAAAATAGCTGCTCCAAAAGCAGCCATGAAGGTAACGCTCCTAGCCATCATCTGCTCTATATTGCCTGATGCAGATGTGATTGCCTTTCGTTTTGGCATTCCTTACGAACACATGTTTGGACACAGAGGATTTACCCACTCGGTTTTCTTTTCTGTGATTTTTGGTTTGTTGGTCGCTTGGATCTTCCATAAGAGCTCTAGGATGAAGTATGCAATCATTTACATCTTATGTACTTTATCACACGCCTTCCTTGATGCTTTGACTACCGGAGGCAGAGGCGTTGCCATCTTAGCACCTTTTTCAGAAGAAAGATTCTTCCTGCCTTGGAGATTCATCAAGGTTTCGCCGATGAGCATCAAAAGATTCATCTCACAATGGGGAATCGAAGTGTTGAAAAGCGAATTTGTTTATATCTGGATTCCTTGCCTGGTCATCCTTGTCGTTATGGCAATCGCTCGAAAACTAAATCCAAGTTCTTAATATCCAAACTTCATTCTAATTCCACCACTAAGCCATCTCCCCGGCATTTCTACCAAGTTGGTCTCACGAAAGATTTGATTGGTAAGGTTGGTTCCTTTCAAAAAGAATCGGAAATTATTAACCGTGTAAGATACATTTGCGCCAAGCGTATAATAATCTTCCAAACTCTCACGATCGTTGTACTTCACCAATACATTCAACCCAACACCTTTGTACTCAAACTGAGAATTGAATACCACTTGGTGCTTTAAATTCTCTAATTGATTTCTTGAAAAGGCAAAATCATTTTCTTCAAATTCTGCAGAAATGTATGTATAACCCAAGGTAACAAAATCCAAAACAGGTATGTTTTTAAATGATTGCTGAAGACTAAAATCAATGCCGGTGTACCTTGCTTGATTAAAATTATCAGGTGTCCATCTAGCCGTTTCCGTTTCACGGAACCAGTCAATTTGATCTTGGGCCGTTCTATTAAAATAACTCAACTGAACCGTCTGATTCTTGTTGTGCAATTTCACTCCTGCTTCATAGGTAAATGCATTTTCTTCCGTAAGATTAGGGTTGCCCTCGTTGCCTGCATCTTGGTAATACAAATCCGTAAAGGTTGGGATTCTAGTAGTCCATCCAATATTTGCGAAAGCTTTAATCTGATTGTTAAACGAATATCCAACATCCAGTCCCGGATAAAAAGAAAGCCCAAAATCGGAAATATTCAAAAGCATAATTCCAGGTGTGATATCAAGGCGCTCTTCCATCATTAAAAATCGATTCTCTAGATGTACGCCCAACTGATTACGCACATGGTTGCCACTAAAAGAAGTATCTGCATTTTCACTAATGATCGTCTCCAATAAATTATTACTCTCTAAGGTCAAAAAGTTATGTTCAACTCCAAAACCCAACACACCCTTAGAATGCGTCCACTTAGATTGAATCTCAGAAGTCAATACTTTTGAGGTATGAAAATTCTGGAAAAAATTTGGATCCGTTCTTAAGAATTGCCAGTTGTCTTGATTGTTCCTGTAACTAATTCTTGGCGTAATTTCTACATTACCAATGCCATGTGTAACCGAAGCACTCGCTAAAAAAGTCTGAATGGTTTCAAATTGATCAACAAAGTTTTCACTTCCATAAAACCCATTTGCTCCAAAATCTCTATCAACATATCCGGCTAAAAATGAAGCTTCTCCTTTACCGTAATCAATGCCCGATTGGTAAAAAACATTTCCTATTCTATAATCTGTATTAAATCGATAACCATCTGAAGTACGGTAAGCAGCACTGATCGTCTGATGGTATTTTCCTACTGGGACAGACAATTGCGTATATAAATTCTGAGTATTGAAACTCCCGTAATCTATTTGTAAGGTATAGCCAAAATCTTCGGGTACTTTTGTTATGATATTGATCGCACCTGCAAAGGCATTCTGACCAAAAACCCTTGCTGCTGGGCCTTTTAAAATTTCTATTCGTTCGATATCTTCTACATCGATCGGGAGGTTCATCATATGATGTCCCGTCTGAGGATCTGTCAACCTTATCCCATTGATCAAAATCAAACTTTGCTCAAATGTCCCTCCTCGAATACTTAGATCAGCTTGAACCCCATTCACACCACGTTGGCGCAAATCGACCCCTGCAACTACCTGTAAGACTTCATTAATACTGTTGGCTTGCAATTGTTGAATCTGCTGCTTTCCAATGATATTAATACTTCGTGAATCCTCTGCAAATGGAATGTCTAGACGATTGGCATTGATCACCACATCGTTTAGCAATAAGGTAGAATCAATAGAGAATTCTTGTGCACTTACACTAAGAAAAATAAGGCTAAATATTATACTGATAGTATACTTCATAGTTCATTACTTGAGTGGCAAATGTATTAAAATAAATTGCTTTTGCTAGACCAGCAATGAGAAGTTTTATGTCGTCGTCAATCATTGATTTTTGCAGTCAACCAATGACTAAGTGTGACAAAATTATCACGGGATATCGTGTGAGCTGAATCGTAGTAGTGTTCGTAGACATCTACTCCTCTTGATTTTAAAAATTTTATATCTTTCACCGCTTCCGCAAAGGGTAGAACTTTGTCTTGTCTTCCATGGGACATATACACATCAAGTCCACGATCGATCAGCATTCCCTCCATTTCTGCTTCCACTTCATCATACAGATCGCCACTAAGTACCATGGCTCCATCAATAACATCTGAATGCTTCATACTCAATGCCAAGCTCATAATAGCTCCTTGACTAAAGCCGCCGACCAAAATATTCTCTTCATCAATATTGTGTTCCTGCTGCATCAATCTTATCAAATTCATTACCTCCGTCCTACTTTCCTTAAGTTCATCAAACGAATATTTTACGCCGTTCCGATTTCTATCTAGGTTATACCAGCTATACTTATCCTTTGCGATTTTGTGCGGGGCACGAACAGCCAAAATCATGGCACGCGGATCCAGTGCTTTGGAAAAAGAGACCATATCTTGCTCATTGCTACCATATCCATGCATTAAAATCAGCAAAGGCATAGGTTCTTCAGTGCTTGGACTAGGCATCTTCGTTTCATACACCAGCTTGTTTTCAAACACAGAAATTTGCTCCGATTCGACAACTTTTTCTGAATTTTTTGAATTCCCTCTGCATGAGCTAAGAATCACCATTAACCCAAGTAAAAAAACAGTAATATATATCCTATTCATAATCAACTCTTATTGTTGCAAAGCTTATCAAATTATTGAGGAAAACTAAATTTTTTGACTCAAAAACAGCGTTTCAGCGAGTATTTCTGGATGTTTGTCTTTTTTAGTGGAGCTTGGTTGTTTGCATAAGCAAAATTGTACCTTTGCAGGGAATTTTAAAACTAATCAATGGACCGATCGCAGACGATAGGATTTGCTTTACTGATGTTGCTTTTTTTGGGATGGATGTATTCAACCGCTCCGACACAAGCAGAGATAGACAGACAAAAATTTGTTCAAGATTCTATAGCTCAAGTAAAAGTAGCGCAAGACAAACTTGATACAGGTGATACTGTGGAAGCCAACGCGGTTTCTCAATCACAGGAACAAGTAAACACAATCATCTCTCCTGATGATACACTTGCTACTCAAAGACTCAACCAACAGTATGGTGATTTTGGAAGCATGATGGTAGGAGAAGAATCCATCCATGAAGTTTCCAACAACTTGATGACCATGAAATTTTCTTCCAAAGGAGGAAAGTTTCTTTCTGCTGAATTAAAAGAGCACAAGAAGGTTACTCTTGATGAAGAAAGAAACGAGATCAAATCCCCATTGGTTCTTGGAAACGATGCTGGACGATTTGAATACATTCTTACGACTAAAAGAGGAGAAAAAATAAGTACCAACGATTTGATTTTCAACGCGACCACCAGCGACAAAGGAATCAAGTTTGTTGCCAACTCGCCTGGCGGCAGTAAAATCGAACAAAGCTACACGCTAGCCGATGACAAATATTCACTTGACTATCAATTGAAAATCGATGGTGCAAGACAGCTGCTAAGCCCAGAGGCAAATAGTATCAGATTCAAATGGCATGAGTATCTCAATAAGCTAGAGTTAAACCAGACATTCGAGAAGTTCTATACAACTGTTTACTACAAGGAAAATGGAGAGAATTCAGATTACTGTAGTTGTAGATCAGACGACATAGAAGACGATACCGATATGAATATTGAATGGATATCCCATGCCAATCAATTTTTCAACTCGAGCATAATCCCTCAAGGTGAAGCCTATACCAACACCTATTTTGAAACGAAAATGATGGATGAAGACCATCAATACATGAAGCTTTTGAAAACAGAAGGAGATCTGGCACTTAGTGGCGATAACCGTGAAACTTTCAATTTCAAAATGTATGTTGGACCCAACGAATTTAAAAGACTACAACAGTTTGACAACGACCTAGAACAAGTAGTTCCTTTTGGTACTTCAATTTTTGGGACAATCAACAGATACATCATTAGACCTTCCTTTAATTTCTTGAGTAGATTCATAGGAAGTAAAGGAGTAGTAATCATTGTGATGATTTTCATTTTGAAGATGTTGTTGTATCCATTGATGTACAAGATGTTGTATTCGCAAGCAAAAATGGGTGCATTAAAACCTAAACTAGCTCACCTAAAGGATAAGTTCAAAGACGACTCGCAGAAAATCCAGATGGAAACCATGAAGATCTACCGTGAGTATGGTGTAAGCCCGCTAGGTGGTTGTATGCCGATGGTACTTCAGATGCCTATCTGGTATGCCTTGTTTAGATTTTTCCCTGCATCGATCACCTTCCGTCAGGAACCATTTTTATGGGCAACGGATTTATCTTCATTTGATGTAATTGGTTGGTTGCCATTTGAGATACCTATGTTTGGAATGCACATTTCTTTGTTTACTGTATTGTGGGCAATTTCAACAGTTGCATATACCTACTACAACACCAAGCATATGGACATGTCAGCCAACCCAGCCATGAAATATGTTCAGTATGCCATGCCGTTGATGTTTTTGGTATTCTTTAACAACTACGCTTCTGGATTGACATGCTATATGTTCTTCAGTAATCTCTTCAACATCATGCAGACAGTTATAACAAAGAAATTTGTATTTGACGATGAGAAAATTGCCAAGGAACTTGAAGTGGAAAAAGCCAAACCGAAGAAGCCGAAAAAGAAAGGTGGATTCCAGCAAAGACTTGAAGAGGCGATGAAGCAACAACAAGAATTGCAAAAGAAGAACGAAGCAAAAAAGAACAAAAAATAAAAGATAAATTGACAAATTTAACATCGACCAGTTCTTTATAAAATTCCGTTAAGACTTATCACAAGAAACAAAATGGACAAACCTGTAGGCATCATTGGTTCCGGATCTTTTGGATTGACGCTTGGCCATCTTGCGTCTGAAAATAGTGAAGTATTGATGTATACCCGCAGAGAAGAAGTGGCCAATAGCATCAATCAAGACCACATGCTTAAGGGATATTCGCTCAAGGCAAATATCAAAGCCAGTACAGATCTTGAATACATATGTAATCAATGTCAATTATTGATCCCCGTTATACCATCCACCGAGTTCAGAAATGTCATTAAAAAAATGGCTCCTTTCTTGAATCCTCAGCACTTCCTCGTCCACGGAACAAAAGGATTAGACTACCCTTCCTTTGATGACCTAAAGGATCGAACTTCATTGGATAAAAAAGAAGTTCATACCATGAGTGAGGTAATAAGTCAGGAAACAGGACTGATCCGAATTGGTTGTATTGCTGGACCAAATTTGTCAAAAGAAATTCTAGACAACAAACCAGCTGCTACCGTAATTGCTTCACCCTTTAATGAAGTGATCAACCATGCAGTAAAAGTTTTCAAGTCGCAACAATTTTACCCATTCAGCTCCAATGAATTGAAAGGAACCGAATTGGTCGGTGCATTCAAAAATATTTTTGCCATTGTTGCTGGCGTCGTTGAAGGAGCAGAAATGGGAAAGAACGCTTTTGGGTTATTGATTACCAGAGCGATGCGTGAAATGATTAATTTTCTTACACTACTAGATTCTTCCAAAAACCCCGCTTTGGGAACGGCGGGATTGGGTGACCTTGTTGCTACCTCCGCCAGTGGAGACAGTAGAAATTTTAGTTTTGGAAAAAAAATATCTCAAGGTTTAAGCCTCGATGAGATCATGGAAACTCAAAGTGAACTCGCCGAGGGAGTGAGAACCTTGAAGGCTGCGTTTTTGCTTTCAAAAAAATACAAAATTAATGCGCCGATAACCACCATGTTGCATCAAGTAATATATGAAGGCTTGGACTTCAATAGAGCTGTAGGGTTTATGATGTCCTACCCTTTTACAGAAGATGTGGACTATATGTAGATGAAAATCACAAAGCAGATAATAATTTCTATTCCATTGGTCGCTGTGATGATAGCAAATAATTTTATACTTTTAAAAAAACGTTAGATGAATATAGATTTAAACGAGCTGTTTAATTCCGACAAGCAGTTGGACGAAAAGTCTACCATGGCACTTTTGAGAGCAATGGTAAAGTCCCACAATACAGGTTTTGATTATTTGAAATTTAAGCAATCGATCAAATCATTGCAAGAAATGAATATTGAAGAATCTGTTAGCTTTAAATCGGCGTTTACCACAGCAAGCACCTTGGGCCTCACCAAACAAAAACTATTGGCAAGTGCCAATCGATATATCGGAGTTTTACAATCAGAAAGTGAATCATTCACAGAAGCACTTAAGGCTCAAATTGACAAAAATGTCAACAGCAGAGAATCAATGATTGCCCAACTAGAAGAAAGAATTGCAGAAAATAAAGCCAAAATTGCCCAATTGGAGCAAGAAATTCAGGTTTATCAGAAGAAAATAGACAATGTAGATGGAGACATAGAGTCTGCGCAAATTAAAATAGATTCAACAAAAGAGCGATTTAGGAACTCTTACGTAACAATTACGGATATAATAAAGAAGGATATTGAACTCATAAACTTATATTTGTAAAAAACCACATATAAATGGCAACTAATAAGCGTAAATCATTTTGGAGCAAACCTGAAGGTGTAACTGGAGCAATTTTTCTTGTTGGCATAATCGGATTATTAGCATGGGCAGGCATATCACTTTTTTCGCTGCTAATGCCAACTGTTATAGGTAAAGCTATCTTGATAGGTGTTTTGGGTGTCATCGCTTTCATGGCAGTTGACAACAAAACAAGAACGCTGATCTCATACATGTACCAAAATGTCATGAGAAAGATCACGGGAATATTTATCACGATTGATCCTATTGGAATTCTTAAGAATTACATTTCCGATCTTGAAAGCAACTTGAAGAAGATGGGCAAGCAGATTGGTGGACTTAAGGGTCAAATGAGAAAGATCAAGACCATGGTCGAAGACAACAATCGTGAGATTGAAAACAACCTAATCATTGCCAAGAAAGCAAAACAGATTGGTCAAGAAAGCCAATTGGTACTTGCCACTAGAAAAGCAGCAAGACTAAAAGAATCTAATTCTAAGTATGTGGCACTTCATAAGAAAATGTCAGTATTGTACAAAGTACTTACCAAAATGTACTCCAACTCAGAGATCTTATTGGAAGACACAAAAGATCAAGTAAGAGTAAAAGAACAAGAATACAAAGCCATCAAGGCTTCTAATTCTGCGATGAAGTCAGCTATGAGTATCATCAAAGGAGATCCAGACAAGAGAGCCATGTTTGATCAAACGATGGAGCACCTTGCAGACGATGTATCCAACAAGATGGGTGAGATGGAACAATTTATGGAAATGTCTTCGGATTTCATGAATTCTATCGATGTGCAGAATGGTGTTTTTGAAGAAAAAGGATTGAAGATGCTTGAGGAGTACGAAAAGAAAAGTACGCTATTGTTGATGGGAGGTTTAGAAAAAAACGATGAAGACACACTTGATTTGAACGAACCAAGAAGAGACATTGAATACAGAGGCCGAGCAGACGGAAACAACAACGAATACGACGGTCTGTTTGACTAGACAAGCAATAAAATAATACTACTATGAAATATCTATCCTTTTTGTTTTGCCTGATGGTTTTATTCTCCTGTAAGCAAGACAAAAAGGATTTTTCATTAAAGGATGACGGGAATCAGAAAGTTCAAACCAATGGTTCTAAGAAAAACCAAAAACAGAGATCCATTGAAGGTTCGACCATGGGGACCAGCTACTCTATCAAATACATTCTCAAAGGAAAGCAAAAGGAAGTACAGAAAGAAACCATTGATTCTATTTTGGTGAGCATCAATGATGCGGTTTCAACCTATGTTCCAAGCTCAACCATTTCAAGATTAAACAAGGCAGGCAAAGAAGGGATTTCGGTAAAGATGAATCACTATCCTGATCAACATTTTGTAGCAAATTACTTCAGTGCCATTGAGGTATACAAGGATACGAAAGGCTACTTTGATCCTAGCGTAATGCCTTTGGTCAATTATTGGGGATTTGGTTATGAGGGGAAAAATCCAGTCACTAAAATTGACTCTAATAAAGTAGAAGAGATATTGGACTATGTAGGTTTTGAAAACTTTAGTACTGAGGTAAAAAGAGAGGGAATTACCTTTCTGAAAAGTGATGCAAGGTCCACTCTGGATTTCAGTGCCATTGCCAAAGGATATGCTGTAGATTACTTGGCAAGATACCTTGATACCCAAAATGTAAATTCCTATATGGTCGAAATCGGCGGAGAAGTCAAAGTAAAAGGAACAAACCAAAAATCTCAGTCATGGAAATTGGGCATCAACACCCCTGAGGAAAATGCAAACCTAACAGACATTCAATTGATTGTTGCGCCCAAAGAAAAGGGATTGGCTTCTTCAGGCAACTATAGAATCTTCCACAAGTTGGATGATGTATCTTACGGCCATGAAATAAATCCTAAAACTGGATATCCACAAAAAACCGACATACTTTCAGTAAGCGCCATTCATGACAAGTGTATGTATGCCGATGCATATGCTACTGCATTTATGATCATGGGGAAAGAACAAATTTTAGAATTCATCAATTACAACCACGATCTTGAGGTATGTTTAATAACCAAAGAAAATGGGGAGCTAAAAAATGTATTTAGTAGCGGATTTGAAGACTATGTAGTTGAATAATCTAGCAATACAACATACTACTCTATTCTTCTTTTTTACTGTTGGACAAACTTCTGCGAACTCCTACTTCTATCCCGTAACTATATAGATTTTCGGTTAAATTTTCGGACTGCACCAAATTGGTGAAATCATACCTAAATTGAAACTGAACAAAAATGGCGGTTTCATCCGAGACATATGCTTCTAAACCAACACCTACATGCAAGGCAAGGTGTAAGGTATTGAATCCATCAAGTGGCTGTCTTGTAGATATATTATCTACTCCATCTTGAATTTCTACTTTCTTACTTCCAAATAAATACATAGGGGCCACACCAAATTCAAAAAAGCGATTCACGTCTTGGATTTCAGAAGATACAATTCTTAAACTCAAAGGCACCTCAATAAATTGATAGTCATAGGTGAATTGTATTACCGTAGAAGGAAATCCAGGAAAGTCGAGAAACTGATCGCGAGTCTGATAACCCAAATTGATATATCTGGCACCAGTCTTGAAATGGACTCGATTCTTTATTTTCTTATTATAATTAAACCCAATGAAGAAATTGCCCTTACCCTCCTCCAGGTCATCTCGAATATCAACATTGTTGCTTTCTCCTCTCAATTGTCTGTATGTTCCTCCTCCACCGACAAGAATATCGATAGAAGAGTCTAGTTGTGCAGTGACATCAATACACAACAGAAGAATCATAGAAATCATCAGTTGTTTCATATTTCAAGATAACAAAAAACCGATTAAATACTGCTTCAGCTCATTTTAGATGCCACATATAGATAGTACAAGTATTAACAAACTAAAACACATTTAAGACTCAAAAATCTTCTAACACACAAAATCAATACGAGAACTCTTTAAAAACAAAAATTATGAAATCAATATTGAATACATTGCCGACTTTACTTTTATTTATTCTTCCAGCTTTTCACGTCCATGCACAGATTCAACTTGAGTTGAATGTGAATCCAATTTTAGGAGGTAAAATAACCATCAATTCACAAGGTAACACAAAGTCAATTAAGCTATTTACAGACCAAACTGCCAATTATTAGACTGGGGAAAAAAATGGATTCTAAGCCATGTAAAAATCCCCTTCTCATAAAGAGAAGGGGATGAAAGCATTTACAACCTAAGGTTATAAATTATCTCAATCTTCTAAGAACTATTGGACTCCCTCCTTGCTCTGGATACCAAACCAATTCCCGGCTGGATCTTACTACATATCTGTTACCTCGATTGTCGTAATATTCTTTCTTGTCGTAACTATCCTGGCGATAATAAACCCAATCTCTATTGCTACCGATGATTTTTGCTCGCAATCCTTCATTTGTCTGTTCGACGATAACATCTCTATCGTATTTCGATGATCCCCAGACTCCTTCCAATGACCTTCCATCAGCATATCCACCTTGACCATATCCGCCATCAGAATAACCATAACCACCTTGGCCTGCATTTGAGTATCCTCCCTGATATCCACCACCATAGGTAGAAGAATATCCGTGGTTGATGGTACAGCTTGATCCACATGAAGGACCACAACTGGTATTATAATATTGATGCTGAACGCGATCTACCCATCGGTCGCGGTAAAAAACCATCACCCTGTTTCTTCCTCGAGCTCTAAATTCAAATCTATTGTGTCCTATCACTCTCAAGGTATTTCCTCTTCTATCGGAATAGACTCTATGGCCTTGACTTCTAAACTTGGTCCAGTCATAATTAATCAATCCCTTTACCTTAATTGAAGATCCTGTACAATTGATTTTCACTTTCTTACCTACAGCGTGATTAAAGTATTTACCATCATCCAGTGAATAATTTGCACTTGCAATGAATGGTCCGACCATTAAACCTAAGATTAATATTAAATTTTTCATGATAATAGATTTTGTTACTCTAAGATCGAATATGGTCATGTTAATTTGTCTTTCTAAGGAGTTAAGAGAATATTAATACGCGTTTGATCAAAAAACAAAATGAATGCAAACTTCACTCTTGGAAGGGTTTATCGATCTTTTCATCAGCAAAACAATATCTATTAGATTTATTGCGGAAGAAGAAAAAAAATCCAACTTGTAGATTTATTTGACCAAATAATCGAAATAATGACCATTTTCTTGGTTCATTCGCAATTTATTTGTGCTTTTGCACAACCCTATTGTTATTATAGTAGTTAACCTAGCAACAACGGTATATACCACATGAAACAAGTAATACTGAGCCTTCTTTTAGTCGTGTTTAGCTCCCAACTGGCCATTGGTCAAGATTATACTCAAACTGTAAGAGGAAGAGTGCTCGATATAGAAACCATGACACCTATCAAAGACATGTATGTGGAATTGATTGACAATTTAGGCGTCTATGCGAATAACAATATAGTTACTGATGAAAATGGGGAATTCAGATTCTCCGATGTGCCTATCGGGACCATCACCGTACTGTTTGCAGGAGAACAGCATCATGCTTTGGTGAAAGAAGACATAAAAGTATTAACAGCCAGAGAGACTGTGGTAGATGTATTGATGAAACCAACGGCTGTTGAATTAGAAACCGTTGAAATTTCTGCCAATGTATTCCGTGGTGAACCGATCAATACCATGTCTGTCAACAGTGCAGTAACCATCACTCCTGAAGAAGCGAGCAAGTTTGCGGGAAGTTGGGATGATCCGATGCGTGTCATAACTGCTTATCCAGGTGTGGTCCAACAAAACAGTGGGTTCAACAATTTTACGATAAGAGGAAATTCACCAGTAGGCATGTTGTACCGAATCGAAGGAGCACCCGTTCACAATCCCAATCACTTTGCTATTATCGGAAGTTCGGGTGGATTTGTTACTCAGTTTAGCAGCTCTATATTGAGCAACAGTGATTTTTTCTCGAGTGCTTTTCCGGCGGAATTTGGGAATGCAACAGCAGCAGTTTTTGATTTTCGATTTAGAAATGGAAACAACGAAAAAAGAGAACATACATTTAAAGCAGGATTTCTTGGATTGGACATAGCGACAGAAGGACCTTTTAAAAAAGGCGGACGAGCGAGTTATTTGATCAACTATCGCTACTCTACCCTTGGACTCCTTTCTCAAGTAATTCACATCGGTGTTGAGCCACAATATCAAGATCTATCATTCAATGTCAATATTCCAATCGGAGAAAAAGGAGGCTTGATAAAAATGTTTGGAATTGGTGGATTGAGTGATTATTTGTTGGAAGCAGAGAGAGATTCGACTTTATGGGATGAAGACTCAAGAAGAATCGAAAGGGCTTTTGGAAGTAATTCAGGAGCGTTGGGTATTTCATATGTGCAGCCTGTGAATGCCAAAGGTTTTTGTCATACCGTTTTAAGTACTTCAACGGGCAATTATTTTGACAACTCATTAAATATAGAGGACGACTTATCGGAAACACAAAGACAGATTTCTGAATTTGATGATACACGTATCAACTTTAGTACGGCTTACAACTATCAATTGAACGATAAGCATTTTAATAAAACGGGCATCAGTGTGACGCAACAGAATCATAGATATGCTGGAGCGCTGTATGACCAATCATTGAGCAACCTAGATACATTGGGTGACACCAGCGGCAAGTCTTATTTTTTCCAAGCCTACACACAGTCAAAGGTTAACCTTACCGACAAATTCACCTTGACTGCAGGATTGCATTACATCCATTTTCTACTCAATGGAGCAGATGGGATCGACCCAAGGGCGGGAATAACCTACAACTTTGACCAGAGTACCAAGATTGCATTATCCTATGGCCATCACTCTCGCATAGAAAACCAAAGCTTTTACTTTTTAGAAAGTGACGGTGATTTCTTCAATAGAGATCTTGATTTGTACAAGAGTCATCATGCAGCTTTAAGCTTTGATAAAATGTTGACTCCATTTTTAAAATTCTCTACAGAAGTGTATTACCAACATCACTACGATGTTCCTGCCGAGCTAGATGGAAGCTTCTCTGTTCAGAATTTATTTGCAACATTGCCAACTGATCCATTGCAGAATGTAGGTACTGGTAGAAATTATGGAGTAGAATTTTTACTGCAACGAAGCAGCAAAAATGGATTGTACTATATGGTATCTGGATCCATCTTTGACACCAAATACCAAGCGGGAGATCAAGTTTGGAGAAATACTGAATTCAATCAAAAATTTTCTTACAATATTCTGGCAGGAAAAGAAATAAGATTAAAGCCAAAGAAAAGCAAGTCAAGAATTCTGGGCCTCAATGCCAACTTCAGACATTCTGGAGGAACATGGGCAACACCGATTGACTTGGTGTCATCTAGAGAATTTGGATGGACGAGATTGAATACTGCAGAGCCGCATTCATTGAGAAGGGCTCCGCTTTACAATCTTGACTTTTCGATCACACACACCATCAATAAAGCCAATACCTCTTCAGAGTTTTCACTGAAGATCAAAAATGTGGTGAGCTCGGAATCTGTGATTAGCGAGTTTTACGATATCAGAATCGACGACATCAAGCAGGTGACCGATTATGGAATCATTCCCGTGATTAGTTATGAGATAAACTTTTGATTTCTAGCTTGGGAGATATTCTTGATGGGTGACAGCAATCAACTAAATGCTAAAACATTTGGTCGATTTCTAATGATGCTAATTCACTTGGCCTTGTACTTTCCATTGAACCGACTTGCCGCTATATTCTTGCATACATAGGTGCTTATCTTCTCTAAGTCTTCTTTCACCTTACTGTCCCATTTGCGGAAGCGTATACAAGACTTACCGCAATCATACTTGTCAGTGACATCAGATAACTGATCAAGCAAATCATGGTGACAAACGTAAAAAGCCATGTAGTGTTTCTGGCTGGCAAAGGCAAATACAATCTCACCGTCTAGCGAATAGGTAGGCATTTTATACTGGGTAGTCTCTGCCATTAATGGAAAAGCCCTGAGGATCATCTCCCGCAATTCATTCATTGCGAGGCGACGCTCCTCAGGGCAATTCTCGATGTACTCCTCAACACTCATCCTACTTAAGGCTGAATCTGCGGATA
>CALFDU010000063.1 GCA_937950315.1 uncultured Saprospiraceae bacterium | reverse complement strand
AATAGTTTGATCTATTTTATCAAAAACAATTACTTTATCAATATCCATTTTTCCCTTACTTACGAATGTAAACATCAGTCTATCATTTGGAGAATTGCTTGTTCCAATTTCTGTTTGATATCTCTCAATTCCTGTCATGAATTATTATTAAGAACTAATTGTTTCAAATGATCACTTCCCAATACAGAAAGTGTAAGATATTGATAATCAGCGCATTAAGTGGAGTGGGATACAAGTGAGGTACAATACATCCCTTTTATACAAATAATGGTTTAAATGAAAGCAAAGTGGAAATAGACTTAAGTTGGGCTTAAATTATAAAGATTTGGTGTTTTGCTTTACTGTAGAAGCGAATGTCAAAATCTTCTTTGTTGAGTGAGAAGAAAATCTAACTACCTTGCCATTTCTAACTAATTTTGTTGGCTTAACTGGTTTTGATTTTATGGTTTTGATGTTTGACATAGTTGGTTAATCTTCTGGTAGTGACTGAATTACTTGATTCTCAAGCGTGATCAACGATTGTAAAGGTACTCTATTTCGAGGTGATATTATAGCTTTATCTAATGTTTTCAGTTCTCCTTTCTCATCTTTTCTATTTAGTCGCTTGCTAAACAATGATAAATATCTTCTTGGAGCGACACCATCAAATACCAGTATTTTCACTTTTGTTTCATCCTTTTCATCCTCTGTCATAGAATCATCATGTAAAGTTAAACAAAGGCTTTTCTTGTAAGGTTCGATATAATGAACCTCCTTTATTCCAGCAGCAACAATGTGTCTAGCACAATTATGACATGGATATGTTGTACAAAACAGCTTTCCACCAATCATTTTGGATCCTGTCAATTGTGATCCAGTTATTATCGCATGCATTTCTGCATGAACTGCTCTAGAAAATTCAATTAAGTTTTTTACTTGCGACCTCATGACCAAGTTCGTAAGGTCTTTCCTTAAGGTATCTTCATCTTTGGGTTCTAATGACTCAAGTGAAATAATTCTATCAACAATATCTTTTGCTATTTGCTGTTTATGGAAATCATTTCTGCAATACCCATCAAGCTTGAAACATCTATTATCAACTTTTAAGCCTTCTGTGTATAAATTTCCACCAGCCTTAGGAACATCATTCCAGCCTACAGAGAGTAGGTTGGCATCTGAATCAGTAATACAAGCTCCTACCTGACGTGATAGACAAGCTGAATTGCCTGCGGCTGAGGTTGCTTTATACATTGCAATTTCATGAGGTAATGGTGTAACTATCTCAGCCTCAAATATTAAATTCAGAAATCTATCAACATTTTTACTTACGGATTCTGAGTTTGCATTAGATGCTCGCACAAAAAAATCTGCCTCTACAAATGTATTCCTTACATCTTGACCAGAATCATCTTTATCATCCATTTGAATTAACTCGTCAATTTCAGTTACAGATAAGTCTTTTTCAGTTAGAACAGTGATTCTTTCAGGTAGAGGTGAATAAATACTAAATAGATAAAACATGTCTCGATAAATTAAACGGAGTAAATTTATTTCATCTGTGTTCTTCAGCGAGTCAATAATAAAACATTTTCTCTGTGATTTTAACTCTTCAGTATCTGCCATTTTATTTTCAACACCTGTGTGCCTTAGGTGTCTATCTTTATTTATTTGAGCAACAGCAAAATCCGCTAAAATTGATTTATTATTAGATTCTGCTCTGAGATGATTTCCTCCTTTTATCTTATGCAAGGTCTCAGAAAACGCGGCCGTTTTATCTTTAATAGATTCTATATCTTCATCATATAAATCACTTATCAATGTTGATAGTTTTATTCTCTCTACTTCATAACCATAATCATCTTTTAGTTTAGTTTCAATCTCATCAATAACAGGTATTTTATTAGTACCTATCGGCGCACAAATTCCCAATACTAGTTCATCTGTATAGCCTCGTTTTACTTTCGCATGCGAGTTATCTGATTCTTTCGAATTTCTTGTTGCAGTGCTCTCTGTAGCCTTTATAATTGGTTCTGCTCCCATGTTATTATCGATTATGAGTGTTTAATTTTAATTGAATTATCTGAAACTATTTTCTGCTTGTTTCAATAGATTAGTGATAACATCCTTCTTCTCTTGAACTTCTCCTTTCGATAGTCTGATACGATATGCATTATATCTCTTGTCATAGCCCATATCGTCAAGATGGTTGTCTTCTATGATCTTATCTACTTCTTCTGACTTTGGCAGTTTAATATCAAGCTGTGCGTGATTTTTACGTGGTCTTACAACCATGAAATTGTAAGCTCTTCCATGTTCTGCTGGACCAATGTAGAATTTATTATACTTCAATTCATAACTGCTTGAAAAAGTGCTTATTACAGCCATGATTTCATCTGCTATTTTTACTGTAGCTTCAGATCCTCTTTTGGTCCAATATGATCTATCAGTAACCTCTCTGATGTTTTCATCTTCATCTACCAATCCGAGAGGTAATTCATCAAGTACAGTCGTGAATACAAGCCCTATGTCTTCATGTATTTTGAATGCATTCATCTGAATTGCAATTATTGGTATATGTCCATTAAATAGTCCTATGACGTTTAGGAATCGACTTGTTATGTCTTCAGCTATAATGACAGCACAGTGATCATATTGAGGATACCTTTTCCTTTCTATGTCCCAATATTCAATCGTCCTTATTATGTGACTTTCATCGGTTTTTCCAAGCTGTAGTTCAACTTCATATCTTCTATTGGACTCAGGATCTTGTAATAACAAATCAAGCCTTCCTGCACGTGGTTGCGACCTTTCAACATCTTTAAGGACCAAGTCACCTAATCCAATTACTGATGGATCCTCTGCAATTATTTCTTGGATGACGGATTCAGTAATCTCTTTGTTGTTTTGTAAGATGATTTTCTCAGGTGTAATTAATCTTGTCATGTAAGTTGTTTTATTCAGTTATAATCTTTTCTTCTGCTTATTTTAAGCGACTTTGAGGCAATTGGTTGTAATTCATGCCTTATCTGTCATGCAGACTTTTATTGATAGCCAGTTAGCTTTTATTTGCTTGTGTTGGAAGTTTAACCAGTCTGTATATATCAATTGTATCTTTCATCTTATTAAACCTAGATCTCTCGCGATATCACTTGCAAATTTACTTAATGGTCTTTTATGTGTATCTTCTTTTTTAGTGTAGTTTCCTATAATAAATCTTTCTAGATCATATTCATTTAAAAAGAGGGTCGGACCAAAGTCTGTTCTAATTTGTTTTTTGTATTCTTCAACATATACAAACTTTTTCCAAACAATTTCTTCCACTATGTCATCATGTCTCTCAAACAGCTTTTTTATTGAATAATCATCTAGGTGCTTTTTTGCTTTAACCGATAACTTTTCTTCATCATTTATTTTCACAGAGAATTTTGTTTTTCCTTTCACATATGCTTTGACTACATCTAAATTATCTGTACAAAAGGAAAAATCATCTGAGACAGACTCCCTTGAATAGGGGTGATAAGACCCCTTCATATTAGTGGGTTTATTTGATTTGGAATTATTGCAAACACTACAGCAAGGAATCAAATTATAAAAAGACAAACTTAAATATGGATAATGTGATTTTGGGTAAAAGTGATCTAATTGAAATGCTAGTTTATTTTTAGATTTTTGCTTTGTCACCAAAGTATATTGAGCATTACAATACGGACAAGACTTAAGGTCTAAGCCTTGTGCTAACTTGACTGCGGAATCCCATTTTCTGAATTTTTCGTATGCAAAAGCATTTAAGAGGGCAACCCTAAAGGGTTTGTTTATATGACCTTCTATATGTTTATCATATCCTCTGCTTTTAAAATATGAAATATGATTCTCTAAATTTATAGGTTTACTCGAGATGATTGATTTGAAATTATTAAGAATATATGATACAATGTTGACTTGCGTAGGATTGTTATATCCATGAATACTTATAACCTTTTTTAGTTCATCCCTAATTATATGAGGGCTAAAAGATGGCTTCAAGACATGAGCATAATGTTGTTCACATAATTTATCGAGCTTATCTTGACTTATATGGTCTAGAATGCTAATCACGCTTTTCTCTTTTGATTTTTTCAATTTCTTTCTCAAGTAAAGCTATCCTAACATCTCCTTGAATATTATATACCATAAAATATTCATCAAGTAGTCTTGCTTTGACAGTAGGCTCACCAATCATATTGATTATTTCAAATATGTATTCTTTCGTAAGGTTAGTGTGTTCTTTCTTATTGGATTCTAGGTGTTTTACTACTTCCATTATTTTAGTTCTGGCGAACTCACCTATAAGTCCATCTTCCATATAAAAAGAATCAGCTAAGAGCATGTGTATATTAGCAGCAAAAGTCTGATTCTTACTTGTTCCACCTAAATAAATTATGTTTTCTTTTGGGAGGTCCGATGTTATAAATGGTGAATGCGATGTAATAATTATTTGTGTAGAATTATACTTGCATTTATCATTCTCAATATAATTAATAAAATAGTTTAAAAATTTCTTCTGCCACTCTGGATGGAGACCTAAATCTGGTTCATCTAAAATGATTGTTATTAGTCTATCATTATCAGAATTTTCTAAGTTTTCAAAAAGCCTTGAAAAAAGGGAAAGAAACACTTTTTCTCCAGTTGATATTCTTGCTGGTTGTTCTTGATAGTACCATAAATATTTAAAAGGATAAAATTTAAGGTTAAGGTTGGCAATGAATCCTATTGCAGACTTGAGATCATTCAGTGCCTCTACTTTAGTTTTTAAATCACTCTCAGATTTTAAATCATATAAGTTTTGTAGATCCTCAATAATTTGCTTTGTATCATATCTACTCTTATGAAATGGGTCTGAGATTATTATTAATGCAATTAGCTCGATAAGGAGTTTAAGCTGATTAGTTTGCATGTATTTTTCTATAAGCTCTTTCTTTTGATCTTCCAATATATATATTGGGCTTGATCTTTCATAAGATACTACTACTGATAATAGGAGAGCTTTTATCCTTGTAGCTTTTTCTTCAGATTCCTGTTCAATCTCATCCACCAATAAAGCCACAAAATCACTATACATAGATGCAGGATATTTTGATATTATCTCATCTTTAATTTTTACAGGTGCTACAGATAATTTAATCTTATCTGGATAATTGAATTTGTCTTCAATTAAATCAAAATCCGAACTCAAAAAATTTATCATTCTAATCAATTCATCCCCGACATAAGCATTAGGTGAAGTTGCATCTCTTGCTAATCTATTTGTAGATAAATCTGAAAAATATCTTGATTTATTGAGTGCAATATCTGATCCGTCAAAAATGGAAGAATAGTAAATGACTTTATGTGTTGACTTTTCATCTCCGAGATTATAGCCTTCTACTGTTTCTGCGAAAGTTTCATAAGTAATTACTTGAGAGTCTATTCCACAGTGAAAATTGGTAAAAAATTTCACCAACCGTGCATCCGACATTTTACAAATGGCTACCATTTCTCCCACTTCATTTGTAGTTGCACGCTCCAAGGCTATAAGAATTGCTTCAATGAGGTTTGTTTTACCAGAACCATTTTTCCCTAGAATTGCTGTTATATTTTTTATTTTTTTACCAAAAAAATCATTTCCAAGATTGTTGTTTTTGTTTGTTATAGAAATTAAATTTTTCTTTTTATCATAAGCTCCTTGAACTGAAGGACTAAAATTATATTCCTTGTCTTCTATATTTTTAAACTTTTTAATATATAGGTAAACTAGTTCCATTTAAATTAATTTTTATTTAGGACCATCTTCGGCCACCATATCTAAATCTCCTCCTTCTCGGTCATAAAGATTAAGATTGATTGGTATATCTCCTTTATCCCACTTTTTCTTAAAGTTCTGATATAGAATATCAGTCACAAAATACTTTTGATCACCTGACGACACAGCTTTATAGAAATCAAAGTTGTCATTCACGTAAGATAAGAAGATGTTCTGCATGATCTTATCAAACACATACTTTTTGTTTTCCTCTGTGTTATTTCCCTTGAATGACTCATGCAGCTCATCACTGTTCTCAAGTCGTTTTTCTACTTGTGCTAAGTGTACCTTGTGTTCTTCTCCTAAGTCAGCACCATAAGTCTCATTCAGCACCTCTATAATCTCCGACAACAAGTCATTCTCCTCTTCCTTAGGTGTACGTCCACCATCTGGTTTTAAGCCTTCTACGCCCCCGTCTATGTCTTCCAATTGAATACTACCTTCAAAGCGTTTCTCAATCTTAAATGAATCTAAATCAACTGCATTAAGGATGTCTGATATATCATCGCCTTCATCCTCTTTTGGTAGGGCTTTGTTTACAAACTTGAGGAAGATATATAGCTTCTCTAGAGATAGGTCTTGAAAGTCCATTATTTGACCTATGAAAGCATAAAGTCGGATGAAGGATTGGATCTTTGACTTAAAGTCTGCTTTCTGGTCCTCTTCTTCTATGTTGGTGTACTTATCAACTACTTTTTCAATAATAGGAAGTCCTGATTCATCTTTTTGGCTGGGATCATAGAATATTTTTACAAACTCATCTATTTCATACTCTGTGAATAAATGATAATTCTTGATCTCCCTTTCCAAATCATAAAGTCGATTAGGTTCTGTTTCTCCTTGTAAGTAAGTAGCCTGATAATATGGTTGAAAAGCGGCATGGATGTCCTCCCATTCATTAGCAAAATCCATTACGAACGTATCGTTCTTTCCTCCTGTTCTTCTGTTTAGTCGGCTGAGAGTCTGTACACATTGTAAGCCACTTAGTTTCTTGTCCACAAACATGGTATGTAACAAGGGTTCATCAAAACCTGTCTGGAACTTGTTTGCGACTACAAGTATTCTATATCGTGGATCTTTCAGTGCATATGGAATTGTGGTTTTATTTTCAAGTTCATTGATGCTGTTCTCTGTGTATTCCTTTCCATCATCTGGATTAGTGAGACTTCCTGAGAACGCACAAAGGCAACTGTAGGGTAGACCTAGTTCCTTCATATGTGCTTTCATGGCTAAAGCATACTTCACACAATGCAGTCTTGATTTTGTTACTACCATTGCTCTTCCTTTTCCAGTTATCTTTTTGGCAGTATGATGAATGAAGTGATCTATCATCATCTTCACTTTCTCTTTGATGGTAAAAGCTTGAAGATCTACATAGTTGACCAATTGTCTTTGTACTCTACTCTTAGGTACTTCCTTATCTTCAGCAGCTACTTGATGCAGCTTGAAATATCTTTTATAGGTGGTATAATGCTCAAGGACATAGAAAGTATTCTTTTCAGCAATAGATTGCTTCATTGTATAAGTATGGAAGGGGTGGAATGTCACTTCTGTTTCACCATCAGCCATTTTTTGTTCTTTCCTATCTCCGAATAGTTCTAAGGTCTTTCCTTTTGGCGTACCAGTAAAACCAAAGTATGAGATATTTGCCTGCTTTCCTCTTGCTGCTATCTCTTTCATAATCCTTGCATCAAAGTCATCATACTCTTCATTTTCTTGCATGTCAAAGTTGGCTTTTGATAAGGCTTTCTTTACATGCTTTGAAGTCTCTCCACTTTGAGAGGAATGAACTTCATCAATGATGATGGCAAAATTTCTATTTTTCAATTCAGCAATAGAGTTACTGATTACAGGAAACTTCTGTACAGTTGAAATAATGACACTCTTTCCTTTTTCTATAAATTCCTTGAGCTGTTGAGAAGTTTTATCAACTGGATGTACCACACCAGGAACTTGCGCTAAGGAGGCTATAGTCTTCTGTAGTTGCTTGTCTAGTACTTTTCGGTCTGTTAGTACTATAATAGAATCAAAGAGCCTGTCAGAGTCCTCTGAACGTCTGTAGAGAGAAGAAAGGATATGAGCTAACCATCCTATCTCATAACTCTTTCCTGCGCCTGTAGTGTGCTGTATGAGGAAATCCCTAGAGACTCCTTTCTCTTTCACTTCATCTCGTATGCTTCTAATGACATCCAACTGGTGATATCGGGGGAATACAAGGATCGGTTTCTTTTTCTCTACTACCTTTTTCTTGACAGGATCATAATCGACTTCAGTTTCTTCAACTAGCATTACAAAATTCTCGATGATATCAAGCAAGCTATCTTTTTGTAGAATATCATCCCAGAAGTAATGTGTTCTATGATCGTCTTCTTTTATTGGGTTAATAATGCCTTTGTTGTATGGCATCCAGTATTTCTTTTCAAGTCTTGTAGACATGTAAACTTTGTCGGTATCAACAGAGAAGTGTGCTAGGCATCTTTTAAACTGAAAGATAAGTTCTTTGTGATCTCTAGTGTTGTATTGCTTTTTTGCGTCCTCTACTGTCTGTCCTGTAAATTTGTTTTTAAGCTCAATAGTAATAATAGGCACACCATTGAGGCAAAGGACCACATCTATTGATTGTTCATTTTTTGTTGAAAAGTGATATTGTCTGATGATTGTGAATCTATTCTTTTGATATAATTCAACATGTTCAGGATTAAGACTGCTATTTGGCTTGAAGTAAACTGTCTGTATTTGTGCACCTCTGTCTTTAAAGCCCTTTCGTAAAAATTCAACGATGCCATACTTGCTGATTTCAGCACTGGTGTTTTGAATTAGTTTTCTATCTGTTTGTTCACCATACGCTGCTTGTAGTTTTTTATACGCCTTGGGCTGGCTGTCTTTGATGAAAGTAATAAATTCCTCTGGGACAATACACAAGCCTCTGTTCACTTTAGAATAATGAATGGACTCATAATTTGAGTTTAGTAATTGTTGCTCTATATGAATCTCCAGTTTTGTTTCTGTGTAGTGTTTGGTCATGCTGTTGGTATTTCATCAAGTACACAAATCTTTCCTGTGATGACTTCTGAGATTAGGGCTTGGCGGTATTCTTTGAGAAGAGTATTCCTTTTTTCTTCTTTGCCAATTAATTGATTATATAAAGTATTTTTCTTTTCAATAAAATCGGAAATTATTCTCTGTTGATCCAACGGTGGGAAACTAATCCATGCTTTCCGAATAGTTTCTAGTGATAGATTCTTAATTGTTGAACCAGTCAAGTGGAATTTAAAATATTCTTTTAGGTATGAGCTTTTTAACGTGTAGAAAACAAATTTTAGATCCACACAATCGTTTAAAACTAAATAGCAAGCACTTTTCCCGAGAATTACTTTTTCTGATTTATAGTATGCGATATTACCAATTGTACCATTTATTGAATACAATATAGTACGATCATTTAATTCAATCTTATGTTTTTCGAATTCAATTTTGGAGACGGATTTCGTTAATGAGGCGATTCGAATTACTCCATCGTTTAAATTGTTTCCATTTATGAATTTATAGTTTGATTTGTCTATGTATTTAGGTGTGGAATGAATACCGTCTCCAATTTTACATGATATGGTACTTAGTCTTTTTCTTGTCCAACTCTCAGGAATCTCCCCAATCCATTCAACACCGCTATCTTTCATTTTAGCTTTTGGGTCTAAACCTTTGGTGACGGCTTGATTTATGATGGCAGTACGTTGTTCATGGAGTAAGGCTATTTTCTTTTTTGTCTTTTCTATGAGCGAGTCTATGAGTGTGGTTTTGGTATCTAGGTATTTTGCGATGGCTTTTTGTTCACAAATAGGTGGGAGTAAAACGGGATAATTAAAAATAGACCTTTGGCCAAGGCCAAATCTGGTTATTCCATTAGCTTCTATTTCAAAATAATTACGAGAACCTTGAAATTGTAAATACCGTAATAAAAATGCCCCATCGATCAGCTCGGTATCAGGTGTGATTATTGTCAAATGATAGCCACTAACTACATTGTCTAAATCTTCAGAAATATAACATGGAACTGCTATGTCATCAGGTTTCTCGGAATCCTTTGTTATAACCACGTCTCCTTTCCTTAAATAGAACTTTTCATGCTCAGTATCTGAACACGACCCTTTTTTGAATTTATAACTAGCTTTAATGATTTCATTCTTATAGCAATCTGGATAATGAAGCACCTTTACTTGTACTTCGCTTTCGAAAATGTGTCTGTCGACAGAGCTATTCCTAATTAAAGCAACTTGCTTGAGTTTCTTCAAGGTCCAATTATATGGAACAGCTGTATGCCATTCGATTTTTGTTGCTTTATATTTTTTATATTTTTTCACAGACTCAATTTTTTCATCAAATCCTCTGTTATTTTGTCCAAGTCTAATATTTCGTTTGTTATATCTTTTAGGGGTCTCAATGGTTTGTATCTATAAAAATATTTAGTGAAATTTATTTCATAACCAACCTTATCTTTGTTTCTGTCCATCCATGCATCAGGTACATGTGTAGCCACTTCATTATCAAAGTAGTCTTGGATATCTCTTTGCAAAGGAATACGTTCTGTATCACGTTTCTTACTATCAGGTTTGATACTTCCATCTTTCTTTTTAATAGGATCTCCTGATTCATCAAGTAATGGTCTTTCTACAGTTACTTTTCTGTATCCAAAATAGTTGTTGTCGTAGATTTTACAATCTTCAGATTCTTTGAATGATGTATAGATTTTTACTAGTTTTTTCCTTTGATCTTCTGTGATCTCCTTCCGTTTCGATCCTAATGATTTCTTAAGAGGTTTGAAGTAATTAGCAGCATTTATGAGCTGTACTTTACCTTTTCGTTTCTTTGATTTGCTATTGGTCACTATCCAGATATATGTGGTAATTCCTGTGTTGAAAAATAGTTGATCTGGTAAGGCAACAATAGTCTCTAACCAATCATTTTCTATGATCCATTTTCGTATCTCAGATTCTCCACTTCCAGCATCTCCTGTAAAGAGTGGAGAGCCATTGAATACGATGCCTAAACGGCCTCCTTTATCTTCAAGCTTTGATATAAGATGCTGAAGGAACAAGAATGAGCCATCGGATGTCCTAGGGGTTCCTACATGGAATCTTCCATTAGGATTTGATGCTTCACTTTCTATAAATTCTTTCTCTGATTTCCATGAAACACCAAAAGGAGGATTGGTTGCCATATAGTCAAACTTCATTCCTTGAAACTTATCATCTGAAAGCGAGGAGCCGAGTCTTATGTTGTCTGGATCTTCTCCTGTTATCAAAAAGTCTGACTTGCAGATTGAGTAGGTTTGAGGATTTAGCTCTTGACCTAATAATCTAAGTTTGATATCAGGATTGATATGGTCCTTGATGTAGTCTTCTCCGATTGTCAACATTCCTCCGCTTCCACAGCAGCAATCGAATATAGATCTCACTACACCTTGTCCTTTCAATTTTTTCTTGTCTTCTTCAAATAATAAAGCAACAAGTAACCGAACAACATCTCTAGGTGTATAATGATCACCACTGGTCTCATTGGACATCTCAGAAAACTTTCTTAGTAGCTCTTCATAGACTTGACCCATAAGTCTGTTATCTACTTTATTGGGATGTAAATCTACCTCGGTAAACTTATCTATCAATTGGTACAGCCTATTGTTTTTCTGGAGCTTCTCTACTGGTTTGTCTAGTTGAAAGTTTTCGATAATATCTAGAACGTTTTGACTGTACCCATTTAGATAGTTTGTGAAATTAATCTTGATGTTCTTTGCGTCTCCTTTCAATCTAGATAGATCATACTTAGAGGTATTGTAAAACGGAGTTCCTAACTTTCCACTTATGATGGGAGCTGGATCATCTATCTTTCCTTTATACTCTTCGTATAGCTTATATGCTTTATCCTTTTGTGGCTCTAGGACGCAATCTAAGCGTCGTAGAACGAGGAACGGCATAATTACGTCTCCGTATTCATGATTCTTAAATAAGCCTCTTAGAACGTCGTCTGCTATGGTCCAAATGAAGTTGGATAGTTCTTGGTGTGTCATTAATTGGATCTAGTTGGTTTAACTTCTCACCAATATACTGATTGACTTACCATAATGTACAGTGACCGATGAATTAATATTCTTTGTTGTTATTCAATCCTTCGTTTCAGGTCATTATGGACCATCTATTCTTGAATTCTTGCAAAGGACCTTGATTTACTGTCTCTCTCTTATCTTCTCTACCCAAACTGGAGCCATAAAAATGCTTTGGCCTATCTAAAAGCTCTTCACCTTTAACAATGAAGTAAGATGGTTCAACTTCTATCTCATTCAAAAAAACAAAAAAGTAAATTGCTTCAGGGATAATTTTAGAGGTATGCAAAGTAAAGCAGTTTTGACTCCTCAGCGTTTTCACTTGAACTTTAAATGTTTTTCCGATGGAGTCATCTATAGCAATAAGGTCAATTGCTTTTGCTGTCCCAATTGTCATAGCCACTTGAAAGTTTCGTTTTAGAAGTTCAGCGGCAACAAAGTATTCTCCAGATAGTCCTGTGATTTGGTTTGACATTTTTTTAATTAATAAGTTTTTAAAGTTGTTTTGTGCCTTTTTTTTTAGAGAGCATATCCAGCTAAATCTTTCTATTTAGGTATAATATCAATAGTATTTTTTGCATAAAAAGCAATAATATTCATTATTTCTATAGGCTATTTTTAAGGTGCCTCGTCCTGAAAGACAATGAGGTCTTGGGTTTCAGAAAGATAATCGCATTTTAGCTGAAAACAATCTTTGTTTCAAGGCTTAATTTCATTAATCTTTGATTCAATTTACATTTTTCAAACTTGATCATTTGGCAATCAAAAAAGTTTATTGATGGACATTTAGATGATCACTTTTTTGTATCGTTTGTGTCATAAGTTTTGATGGATCTCAATTGATGAGAGGGTATTCTGAAAAGTGTGTCAAATTATAAAAGTTTATAAATTTGATAACATGACAAAGAAAAAAGAAGAACCGTTCGATTATGCCAGTTTTGAAAAAGAGGCAATTAGGAAATTGCGATCAGGAAAAGGCTTTACTGGTGAAGGTGGGGCGTTGACAAGCTTAATAGGTAGAATATTGCAAGCAGCCTATGATGAAGAGATGGAAGCACATTTAGCGGAGACTAAATCAGAGAAGAATCGAAGAAACGGTACAACCAAAAAGACTTTAAAGACAAGCGCAGGCGAACTTACTGTTAATCCTCCAAGAGATAGAGCTGGTAGTTTTGAGCCAGAGATTGTGAAAAAGTGGGAGCGTCATATTGCACCAGATATAGAGCAACAAATGCTATCGCTGTATGCAATTGGAACAAGCTACGCAGATATAAGCGAACATTTTCGAAAAATGTACGGTGTTAATTACAGCCCATCTTTTATAACAAGTGTTACAAATCGAGTTATAGATGAAATAGAAGAATGGAAGTCAAGACCACTAGAGGATATTTATGCAATCATATATTTAGATGCAATTCATTTTAAAGTCAGAGAAAATAGAAAGGTAGAAACAAAGGCAGTTTATACTGTTTTTGGTGTTGATCTTGACGGAAATCGAGATGTTTTAGGCCTTTACATAGGTGAGTCAGAAGGCGCTAAACATTGGGGAAGAATATTAGAAAATATACGCGAACGTGGAGTTCAGGATGTAATCTTTTTCTGTGTTGATGGCTTGAAAGGCTTCAGTAAATCAATAGAAGCAGTATACCCAAAATCCATCGTACAAAGATGTATTGTACATATGGTTCGGACAAGTGTCAAGCATGTAAGTTGGAAAGACCTGAGAGCAGTATGCAAAGACTTGAAAAAAATGTATAACAAAGACAGCTCAAAATTAGCTCTAAGAGAATTGGATAGGTTTGATGAAAAGTGGGGGAAACAATATCCAGATATTGCGCAGAAATGGAAAAAGAACTGGGATGAACTCAGCGTTAGCTTTGACTATCCCAAAGAACTTAGGCGAGCAACATACACAACAAACTCAGTGGAAGCCTTGCATCGAGTTATGAGAAAAGCGACAAAAACAAAAGGGGCATTTATAAATGAACAAGCTCTCGAAAAACAATTATACCTAACTTTACAATACAACAAGAAAAGTTGGCAACGAAAAACAAGAGGATGGCCAGCAATAATAAGAACACTCAAAAGAGAGTTTCCAGAAAGAATACCAGACTAGAAAAAGCTATTTGATTAGTAAAAAACCTCCCTTCTTTTGAAGGCTTTTTACTAATCAAATATTATTGTGGAATTTTAATGACACACTTTTTAGAATACTTCCATTGATGAAGTTCCTCATCCTCCTCCCAAAACATTTCTAACACCAAGTCAGTAACGTTGAAAACAATTATTCCTTGTTCATCTTCACACCTCCACATACCATCAACAATTTGCAATAAATCAAATCTTACTAACTCACCACGATTCTTGGAGTACATAACTTGTTTGCCAGTTTCATTGAAGAAGAATCTATATGTGACATTTTCATTCACACTTTTAATTTCATCTTCAATCATATATACATGACCCTTGGAGTGTACTTCTCTTAATAGCTGAGCATTTGCTTCTGTAGATGCTACAAGTAGCAGCAAAATAACAATCTTTCTTAATAGCGACATTTTCAATAGTTTAACTAATTGCCATCCCTTGCAATCTGATTAATTGAAAATAAACGTGGGACTGGAAGAGTATTCCTATTGAAGGTGTCGCTAAACCCCATCGTCAAATACACAATAGCCCCACGCAAAGACGTGAAGCGAGAGTATGTATTTGTACGACTTTAGATTGTTAGCGACTTCTCAATAGTCAAATACAACTTACGCTTATATTTTCTTGATCCTCCTATGAGGCAAGGTTTTCTGTTAAGCTAATTTAGTTATTAATTTTTGTTTGTTCAACTAAGCCCCATTCACTTTTACTTTTCTCTACAACCTTTTGACTCTTAGAGTCTACTTATCAAGCACTCCCCAATAGTTTCCTTACTCATAATAGTCACTTAAAATTGATCTAACGACCTTTTGAAGCTATATGTAGAATTCATAATTGAATGTATTTCATGTTTTAATTGAATCAACCTTCTCTTCAGGTATCATATGAGTAAAGCTCTATTTGGAAGAAATAATCACTATGCTTGATATACTTGATATTTGAGATAATTTTCAAGCTGAACTTACAAATAGAAATCACTCAGAATAGCCCTAAGCTCTTAACTGAGGGCACTTAATTTAACTCACCTACAATTTATCAATGAGAGCAATTGAACCTCTTAGAGTTGATCTGGTGGATTGGATTATCTGGCTTGTATATAAACTTGCATTTATGAAATCAATTGTGACTAATTGCAAAGTCATTATTTACATCGCGCATAATATTCTTCTCGATTTCCAATTTCAATAACATTTGAATATTCTCCCTCTATGTGGGATATCTTCAACTGTACATAATCAATGACTTTATTTTAAACTTACACAAGTAAATTTTGTATAAAATTTTACCTTCCCAAGTTTTATAGACTCTCTTTAATCTTAGATTTTTTCGAAAGGATATTTTCACTTTCACATGAGTCAAATTCAACAAAAGTTGGATACACAAAATCTATTGACATTATACCCTTTCTAGAGTCAAATGAAATTTCTGCATATCTAAAATAATTGCGATACAAGTTAATAGTGACATTACTTTCCTTCACCATGTTGGTTTTTTTTAGATAAAAAATAAAAAATCATCTAAAGGATCACCTTCAAGGTTTTCTATATAGCGATAGTGTCCAATAATTTCATCTAGTTCGATATTTAACAAATTAATTCTAACATCAATAATTGACTCGCCATAAGCTTCATGATCAATAATAATCTTAACACTATCATTCTTCAATATTAAGCCCTTGTTAGATCCTTTAATTTCATTTAGTAAATATTTATTCTCTTCAATTTTCATACATGTTTGAAATGATGCTTTACATTTTAAAAAACAATGCTCCAGATCTACTAAACCCTTTTTATTTATAAATTCCTTCATTAGTGCTTACCTAATTTATCAAAAAAGAAATGTCCGTTTTTACCCTGGGTGCCATAAATTCTAATATCTGTACCTTTTCCTAGTATTTTCAATTTATGTGTATACCCAGGATATTGTTTTGCTTGTGAGGCAGTTAATTTAACAATCCCACTATTGTTTACTGGGGCAACAATTCCTTTTTTCATTGCTGTAATTAATTTATCTTGAATCGATTTCTCCAACTTGCCAAAAATCTTGCTAGCAATCCAACCACTTGATTGTTTTGTTGCAGTTTTTTTGAACCCACCTACTCCAGGTATTGTTCCAGCAATCGGTGCGTCTGACGTGAGTTTTGGTCCTCCATAATAATGATCATAAACATTAGTAAAGCTGATCTCGTCATAGGAATTCACACTATCATAAAATTCATTATAAAGCCCAACTATACTTTCAGAATGCAAATTGCCATCTTCTTCTACAGGGTTTATTAAAGATGCAAAAATAACTGCAGTCTCAAAGTCTGTCTCATTGACCTCGATAGTCTTATCTACACCATCTGTAACTTCTATTTCTTCATCTGTGACCTTGTTTCTATAAATTGTTTCAACACCTAACCCCATTATGTCCTCGTATAGAATAGGATTATTCGCAGCATACGCATAAGGAGATTGAAAATCATAGTCTTCGGCAAGTGGATCAACAGTCATAAACTTCCCAATCTCCGCATCATAAAACCTAGCCCCATAATTCAAATACCCAACTTCCCACTGCTTCTCTTTTCCATTATAAGTATAATCAAAATCTGCCAAACCTGCGTTATCAACATTATGAAATTCTAAACCAAATGGATAATAATTGAAGTTCTCAACAATTTCTGGTTCACCGTCTAAATCACTGTCGGTAAATACTACTCGTATGTTTCCTAAATGGTCGTTGATCGTAAAGTGGTATACCCATTGATTTTGATTGGCACAACCTACCGTATCAACCAAGGCTAGAAAATCGCTTCCGAGTTGTGGATTGAAGAGTGAGTCAATACAAATGGAGTCTTGAGCCAAATACTCAACTATGGCTCCATCCATGATCTTTTGCTTTGATTCAATCACCTTGGCGCAATAGATTTCATCTTCATCTTGCTGACCACTTAGCTTTAGTGTCTGACCATGGGCGATGTTGTCTCTTCTCCTTATGTATCCGCCTTGAAAATGAACAATATTGACTAGACTGTTTTCAACTTCTATGCCGCCGTAATAATCTCTTGAACTGATAATCGAGTCATTGGCTAAATGAATTTTTCTTTTCAATTCACCTGAGGCATTGTATAGATAGTTGATTTGAATGTTTGTGTCTGCAGTGATACTGATGCTATCTGGGAGATTAAGATAGTTGTAGCCAATGTTCGCATCTTTGGAAGGATCAAAAGTAATATTGCCATTATCATCATAGACATAATCTCCTGTTCCTGCAGAGTAGCCAGGTATGGTGTCATTACTTACCCCTTGATCTACAATTGAGGTTAATTTGTTGGAAGTGTTGGTGGCATCCAAATAGCTATAGCTCAGGTCATCAATCGATGCAAAATTGTTTTCATCGATTTTACTATTCCTGTTCAGACTTGTAATATTCCCTCTTATGTCATAGGTGTAATCCGTGTTGTAGTAGTCTTGAGCAACTTGGTTTAGGGTACCTTGAAAATTAAATATTTCAGTATAGTCGCCACTGGTGATCCTATCTTGGTAGTCATATTCAAACTCATAAAAACTGGCATTTTCATTATTTTGTGATTTCCATTCCAATGCAAGAATATTTCCATTTTTTTCAACATTTGGGTTTAGACTGGAAACACCTCCTCCTAGATCTGGCTCTTCATCATAATATATTTTTAGATAAAACAAGTCTGGGTCGACATCGGAATTGATACTGCTTAAGAATTGATTTGGCAGATAAGTATAGTCAACCACTTGAAGGCCATTGCCTTTTGATTCTGATTTGATTTGTTCTTTGCCCGTATATTCAAATTCACAGATCAATTGGGCAGGGTCGTTGTTTATTCTATTATATTCTTTTGATAGTCTGCCAACTGGATCAAAAATGAAGCTGTCAACAACGGTTATTTGATTAGCAACAGTGCAACTGTCTAAGACAATATTGTTGATGGCATCATAAAAGTATTTGTTGGTCTTGTCCTCTCTGTCGCTTAATGTTGCAACCTCTTGTTCAAATTCCAATCTACCACAAAGGTCATAACTATAACTTGTGGTAAAACTTTCATCCAATGAAAGCAAGTGGTTTGTCTGAGATACTATTTGATCTATTTCATTAATGTTGGTTCCATATGTGTTTACGATTCTTTCACCTGTGATGTTGGGAGAATTATTTGTTCCATAGGTAAATGTGGCTTTGGATGTTCCTTCTCTTAATGACCTTCCATATTGGTCGTATTCAGTCGCCCAATGTGTTATACCATCCTTCCAGGATCGCAACAAGTCTCGATTATCATAAGCATATCTAAGAGTATCTTGATCGGGTATTTTTTTGCTTCTTAATAAATCATTGCCATAATAACTATTTTCATAGTTCAAGGGATTAGATAGATCTGATCCAGGAGGAACAATTAATTCTAATCGATTTTTTTCATCGTAAGCATAATTTGTTTCAGCAAGCTCAACAAAATTTTCATCACCTCTAGCGGTATAAACACTTCTACCTAGTTTGTCACTGCATTCAATATTTTTATTGCCATTTGGATCCGTTGTGATTGTGCAATTCAGTTCGTTGTCAGCGTACAATATATTTTCTTCATAATTGAAAATAGGCACTGGTGCTATAGAATTTGTTCCATACTCAATATCTGTAGTATACCAGCTTGGTGGTGTTGATGAGATTAATCTAGATAGGGGATCTTGATCGTAAATATATTCTGTATACTCAACTCCAGATATTGGGAAATAGTTACCATCAGTATTCGATGTCTGAAATGGTTCATAGTCTTTGCTTTTTCTTCCAACATTATCATAAGCAACAGCCTTTATCAAGTCTTGAGAACCATCAGATGATTGATTTTTTCTCACTAGTTGAGTAGGTCTATTTATTCCATCACTATATTGATAGGTTTCAACAACTTCATCTCCGCCTCCAATTGTTTTAGGGTATGTACGGGTTGTTTTGATAAAGTTCATACTACTAGTACCACCGACAGTAGTAGGTTGATCTTTGTAATGGTAATTGTAGTTCATTTCCTCATTGGTACACAGGTTGGTTGATTTGCTTAAGCGCAACAAGTTGTCGTACTCATAGCTTACTTGGGTTCCATTGATGTTTGTTTGATTTGATAATTGATCATTATTTGAATCATAGGCATAGCTCGTAATAAAATCACCATAGGTGTGTGATACAAGTTTTCCAGTAGGGGACCAATCATAGTCATGGACAACAGCCCAACCATCTACTTGAAAGGTATTAATAAGCGTCGATCCCAATGCAAAATCAATTATTTCATATTGTTCTTCCCATCCATCATCTATTTTATTGCCATTTATCCAACTTACTTCTCTTCTGTAATTTTTATTTGGTGTTGAAAAGGTTCCTTGTGAGACCCAGGTTGTCTGATTGCCATCAATGATGTTGCTTGGGTCTGTATTGTGGACATATTTTTCAGTTTGCCAAGCAGGTAATATTTTATTGTTTGTATTCCAATTATTAAAAACATTAAAATCAGAAACATAGCTGTCCTTGTAGTAAAAAGTGTCTATGTAAATTTTACCATCCGAGTTGATGAAACTAGATTTTGTCATTTGTATATGGTCTGTTGAGCCATAGGTAAATGTATTCAGGGTTGTTATCGTATTCTGAGCGCCTGTATCATCGTAATAATGTAGTTTCGACTCTTCAAAAGTTTTGTAAACCCGATACTCTTGATGTCTTTTAAACATTTCTCTGTGTAGTTTTGTCATTACAGTCTCTTCTATAGGTCCATCACCATCTGCAGGATCAATGTCATTTTCCGTTTGAGTAAAAACATAGGCTCCTATACTTGCCTCAAAATAGAAATGAATTTTATTGTCTTGGTTCTTTTTGGGGATTACCGCATAACCATAAAAGATAGAATCACCTAGGTATGAATTGTCTTCTGTTGAATATCCATAAATTGATTCGGATACCAATAAGTCTGAGTCGCTGAAAAGTTCTTTTTTAAGTAGCTTCCCATTGAAGACTGGGTCAACTATATCATCTCCAAATGTTGCATTGGAAAAATGTGAGACAATTCTACCATTTGTAATGTTTGGATTTGTGAAATCCAATATAATATTTTCTTCCACTCGGGAATATCCGATATGACTTCCTTGGACTTGTCCGAGTTCGCTATTGCTTGAGGACAGAATGGACAATGTCCAACAATAATCTTGGTCTACATTAGAGTCTGGAAAACCTGCGATCATACACTGTGTAAAGTTGGAGGTTTTGATATAGTCTGGCATTGAAAAAACGATACCGCTAGATATGTCCTCTTCTGTATCATAATTGTATGTCTTTTCAAGAATTTTTGAACTTGAGTTACTAGCATCATCGAAGACACTCTGTTTGATCAACCTCAGTCCACCCACCTCTCTATCGATTTCTTCGGTAATGAATACGTCATTATACCAAATGCATTCCACTCTGGTCAGTATTCCTTTTACCCTGACTTTGTAATGATCAGAGTCAACAAGTGATAAAAACTCATCAGAAATTTTTATTTTTTCATTGTAGAAAGAACCTAGATTTCCTCCTGCATCATCTGAATCATAAACGCCATAAGAAATACTTTCATCAAGAGATAATATTTCAACTTCAAAAAACACATCGTTCATCATTCTTGAAGAGGCATCATCATCCTTTTTAAATTGTTGACCGTAATCACTACAAGAGAAGTAATCTGCTGTTATATCCAAGTAGCCATTGTTGATCATATTGTCATTTATGAAAAGAACATCAACAGTTTCACTAGCATCAGGATCAGCAGGATCTGAATTACAACAATCGTTTCCACTCACATCACATGTCTCGTGGATAATCGGCATGTTAGAGCCGTCAAGTAGTAGTTCACATTCATTGGCGTTATTTATCTCTGTGATTTCATTGGCTTCAAACTGAAATTCAACGCTACCTCCTGTAGGGTATTTTATCTTGTTTAAAGTTCCGATCTTCATAAATGTCACATTGGATTCTCTATTTAAAACATTTAGTTCACCTGTGTTGTAATTGTATGTTGGCAGCATACCACTTATTCCATTGTTGTATCCCCAATGATCTATTTTGTTAGAATTAAATGATGGGATTGACCCTGGATAGTATGTGAATTCATAGGGGTTAATTTCCAATATACCATTCGATGCTTTTTGCTGCAAAGAGCCTAACATTAATCTTCCTGAATCACAATGGTAGGTAAAATCAAATTCTATTAGATCGGATCCACCTTTTCGACTGATGGTTAGTTTTTCAAGTTGTCTATCGTCAGTCAATTTGTCTGGACAAGTTACAAGAGCATAATCAAATTCCACTTTTTCAACTTCAGTATTGTTTAACTCGCATGTGATGGACATTGGTCTTCTCTTATTCAATGTCATAGGCAATTCTCCAGGACCACCATTTACGATAGTAGGCGAAGGGCAATTTCCATCATCGCTGTCGCAACATCTGTAATTCATCACTGTATATTGATCAAAATTTACACTGACTGTTTGTTGAGGAATGTTTTCATATGTATAGGTGATTTTTTCAACGCCATCTCTAGACAGGATTGTAGATGCATACCAAGTTGAATTGTATGTTTCTTCTCCTTCAACAGCTACCAAATTACTGTCATTGCCTCCTATATCATTGTAAGGCACATTTGTTTGTTCAGTGACAGAAAAATTATAGTTACGACCATATTCATCAACAATTTTAAAAGATGTGATCTCATCAAATGCATCGAAGGTTGGAATAATTAGTAAGTCATTGTATTCCTTCTGAATTACCGTTTTGTATGGTGTAATATAAAATTTTCCAGATCGATCAAATAGAGTAAAATGAAATTGGTCTGGTTGGGTTTCAATGTTCCCATTTGCGGCAGCGTACAAAAAGTTTATTTCCTCAACACTTAATTCATTAGGTTGGAATAGACCTTCATAAATTTCATCTGCTTTACTGTAATAATTCTCCTTGAAATCTGGCTTTCCAATAGTTGATCTAGAAATACTTGGAACACCTGTCAGACTAAAACCAGCACCTACATGGGTAGGGGCCGCAGCTACTTTGATTCCGCTAGCATTGTATGATAGATTGATCGGAACATTTAGTTCAAATCCTTTCATAGTATAAACTGGAATCGTAATATTGGGCACACCAGTATATTGGTTTAACTCATATTCTCCATATTCACCGAGGCTTGCTGCCTCTGCAGAAGGAGGTGTAACGATTGTTTTTTGTAGATAAGCTGCTGATTGTTGATCTGTGTCATATCCTACAGGATCTTGACTAGTGCAGATGGCACATACTAGCATAAAGTACATGCTAAGAAGCGTTGTTCTCATGATTTTGAAAGTTGGTCTACTTGAAGATATGGTTTTTAGATGAAAAGCGGATAGGATATTCATCTATTAAGCGACTAAATTGAAGTTTTGATAGTATAGTGACAATGAATGGAATTTGTTTTATGCCATTCACACCAAATAATCACAACATCACTTCCCTATACAGAAAGTGTTTTGTTCTGGTAGAGAGTATATTAAACCAGTTGGGTTATTAGGGATCGAAGAATTAAATCTTTATAAGCTAAGGAGGAAAAGCTTTAAGCTTTTTTAGGATCTGTAAAAGTTACTTTTTCAAATAACTCATTAATTGCTTCAATCTTTTTTGCTAATAATGGCTTGTCCTTAACCTCATTTAAGAGGTTTAAAGACCTTTGTTTATCAGGTTCAGAAGCTTTTATTATGTCTGACTTTGTTGTCATCTTTGGTACGAAAATACAACTATTTTTGATAAAATAAAACCCCATCATACGCTTTGAAGGGTTGAAATGGCTCAAATAAAGCATATTGAACATCTAATCCTTAAAACGAAAATTGTTGAGAATAAGTTTCAAAATTCTTTGATACATAGTGACAATAAACCTTAGTCCTCTTTTCTTCACTTCCACTGACAAATAAAGCAGAATCAGGGTTTTGGTGAAAAAATAGAGGGATTGTATTTATAACAGTATTGAAAATGATTCTCATATCTCCATTATTGGAATTGGTTTTATCATCAACATCCTGAGTTGTTTTATCATAATCTCCAAACCCAAGATTATATGCAGTTTTGACACCAACTCCAGGAATCGAAATAGTTTGATCTATTTTATCAAAAACAATTACTTTATCAATATCCATTTTTCCCTTACTTACGAATGTAAACATCAGTCT
>CALFDU010000062.1 GCA_937950315.1 uncultured Saprospiraceae bacterium | reverse complement strand
TTCACCCTCTATTCTGGTTCCTCCGGGACATTCAAGAATAGCTGTTGCTCTAATTTAAAAGACAGTCCAAATCCTTAATCTCTTCAATTAAGTAGGATCCGCATTAGGAAGACAAGCGTTAAAAAATTTTGCCTCTGCGCCGCCAAAAATCTTTGAACTGTGTAACACGGCATAATGAAATTATGATACGATATGAGACCAATAACCATCGAAAATAAAATCTCATGTGGAGTTTTTAAAGATGCGCGCCGCGGAAAAATTTTAGCTTGTTTTCCTACAGCGGTGGGTTTTTGTTTGTTACTTTATTTTGTGCGGTAGACAAAATAAAGTAAAAAGTTATTTGAAATAAAATCTATTCAAAAAAGCACATGATCCCTCAAGAAAATTTTTAAAAAAAGACATCTAGAATAACCAACCCCCATTCTGCGGTAGACAAAAGAAAGTAAAAAGCTATTTGAAATAAAATCAATTCAAACAAGCAATTTTGACTTCAAGAAAACATCCTTCTCATAACTCCCAAAATTTCATCTATACTAATTGAAGTATTTATCCCCATATTTTTGAGCAGTCCTTTTAAATCTGGTGACTCACTTTCAATCATTTCATAAAATATCTCTAAGTCCTTCACAATTGTTTTTGGAATATCAATTTTTTGATCACCAGTAATAGTCACTGCCAATCTGAATACATCATTCTTATGTTTATTGATATCCCTGGAATCAACTTTTTGGCCTGCTTCTTTTTTCAATGAAAGATCTATGAATGCTTTGACTTTAAGGCAAATCAAAAGTGGTTCTGAGGCTATTCTCAATCCATCAATGATCTTAGTATTATTTTTCGTCAATTCATAATAGTCTTCATCCATTAAAATTGCTGAAAGACTGGAGATGTCTTCATCAACAGGTATTGGTACTCAATGATGATTTCAACTTCCGGAATCACATCCGGCTTTCTTGAGAATAATTCAATCTGATATGGATAATCTTCAGACTTAGGATTTATAATTCAATAATATTTTTTTGGACCAATACTGATTTCTTTTCTTTCATAATTTCCCGCTTGGATAAATGCCCAGAACTCTTCAAAAAACTCCGGCCGCAATGCTTCTACCAAAAGTATGATATCAAAATCTTTTGTAAGCCTAAACGGTACATCGTGCTCATTCATAAGTACATCTACAGCCAATCCTCCAATGACGACATAACAATCTTGAAAGTCTGCAAACTGTTCTATAAATATTTGTTGTCCTCTAATCATAGAATTGATCGACCAGTTTATCTAAAGCCTTTGTTGTCCGAGCATCAATATCCTCATCATTAATAATGAGAAATAAAGACAGCTGGTCAACATATTTATTGCTTGATAAGATGGTAGGATCGTAATTCCACACTTCAAGCTTTAGCTTTCCGTATCCGTCATCGAATTCTATACTTTCTTTGAGTAGTTGCTTGTATTGATCTAGCGATAATGCAATAGTTACTTTGTCATCAGCGGCCAAGTCTGTATAATGACACATCGCAGTCATACCGGACTTTAGATTATTATTTAGATTAGTTAGTTTCTCTGTGAATACTATTTTATTAACAGGAGATTGCATATAGCCTTTTGCCTGTAGCCAAAGTTGTTTGGATTCGTATTTAAATTCAACACCTGAATTTTTGACAACAATACCTTTGTCTTCGCATTCTGTTATGGCTCTTGATATCGTCATAGTAGAATAACCCAATCTTTCCGCAATCACCGCTTGACTTAGGCCTGATATATTTTCTATCAATAGGTGATATAAAATCATACATTGCGTAGCCGGCCTAAAATAGCTACGCTCCACTTGTTTGGTTTCTCTTATGTCATTGAGATCAAGCAACATTTGTGGAATAAATAATTGCAGCCCTGGAACCATAAATGGAATCTTCTTGGCTATATATCGACTCCTTAAGTACGCTGGCAATTTATCAAAGACCAGTACAACTTCTCTTTCCAACTTGTTACGAAATACATGTAAGATCTTGATTGCTTGAGTAGGACTCATTGGATCCCTTGCTCCTGAATGGAGTAAGAGGACCAGTTCTTTACTTAGGAATCTTAGTTGATACAACTGAAAACTTTTTCTCAAATGCAATGACAGTCCATGAACCTGCTCCATAGGAATTGACTGAAGATCAGGAAGCTCTCCCGTAATCTTTTCCAAATAGGATATAACACTTAAAGTATTGATTATCAATTATATAACAATAAAATCGCAAAAATAACATATATTATGTTAATGTGCAAAACCTGTGTTAACTCATTAATAATCAGTATAATACACGAAATTGGTCAATAATTTTTGTTGACTTACAAGAATTAATAAAAAAAGAACTCTTCACATCAAAGCATTTGCGAAATCATCGCCACCACTTTAGCAGCAGGAACAAAAACCACCTGCGCCACCAGCGTCCCAACAACTCTTGCAACCACCATCCAAATGATAAACTTCCGAAACACCACCTCACTACATTTCCCAACAATAACATCATCCGTCAAACCAGATAAATAAGGATCAATAAAAACAAACAACAAAATCGTAGCACCACCATTGATGACCGATGATAAAGTACTTGAAGTTGTCCGTAAGTCTGGATCAATATATCCTGCATACAATGATGCCAAAACACCAACCGTCAAAACCGCAACCGCCAAAACATTCATGAAAAATATTCTCTTGGGTATATTCTTCAAATTATTAAGTTCAGCCACATTACTTTTATCCGGCAACTTCAAACTGTTTCTGAATTGTATGATCCCAGCTTTTGAAAAACCATGAAGCAATAATTTAGGTATCGATTTATGTTCACTAAACTGATAAACTGCTTTTGCAAACAATCTTTGAAAAGTAGGAATAAGAAATCCGCCTACAATTGTCGCCAAAGTAGCCGCCAATAAAATGAATCGAAAATCCATCAAATTACCACTAACCCCATTCTGAATATTCTTCTCAACTTGATTGGCAAGAAGCGGTGCCTGAAACCCATTGGCCGTTCTAGATATCAAAACCATGATATTGAACAATGCAAATGAAACTGCAATCCTCCTCGTTCTTACTCCAACGATCCTAACAGAATAAGACAAGGTGCTTATAAAATGAATGATAAAGGTTAGGAAAAATACAATTAGGATTTGGTTTGTCATTGAGTTGTTTTATATGCATATTGTAAACCATTAAGATAATACAATTATTGCTCATACATACTTACAGCATCCTCCACATAAGAAATGAATTATTGATACACATATCATAAAACAAACTTTTCTAATCAATATGATTGACCTATCCTATACCCCTCTTTAAGTATCTTTATTTTCGAAAATGTGGATCTATTAAAGGAAACCCATTCAATTTAGAAAGATCCGCATTAGGAAGACAAGCGTTAAAAAATTTTGCCCCTACGCCGCATAAAATCTTTGAACTGTGTAACACGGCACGATAAAATTACGATACGATATGGGACCAATAACCATAGAAAAATAAAATCTCATGTGGAGTTTTTAAAGATGCGCGCAGGCGGAAAAATTTTAGCTTGTTTTCCTACAGCGGTGGGTTTTTGTTTGTTACTTTATTTTGTGCGGTAGACAAAATAAAGTAAAATGCTATCAGAAATAAAATCTATTCAAACAAGCACTTGATGTCTCAAGAAAATTTTAAAAAACATTTTATATAAAAAAATGAATTCATAATAATTAAGACCTAATCTCCTTGATCTTTGATCTCCTCGCATCCATCATCTCATCCAAATGCTCTGCCAACCTCGGATTCATCTCCACGATCTCCATCACCTCATTCTGAGAAACAGATATCACCTTCAAGTCAGACTGCGCCTTCACTGAAAACGAACTAAACTTCTCCGTGAAAACAGCGATCTCTCCAAAGAAATCGCCCTGCTCCAATTTACCAATTACCACCTCCTCATCATCCTCATTATTGATTTCCAAATGAGCGGAACCTTCCAAAATCACATACAACAATCCCGTAGGATCTCCCTGCTTGATGACTTTTTCGCCTTTCCCAAAATATTGGATTTCCGAACCATCGATCAACTCGCTGACATTGCTTTTTTCGATCGGCAACATCTGCGGCAAGACCTTCAACGAATTTTCCAACTGGTTCAATTTCAGTGCTTCGTTGTCGGTCATCTCGTGGGCATGATGGACGGTCATTTGCGACATCGGCATAACCAAATTGTGACGACGAGAAGTGTACCAAACCCGAGACATAAAATCATCCATGATGTCCTCGTGGTCTTTAAAATTGCCAATGGCAAATTCCACTTCGTAAAC
>CALFDU010000061.1 GCA_937950315.1 uncultured Saprospiraceae bacterium | reverse complement strand
TGCAGGATTCCAGTTCACATTGGATGGATCGATAACAAACATTACAGAAGTTACTTCAGGACTATTGACTGTGAGTGATGCCAACATTGCGACAAGAAATGGAGCGATGGTAATGAGTTGGAATAATGATCAATTGGTAAGTGTAGGAGATGCTGTGTTGTTTACAGTGAAGGTTGAGAAGGACCTAAGTACGAGCTTAGCAATAACTGATGACTTAGCGAGATCAGAAGCCTACCAAGGACAAGGATTGGAATCAATCAATGTAGAACTTGAAGCTTCAGTGGAATTGGTTAACACACTTGGTCAGAATGAGCCAAACCCGTGGAGATCAGCAACTACAATTGAATTTACACTTGCGGAAGCAGGTCCAGCGACCATTACTATTTATGATTTAACAGGTAAAATTGTTTATACACATACAGCAGATTATGCCGTTGGCAAACATAAATTTACGCTGGATGCAAAAGACATGGGTTTAACATCTGGTGTTATGTATTATAAGTTGGATCGTGGAGCATTTTCAGCGTCAAAGAAGATGATCATTCTGAACTAATGAAAAGGATGGACTAGAAATAAAAAAGAGACCCACAACATTGTTGTGGGTCTCTTTTTTTGTGTGCCGTAAAAAAATTAGCTAATGTTGATGCTATTTTTTATAGACTGAATTAAATCTGAATTCGCACTTGGTCGTTTGACTTTAGATTTAATCATCTCTCGCATTTCTTGTTCCTTTTGGAACATTTGTCCGAAAGCTGGGTCGTTGTTCACTTGATTTAATACTTCTTTTTTGTCAGCGTCATTTAGAGCATTGTCAAAAAACAATGTAATTCTGTCGTGAATATTTTCCATAGCCGTGGGTTTGTAAAGATCTTATGAAATCATGCAAATAATTAACAATCACTCTTCTTCCGAAGAGCTTTTCTTTTTCTTTAATCCTCTTTTGTTTGTATAACCAAGCGACTCCGCATATTTCTGAAGTTTGTCTTTCAGCATATTACGTGCTCGGAATAGTCTCGAACGTACTGTACCAATAGGAACATCGATAATCTTAGAGATTTCTTCGTAGGTAAAGCCTTCGATATCACATAAGAGTATCACTGTTCTAAAGTCAATAGGAAGTGCATTTATGGAGATAGTAACTTCATCTCCCATCATATTGTCAAAGATCTCAGCTCTCAAATCAAGATAACCAGAACCTCTGTCCTCTGCTTCCTCACTGTAATTCAGATAGTCTTCCAATTCGACCTGATTAGGTCTCTTGGATTTCTTTCTGTATTCATTGATGTAAGCATTCTTTAGAATTTTAAACAACCATGCTTTTGCATTAGTTCCTTCATGGTACTTAAAAATGAATCGATGTGCCTTCATGTACGTTTCTTGTACAAGATCATTGGCATCTTCTTCATTATAGCTTAAATGAAAGGCAAATGTTTTAAGGGCATCAATGTGAGGAAGGAATTCCTCATTGAATATTCGGTCGTATTTTGCTTTATCCTCTGACACTAGTAGTTTTCTATCCGTCAAATGTAGGCTTTTTGTTAAAAATATGGACAATACCAGTCATTCGAATCACCCGATTCTTCTAATTAACTAGCTTATCCCCTTTAAATAAGTCTACTTTGGCCAACTAAGTTCCATTGATATGGGGCAATGATCTGAGTGAACCGCCTCATTGTGCTGTTTTGCATCTAGAATCCGCTTTTTTAAGGCTTTTGAAACCGATATGTAGTCTATCCGCCATCCTTTGTTTCTTTTTCTTGAACCAGCTCGATACGACCACCAAGTAAAATGGTCCTCGACATTGCCTTTTATTTGCCGAAAGGCGTCAATAAAATCTTTTTCAAACCAATCATCCATCCATTGCCGCTCCTCTGGACGGAAACCAGATGGCTTGTCTTTTCTTGTAGGATTATGGATGTCAATGTCTTGATGCACGACATTGTAGTCCCCGACCAGCACCACGTTTTTTCTCTTCTTCAATAGCTTATCTACCCAAGGCCTGAGATCATGTAAAAACTCCATCTTATAATCATGTCTAGCCTCACCAGAAGACCCGGAAGGAAAATAGCAATTGAGCAAAGTAACATCACCAAAATCAGTGCGCAACAATCTTCCTTCTACATCATACTTTTCCATCTTCATACCCTCGACCACATTGTCTGCTTTCACTTTTGAGAATGTAGCAACGCCACTATATCCTTTCTTCTCTGCAGAGTGCCAGTACTGATATTCGTAACCCAAAGCCTTAAAGATTTCTGGATCCACTTGGTCCATCTGGGCTTTCGTTTCTTGCATACAAAACACATCAGGTTTTTCGATTTCCAACCAGCCCAATAAATCTTTTTTCAATGCGGCACGGACACCGTTCACGTTATAACTTACAATCTTTAATTTCTTCATTTTATTTTTTCAAGTCAAATGCTCCTTCACTCAATTCGATATCAGAAAGTTGCATTCCTCCAGCAACATTTGAAAGTTTAGCGGCAAGACCCATACCTCCATGGGCTGTAGATATCATGGCTCCACCAGGTAGTTCTACCCAATCTTCCCACGAGTTGGAAATTCCTTGGACAGGCAATACTTGTGTCCACATTTGCCACGATTCGGGTCTGTTGTTTGCATCCAGCCAGTACACGTATGAGTCGCCAGGAGTAACACCTCCAGATTCATAACTTACCCTCAATCCTTTTTTACCATCTTGCTCGACAACATATCTTTTCACACCAGGATCAAATACTTTAAATGGGGCACAGAACCAAAACGAATCATTACACCAAAACCCCCACGCCTTACTGATTAGTTTTTGCTTCTCTTCTCCTTCTACAACTACACCATCGCGTAATGCCAAACCGTCAACTTGATCGAGGTCCATGATCACTTTATTTTTTTTCCATTCGATGATGGCAATATTTTCTTGTTTGTCCCAGTGGTAATGATGTGTACCACCAAAGAAAGTCCATCGCAGATACCTTGTTTGCTCCCAAGCGGAAACATTGATAGCCGTCAACATATCCTGTGCAAGCGCATCAGCTTGACCGCCAGTAGTACCCTCAGGTAATTCTTTACTTATCATCTTACTGCAAGCAAAGACGCCTACAACAAGTAAAAGAAGTATTATACCAAACCATTTTAGTTTATTCATATTAATTGATTGTGACTATGTAACATATTAAAGAAACCTCTACTTTTACAAAAAATAGAAAGAATAGTTCAAATGTACAAAGACAAAAGAGTCATAGTAGTAATGCCAGCATATAATGCAGCTGCAACATTGAAAAAAACCTTGGATGAAATTCCTATGGATTTGGTAGATGAAGTGGTATTGTGCGATGATGCAAGCAAGGACAATACTGTCAACGAAGCAAAGAAACTAGGGATTAAGCATATTATTATCCATGATAGCAATAAGGGCTATGGCGGTAACCAAAAGTCTCTGTACAACAAAGCATTGGAATTGGGCGGTGATATTGTTATAATGCTTCATCCGGATTATCAATACACACCCAAACTAATCCCGAGTATGGTTAATATTATTGGTGAAGGATTGTATCCAGTGGTGTTAGGAAGTAGGATTTTGGGTAAAGGGGCATTGAAGGGAGGAATGCCTTTATATAAATACATTGCCAATCGATTTTTGACGCTTACGCAAAATTTGTTGGTCAATTATAAATTATCAGAGTACCATACAGGCTATCGTTCTTTTTCTCGAGAAGTCCTGGAGACGATCAATTTTAATGGAAACTCTGACGATTTTATTTTTGATAATCAGATGCTTTCGCAAATAATTTACGCCAAGTTTGATATCGGAGAAGTTACCTGCCCTACGAAGTACTTTGAAGAAGCATCTTCCATAAACTTCACTCGAAGTTCTAAGTATGGCCTAGGTGTTTTGGCCGTTTCTGTTAAGCATTTCATTGCCCGTCTTGGCTTGTATAAATCACGCATATATAGATAATGTCTTATCAAGAGAATATATATAAAGTTACCAAAGCCATTCCCAAAGGAAGGGTTACAACCTATGGGGCTATTGCAGATTTCCTTGCTTTAGGTTCTGCGCGCATGGTCGGATGGGCATTGAATAATTGCCATACCTTTGGTGATGTTCCAGCGCATCGAGTAGTAAATCGGAAGGGTGAGCTTACGGGACGCCTGCAGTTTCCCACACCCACGATTATGCAAGAACGACTTGAGGCAGAAGGGATCAAAGTGATCAAACATAAGGTGGTTGAATTTGAAGATCGTTTTTGGCACCCGAGTGAGGATTTGAAGCAGAAAAATTTTGGAGCGTGAACTTTAATCCTAGATTTTAAGTTATACAAGTCCTATCTTACAGCAACAATCAGTATATAAATTAGTATTATGAAAAATATTCTATTAGCATTTGCTTTTGTTTTCGCTTGCGCAAATGTTTCAACGGCACAGTCAGTTATCGGCACTTGGAAAACAATCGATGATGAGGATGGTGTCGAGAAATCTCACATAGATATTTATGAAGAAAATGGTAAAATCTATGGAAAAGTGGTCAAGTTGCTTGAAGGAGCAACAGCTACACATTGTGAAAATTGTGAGGGAGATCTTAAAGGAGCACCAATAACAGGAATGGTTATACTTAAAGACCTTGAAGCAAAGGAAGACTATTACGAAGATGGTGAGATTTTAGACCCAGCATCCGGTAAAATTTACAGTTGTTGGATTCAATTAGAAAGCGCTGATAAGCTTAAAGTACGGGGCTTTTTAGGCTTTTCTGTACTGGGTAGAACCCAATATTGGTATCGCGTAAAGTAGGTTGCACAATAAATCAGCTTTGGGTGTAGTTTTAGAGGTATATTATTTAATTAATTCCTAAATATTGCGAATGACGCACGATTACACTCCAAACATGCTGGTAAAATATATTTATAGTGAAACAGATTTGTTTGAAACACTAGAAATTGAAAATGCCATTGAAAATGACCAACTGTTGAAAGAAAGCTACTTAACCCTCAAAAATGGGTATAACCAGCTTCCAAAAGCAAAATTTTCACCATCTCAAGCTGCTATAGATAACATTCTATTATACAGCAAAATCTCTAAGATGGACGCATTATCGCTTTAGTAGCGATGCCAGAAAGAAACACACAGGCAACTATCATTGATAGTTGCCTTTTTTTATGCCTTATATCATATATTTTTTGCTTCCGCAAATGTTACCACTCCACTCGGAAGAAAGTTAGCCTGCGAAGGTCAATTCTCCAGATTCTTTTGAAAAATTGTTTACCTATTATCCAAAAGTTCAACTAAAGAATAGAAGACGCGTTGATATGATACATGCTTTTTAAGTCCCAGAAGGAATTGATAAAAAGATTACCGAAACTTAAGAATAGGATAGAACAGAACGGAATGATCTGGGTATCTTAGCCGAAGAAATCGTCAAAAGTAAAAACCGATATTATAAAAGACACAATTAGCAGATGTGCAATAGATATCGGGCTTGTAGACGTAAAAGAGTGTGTGTTAAACTAGATTTGGTCAGGCTTGAAGCTTGTAATTCCACTAAAATTTTGAAAAAACCAACAATAAATGTCTGAATACTCGACATAATCAAAATATTATACATACCTTTGATATGTATTAAGGACAAAAAGAACTAAACAAATGGCTAAAGACGACAAATTAAAAAGCCTCAAGTTAGCAGTTGATAAACTTGAGAAGACCTATGGAAAGGGTACAGTAATGAAACTAGGAGAAAAGCAAGTTGCTGATGTAGAAACGATTTCTACAGGATCTCTAGGATTAGATGTAGCATTAGGAATAGGTGGTTTTCCAAAAGGTAGAGTCGTAGAAATTTACGGACCTGAATCTTCAGGTAAAACAACTTTGGCAATTCATGCCATTGCAGAATCACAAAAGAAAGGCGGTATCGCAGCATTTATTGACGCAGAACATGCATTTGATAAAAACTATGCAGAAGCATTGGGTGTCGATACTGATAATCTATTGATCTCTCAACCAGACAATGGTGAGCAGGCATTAGAAATAGCAGAACACTTGATCAGATCAGGAGCAATTGATATTATTGTTATTGACTCAGTGGCAGCTTTGGTACCGAGAAGTGAGATTGAAGGAGAAATGGGAGATTCTAAAATGGGTCTTCAGGCAAGATTGATGTCACAAGCATTGAGGAAGCTAACGGGTACGATCGGAACGACGGGTACGACTTGTATCTTTATCAATCAGTTGAGAGAGAAGATCGGAGTTATGTTTGGTAACCCAGAAACAACGACAGGTGGTAACGCACTTAAGTTTTATGCTTCTGTAAGATTGGACATCAGAAGATCTGGTCCAGCGATCAAAGACAAAGAATCAAATGTTGTTGGAAACCACGTAAAAGTGAAAGTGGTGAAAAACAAAATGGCTCCACCGTTCAAGATTGCAGAATTTGATATCATGTACGGACAAGGTATTTCCAAGTGTGGTGAAATAATTGATATTGCCGTTGACTTTGATATCGTAGAGAAGAGTGGTTCTTGGTACAGTTACGCTGGAACAAAAATTGCGCAAGGAAGAGAAAGAGCCAAACAGTTTATTCTTGACAACCCAGAAGTATCCGATGAGATCGAAGCAAAAATCAAAGAAAGATTGATGCCTTCTAAAGAATTTGATGGGGCACCGAAGGCAGAGGAAGAAGTAATGGAAGTAGAGTAGAAAGTAAAATAGGATACCTCTTTAGGCATCTGTTTACAGCATAAAAAAAAAGCAAGCTCAATTTAATTGGGCTTGCTTTTTTAAGTAAATGAAGAAAGGGAACATGTTTAATAAATGTTCCCTTTCTTTTATTATTCTTTTACAAACTTAATCCCAATGGGCTCATTATCAATAATCATATTAACAATGTAGACTCCAGTGTTTAGGCTTTCAATATCGATTGATTGATGGTGTGTGCCAGAAGGAAGATTTCCAACTTCTTGCCGTATCATTTCTTGTCCCAACATATTGCGTATGGAATATGCGAAAGAAGATTTTCGATTTAATGGAAGCTCAATGTTTACTGTATTACTAGCAGGATTAGGAGATAACTTTACATCACCACCCAATGCAGACGGTGTATCAAATCCTGAAAGACCAAGACCCACTAACTGAAAATCAAAGTTACCAGGAAGATCACTGGTAAGCCTAGTAGAAACTCTCAGTAAATAATCAGTAGGAGTATCGGCCAGTAAACCCAAAGTATCCGTGAGGACTAGACTCTCAGCATCTATAAAAGTGCAGTTATTAAAAACAAGAAGTGTGTCAGTTGGAGTCGAACAATCCTCCCAGATGTCAATAAAGAATGCAGCATCTAGCGAAAGAGAAAAGAAATTTAATATTACTTCTTCTGTACCACCATTGTTAAAGGAATACCATACTTCAGCAAATTCTCCTCCATCTTGGTTGGCTAAGCAAGGAGGGAAAGTGAAATTTGCAGGATCAAAACCTGCAGCAATGGTTGTTCCTGAGTTTGCTTCATTGTTACCCATTGGAACTATATCAAACGGTATTGCATCTGCACAAAGATCGTTGGCGGGTGGCTCTGGTGGAGATTGGTTGATTAAATCAAAAGTACCATCTCCTGTTGCTCCATTCCATCCTCCAAGACGTAACAGATAAGTTCTTCCTTCTTCAACTTCAAAAAACAAAGAAGAGCTATAATTAGCACATCCTGATCCATCATCATTACACTCAAAAAGATCATCATCACTTAGTCCAACGCAATCAACATCTGGTCCATAAACGCCAAGTCGCGTATCAAAAGAAACATTGTCGCAGGTTGCCCAAAGCACAGGACCAGAAAAATCAGGTGTAAAATTATACCATATATCTGATTGGATTGAATTGTCTCCAAACTGGAAACATGGATTTGCCGGATCGTGCATTGGTCCATCTGTTGTCGCAGAAAACGAATCGAATTCTTGGCCCAGGCCAACAGAAATATCAATGGCACCTGAACAGAAATCATTGGCAACACCAGGTACAAATTCAGTAACACTAAATAAACCTTGTCCTTCTTCGCCCGGAGATGAAGTACCGAATCCCGCTAATCTTAGTAAATAACTTTCTCCTTCAGTAACTTGAAATACCACCTCGGATGTTGAATTGGCACATGTACCTGCATCTTCGTTACAATCGAGTAAATCACTGTCTTGAAGAGGGCAAGTTGCACCAGATTGGTAAACGGCAATTTTTGTATCAAAATCTGCAGTTCCACATAATGAATAAAGGGCAAATCCTGAAAACGTAGGGGAATATAGATACCAAATATCGTTGTATAATGAGTCTAACGAAGGATCATCACTCGCACCTAGACAAGGTGAGTCCGCATGAAATGGTCCGTCTGTCGTAGCACCTATAGTACTAAACGTTTCATCAATTACTTCGCCAATAGGTATGGCATTTTCGCAATTATCATTTGCTATTTGCGCATTTAGCGTAATGCAAAGGAGCAAAAAAATTGTAGTGTATAATATTTTCATAAATAAGTTGGTTTTGTGAGGCAGAAATTTAGTGAAAATTATTTGGTTGAACTTTACCTAGGCGGACATATAATCGCATAATAGTCCAAAAAATACAACTCTCTTGAGTTAAGATCTTAAGACGATGTGTAGTGAAATACCTGTGACTAGTCACAGGTATGCATATTTGTGTAGTCAATGAAAACTCCACAACAGATAATCCAAATATTCTGATAACTTATTTTTAGTGTATTGCATTAAAGTTAGTGGATTAAAAAAGGACTCCAGAGAAAACTTAGTGGATAAAACCAATGTACAAACTCGTTGTTTGCTCTTAAATTAGTAATAATTGGATTGTGAAAATTGTGCAATAAATAAGCCTTTGCACTTCAATGCAAAGGCTTATTTAATAAAACTGTTTTTGGGAATTAGCTTGGTCTGATTATAATTCTTTAAGAATAATTCTTGATAACCACCCGCCACTATCTATTATAATTCCTGAGGCTGAAGCGTTGGCATTAGGTGCTTGGGCATATATGGTAAATGTATAGGTCCCTGCAGGTAAATCCTCATATACGCTTTTCATGTTTACCCATTTTGTTCCATAACCAGAATTATTATTCAAAGCAGCTCTGTCTTTGAAATCTGGTTCAATTGGATCTCCATTTGAATCTTCAAGCCTAAGTTCAAACCAAACACCAAATCCATTGCTCACTGTATCTACTGTAATATAAGTCCCAACGCTTAGTTCAATTTCTGTATCTGATGATTGCTTTATATAACTTGTTTGAGAAGAAACACGATACCATTGTTGATCAGGTAAATCAAATGAAGTATTATTTAAGAAAGTACTCTCCATATAAATTGGCTCTGATGCTCCAGGACCGATAGGCCCTTGTGGCCCTTGAGGTCCCTGGCTTCCCTGAGGTCCTTGCGGTCAAGAAGGTCCTTGTGGTCCAGAAGGTCCAGCAGCACCTGTTGCACCCTGTGGTCCAGCGGCACCTGTATCACCTTGAGGTCCAGTTAACCCTTGTGGTCCAATAGGACCGGTGGCACCTGTTGCACCTTGTGGCCCAGTGGCACCTGTCGCTCCCTGTGGTCCTACCGCACCTGTATCACCTTGAGGTCCAGTCAAACCTTGCGGTCCAATAGGACCGGTAGCACCTGTTGCACCTTGTGGCCCTTGCGGCCCAATATCTCCTTGCGGCCCTTGCGGCCCAGCTTGATTTAAATTCACCCAAACTCCGTTGATTAAACCTTCAAAATCAAGCCCATTAAATCTAATGGTCCCTTCCTGTACGCTTGTTGTATTATTGCCAATGACAACTCCATTTTCGGCTTCTACGATTGCACTTTCTTGTGAAAAAATGATGCTTGCTGTCAGGATAAGCAAGATTGTAAAGAATGTTTTCATCTTATTTTATTTTATGATCAATACTATTAAGTCGAAAGAGAGGTTTTTCTCTAACATATTGACTAGTGTTCATAATTGAAAAAAAGGTAACCCCAGCTAATTAAAATTTGTCATATTAATAAGGAGTAACCTCATATCTTAGAATTTGCTTTTACTGTCTTAAGATTCCTAAATAAATAAGGATATACTTTGTGTACTTTGTTTTTTTGAGATGAATTTTTTCCTCACATGAATGACTCGAAGACCAATAACTATGTAGTAAAGCCGCTCTATTCTTTTAAGAATTATTTTTTATACCTTTTTCAAAAGATGGACGTAAAAAATGTAAGGCTAGTGCACTGAACAAACTAACTCCACAACAGATGATCCATATATTTTGATATCCTAGGATTTCAATGTAAGGCATGAAAACTAGTGGGGAAAGCACGAACGCTAGAGAAAACATAGTGGACATGTAACCAATGTAAGAACCCTTGTTGTCTTTATTTGCTCTAATAATGGATAATGTAGAAATAAAAGGAAAGTTGATTATCTCTCCAATGCTTATCACAAAATTGAAAAGGAATATTGAGAGCCATATAAAATTTAAATCTACAATTAGGAAAATAAAAGAAAGACCAATTAAAATTGCACCCCAGACCATTGGTTTGTAGGCTTGATTTCTTTTTTCAAAGCCAAAAATTATAGGCATTTCAGTAAAAAAAATTAAAAGACCATTCATCATAAAGAAAATTCCTATTTCAGATTCTTTCAGTAAGTAGACGTCTTTAAAAAACAATGGTACAGTGTGAAGTATCTGAAAGAACATGGTGAGCATCAACATATTAAAAAAAAGAAAAAGTAAAAACATGAAATCCATATAGGGTGGATTACTTTTTATTTCTGTTACTTCTTCTTTCTCTCTGTTGAGGACGAGAGAAAAATTGTTTCTAAAAAAATATAAAACAAGTAATCCTGCCAAGAAACAAGTAAGACCATCGGCAATAAAGATGAACTCATAACCAAGGAATTCAATAAGCAAACCACCTACAAATGGCCCAATGGCAATTCCTAAATTGATGGCCATTCGTAACACAGAAATCCCTCTTGTTAAATTGGTTTCATCACTAAATTCCGAAACAGCTCCCATTGCTGCAGGACGTAACATATCTGCAACAGTAGTTGTGATAAAAATCCAAGCAACGAATAATTCAAAAGAGGTAATCCATGTGAGTAGGGTAAAACAAATACCTCCAGCTAGCAAAGACCACATCATTATTTTAAACACAGGATATCTATCAGCAAGATATCCTCCAACCATTGATCCTGCTAAATTTCCAAGACCAAAACTGGTGCCAGCTGTTGCAGCCATACCAAGTGTCCAATCTAAATCTTTGGTAAGGTACAAAGCAAGGAAGGGTAGAACCATCATACCTGACTTGTTGATTAATTGGACCACCGAGATTAACCAAACTTCTTTTGCGACACCCTTAAAGGCATCTACAATTGATTCTTGTATAAATTTACTTGTACGCAAGTTGCAAAACTACGAAGCCTTTACAATTGAAAGAAGATATTTTGAAGCTTTTGGAAAATCTTTATTGACACATAAAAAATAGATTACCACAAGTTTTCATAAAGTTGATATGGCAACCATTGGCCGCTTCAATTCTAAATACTTCTAAATCTTTTTCTTTTAATTCTAACTCCGTATAGGCAAAACCACTATAACTTCCAAATCCAAGGATACCTTTCGACCCTTGCTTGAGTTTTTCTTGGGTGAATTGCGAAGCATTGGCATCTTGAAAACCAGAGTAACCCATGGCTTTGTATAAGTAATCAAGATATTTTTTATCCCACGAGTCATTCAGATAACGATATTTTAATTCTTCCATGAAGTCTGCTGAACTCAACCCATGTGTATTGCCAAATTGTGGATTGGTTCCTAATCGATTTAGTTTTTTAGGAATGGTATCTGGCATCTCAAAAACAATTGCTTTTGCACTACAATTGCAATCTGCAATCGCTTGGAGATTGTTTTCATATCCATCTGACTGAACTCTCGTGCTATTATTATTTTGTGAGCTGTCTACATTTTCATCATTTCCATTTTTTCCTTGACCATTACTATTTTCAACTCCTTTTTCACTATTGCCGTTTTCTGAAAGTGAGTTAGCGTCTTCCCCCATGGCTTTCGTTTGATTATCTAAATCTTTGTCGTTTTCTAAACTATCAATCAATGAGATGTTGTCATCATTATGCTTATCAATGAAATCACCGATTCCACCAAAACATCCTTTAAAATAGGAGAAGAGTACTGCTAAAAATAAGAAGATGAGAAGAATGAATAACCATCTAAAACAACCATCAAATGCATCATCATCATTCATTGGGTTTTTGGAAGCATGTAATTTTATCGCATTTTCTTTTTCAATTTCTTTGATTCTTTTTTCTTCTTTTCTTTTTTCACTTTTGGCAGCAAGTATCACTTCTAGTTCTCTAGCTTTCTTTTCCTTTTCTTGTTGTTGTCTTCTTTTTTCTTCTTCTCTTTTCTTTGCGGCTAATTCTTTTTCTACTTTTAATTTTTCAGCTAATTCAACTTCTTGTCTCAATCTTGCAGCTTCATTGATTGTCGTTGGACTTATTGGAATAATGTCTAGGTGATTATTTTTATTATTGTCTGTTTTCAATGATAAAGAATCATCTCCTGATTTTTTTGATTTACTACCTTTTAAAAACTCGTTAAGTGAAGCTTCGATATCTTCTCTTTTTCTAAAAAAGAAGCTTTTGGCAATTTTCTCTCCTTTATCATTATATAAATTGAAAAATAACTTTCCGTCTTTGGCAGTCTTTATTTCAAAACGACTTTTTTGCTTTGCAAATTCAAGCACTTCTTCAATAACTTTTTGTGCATCTGCTTGGCTATCAAACCCTTTGATGTTTCCGTTTAGAAGTACAGTACGACCTTGGTTGTTAATAAATGAGAAATAGTGTTTTCCATTACCACTTAGAAAAATATGATAGTAAATATCATTGAGAGGATAATATCCTTTCTTAAGATATATCTTTTCTGATTTTATTTTTTTTTCCTTTTTCAATTTTTCTTTTTTAGTATTCCGACAGTCTAGTAAATTGATTGCAGATTTAGTGGAATTGATAAAAGCTTCAGATGTGATGTATTCTACTTGAGCAAATAATTTTTAAATAAATCCAACGAAGGAAATAATACACCTCTCTATGTGTATCAAATTTAATTGCTTTAAAAGTTTATATCAATATAGAAAAAATCTATATGAACCTATAAAAGCCTAATGTAAGACTTATGTTAATTAAATACTCTGTGTTTGCTCAGAAACAGGCAACATTAGTTCGACAGTGGTACCTTTTCCCGGATTTGTAATGAAAACCATCTTTCCATTATTAAGATCCATCAATTCTTTTGCAATTAGAAAACCTAAACCTGTCCCTGTTTCCCCTACGGTGCCAGGAGTGTTTTTAATATATTCCTTTCTATAAATAGCATTTATAATTGATTGTGGGATACCGGAGCCTATATCACTTATTGCAAGTATGTTGTGATCTATTCCTTTTTTAAATTCTATACAAATACTGCCACTTATTGGGGAGTATTTAATGGCATTATGAATGATGTTTCTTATTACGGTTTTCACTGAGTTTTCATCTGCAAAACAAAATGAGTCAGCCGGAATCTTTTTTTCAATTTTCAATTTTTTTTCAATTATCGAATCATCATATAAGTTGAGAATTTCTTTCGTTATGGTTTCAATAGATAATTCAACTGGCTTGTAATTAAAATGACCTCTTTGTTGGATGGACCAATTTAATAAATTGTCAAGGAAAGTTGTGAGGTGTGAAACTTTGTCCTCGATGGTTTTTCCTATTTCAATAATTCTTTCAGGTTGCTTCTTTTTAATGAGATAGTTTATTTTACCTGAAATATTTGTTAAGGTGATCAATGGACTTTTTAAGTCATGGGCAATAATAGAAAAAAGTTTATCCTTTGTATTGTTTAGATTTTCTAACTCTTGCTTTTGTTTCTGAATTTGTTGTGTCCTTTCTTGGACTTCTGTTTCCAGCGCCAATTTTTGTTTAACCAAAGAAAGACTTCTTCGATTGATAAAATAGAATAATGCAAATAAAAAAAGTAGCGCTCCTAAAATTTGTACAACCAATGTTTTATAAAGAGGAATGGCATACTCCACTTCTATTTCATTTATATTAGACACGCTATTTCCATAACCACTCTGCGCCTTGAATTGTAAGGTGTAAGTTCCATAAGGCATTCTTCCTAGTACAATTTCATTGGCTAGCAATTGACTCCAAGGCTGATTTTCAGGAGAGGAATCTTTTTCAAAAATACGATACATGAATTGTTTCGTTTTTAGTTCTTTGAAACTATAATGTGACAGTAGAATATTGGCCTCTATATCTCTTTCGTTAAAAATTAACTTTGAATTCTCTTTCAATTTTATTGTGCAGTCTAACCTTTCGTCTTTGTTTGAATTTAATTTGGTACAACTCTTAATATTGATTTCCGGAATGCTAATGTTATCATTTTTCCGATAGTCTGTATCAATGAATGTAAGTCCTGAGATACTACCGAAAACCAGTCGACCATCATTTAGAACTGTGTGTGAATAATTGTTAAATTCATTATTACTTATACCTTCTTCAATTAAGTAAACTTGATTCTTTTCTGTTTTCTTATTAAACTTATTTATGCCAGTATAAGAAGGTAACCACAAATTGCCATTACTATCCTCATTAATAGCAGTAAAGTTTGTATTTAGAAAACCATGACTTGCATCATATATTTCCGTCTTCTTGGTTTTTGTATTGTATTTTATCAATTCATAAGTCGTACTTAACCAAAGTATATGTTCGTCTACTTTATCTTGATGTAAAAGTTTAATGGAATATCCACCAATCAATTCTTCTTTGTTTTTAAAATCAATATCATAAACCCAAATTCCTTTATTGCTCAGAGTATAGATCTTCTTGTTAATTTCATAGGCATTATGGAAGAATAGCTTCTTTGAAGTATCCTCATAGATCATTGTATGGTTGAGATTTTCATCAAATTCATAAATCGAATGATTTAATAGAAGATATTTTTTGCCATTTGATAGACGAATTAGACTTCCAGGATACCTTCCGGCAAATTGTATATACGAAAACTTTTTTTCTTTAATAACCTTATTGGGCTTAAGTGTTTCCTTTCTAAGAAGGTTATGAGTATTGATGGTATAGTAATATTCATTTTCTTTAATTGCTGCTAATATTACATCTCTATCAGAGGTTTTGGTTGCAATATTTGATTCTATATTATAAATGAAATCACCCTCGTAACTTGAAACAAAAAGCTCATTTTCATTTAGCTGTACAATTGTTCTAGTAGACTTGTCAAATGAACCGGAATTCTTAAATATTGCATTTTTGTGAACAGTAATTTTATTGAGTCCCAAGTTGGTTCCAAACCAAAGATTTCCTTCTCTGTCTTTATATGTTGCGGTAATAAATGGTATTGCTTTATTGTTAATGTCTGTTCTGAAGTTAATTTCTTTATTTTCATTAAAATCATAACGAGAAACTCTGCGTTGTTTTACAATCCATAGGTCACCTGAATCATCAAACAAGTATTCATTGTACTCGTTGTTAAACGCTAAGGCATTTTCAGAAATTAATTCTAAAGCTTTTGAATTTTGGTTGTACTTATAAAATTTTTCATTTTCAAACTGTATATAAAAATCGTTTTCATGACTTTTTATTCGTAACATCTTTTGATCAAATCTCTCCAACACTTCTAGTGTTTCCTTATCAATAAGTAGCCCTTTTGTGTTAGTATTAATGAAGGTGATTTCATCAGTTGAGTAAATAAATTCTTTGGTATTGATTGGGAGCCGATGCCTCTTTGTTTCTTGATTAAAGTAATAAAAGCCATCTTCTGATTTAAATGATATAATACCATTTTCATTTTGGTAAACTCGGAGTATTTTTTCCTTATCAAGATTTAAATATTTTTTTAGGTCTAGTTCTTCATTGTTTTCATTGAAGATTTTTACATTATTTACACGAGCATATTTTGGATTAGCAGATGGCTTTATAATTTCTATCAACCATTTATTTCCATTATTGTCAAAGAGTATTCTATAAGGGAAAAAATTTGCCTTATTAAACTCTATTTCTAGTTTGAATTGTGATCCATCAAATGAATAAATCTGACTTTCTGAACATAACCAGATAAGTCCTTCTTTATCTTGGTTAATTGAAAGTACACGGGTTACAGGAAACCCCTCTTTAATAAAGAAATTTTCGAAAGTGTAATTGTTACCTTGTGAATAGGAGGATGGTGAATTGAAAACGATAAATAACAAAAACATTACTGGAAAAAGTTGCCAGATTTTTTGTTGCTTAGTCTTTTTGTGTTTTATCACTTTTTTCTTTTTGAATAAGAAAAGTTACTTTTTATCACTAAAATTATACATCTCGTCAATGTTAATGTAATTTTATAGCTCAATATCCTTGGGAATAAATGAGTTTAAATATATTAATAATTGAGGACGATCCTTCATTTGTCCTTGAAGTTGAGATGATGTTTGATGGAGTAAGAGAGGTCGTAATTACTGAGGTCAACAATTTGATTGATGCAAAAGCCGCAATTAAGCTCTTTCCTGATCTAATTATCTTAGATCTTCGATTGCAAAATACTGAGCTCGGAATTACTTTATTGACAGACATAAAGGAATCTACAATTCCATTCATCGTAACAACAGCCTTCAACGACCCAGATTTTTATCAAGAAGTTCAATCTTTTAGTCCTGAAGCATATTTGATTAAACCATTTGATAAATTGACACTACTTGGTATTATAGATAGAATATTTCCTAATGAGCCCAATGATACCGTCAGATATTCTTACGATGGAATTTTCGTTAAGTCAAACAAGAAATACAAAAAGGTAAAATTTGCAGAAATTAATTACGTAAAAGCAGAAGGAAATTACTGCAGTATTTTTACAGATGAGACTAGAACAACCATCAGAAATTCTTTAAAACGATTTTTTGATCGAATGCCTAAAGCTATGTTTATTCGTACACACAGAAGTTATATTGTGAATACATCAGCAATTAAGTCTGTTGAGTTTTCAGGCAATAAAATTTTTCTATCCGACGCAGAATTACCTATAGGAAGAAACTATAAAGCAGACTTAAAAAAATTACTTTATCTCGGTTAGTGAACAAATACTTTTGTTACCTCCTCAATCATTTCTTCTTCGTTGTAAAATCTCAATATGTAAATCCCACCAGTTAAACCTGGAGGCACGTTATAAACAAAGAAATTATTTTCTATAGTGACTCCGACTCTGTTTACCAATTTTCCACTTGGAGTAAACAATTCACATGTCATTGGACCATTATGATTGTATCTTATTTCAATACCGGATTCGCCGAAAAACGCTGGACCAGATGAATTAATTCCGTTAGATAAAAATTTTGTTTCATTATAGAAGTCATAACCCGAACAATCTTCATCGATACCATTATCTGGAATATCTTCTGCTTGCGGGTAAATATTTGACGCATCGTCATTACAGTCATCTTGGTTAGCTACAAACCCCATTGGTGGACTAGCTGTGCACGTGTCTATTTTCATATTTCTGTCGCCAAAACCATCACCGTCAAAATCTAGATAATAGGTGAAACGATCAAGGCCGTTGTTAAGTACTCCATCACAATCGTTATCAATGGCATCACAGATTTCAGTTTGTGTTGGGAATACTTCTTCATTTAAATCATTGCAATCTGTGTCATTGTCAACATATCCTGCTGGCGCGAATGAAATACAAGTATCAATGGTCATTGAAAATTCTCCATAACCATCAAAGTCACCATCAAAATAGTAAGTGTTTAATGGAACGCCATCATTTACTATACCATTGCAGTCATTATCAAAATCATCACACTCTTCAACCATTCCTGGGTTCATGAGAGGATTGTTATCATCACAATCATTGTAGTTATAAAAACCATCACCGTCATCGTCTTTAAAGAAGTATGTTTCAGCAAGTTCTATTACGTCATCTGAAATAGTAATTCCAATTAATCTACCTGGAATATCGTCAGCTGCAGGATGTATTCCACCCCAGATTCTTGATAAACTTGTTTCGTCTGAAGCATCTCTATACGTTGCCCACTGAAGCGTAATATCCTCAGTTGGTCCATCCTCGAATACTAGAAACTCATTGGCTTTTGCTTCAAACTCACCCAATCCACCAGGGAAGTATTCATCGCCAGTTATGTAAGTAAGTATCTCAGCTGCCGCCCTAGAAAAAGTAGAATGCCCAGAAATGTATCCAGCAAAGTTTGGACTTACGAATGTTGGTCTTTGGTAAGGCCACCAATTCTCACCTCTTATCCAACCCACCCCAGCAAATGTTGTTTCCGAATCTGAAATAAACTCAGGCCCTCTCCAACTGTATAATTTTACTTCTCCAACATATTCATTGTTGTCTCCTGCAAGTGGGTCTCCTGCTTCGATCAATTCTATTTTACCTGGAACCAATTTGATACCCAGATTGGAATAGTTTGGTAATGAAGGGTCAGAACTCTGCCCATTATCTACCATCGCTCTTATAGCGGATACAGGTCTTAGATAATCATACCAACCCTTAATACCCCATGCAGAAATTGCGCAGTCATGCATAGCTCCCCCCAGCATAAAGTATGCTTTTACATCATATTCTAGCTGATCTTCAACTGGTGCGAAACCTCTGTATGCTCTTTTGAATTCTGGATGGTCTGTGACATAGTTTAAAATTGAGAACCAGTGTCCAGGTGGCGTTTCAGAATCTGGACCATCAGCCCAGAACTCAGCCAGTATTCTAGTATAGTCTCCTCTTTTTACAATGTTCTCCTCATATGGCTGTCCTGTAAATGGATTTAGATCATGCCCTTGTGATTGGAACATTCCTCCCTCATCAAAATCATAATACTCTGGGTATTCACTTGGACTGGTAGGTAGATCGGTAAGATTTCCTCTAGCTCCAGGTGAAATATCTAATGTAACTCCATCTTGAAAATCTAGATGACTACTCCATGCAGCAACCATTGAAAAACCCCATTTATATTCTTCACTTTCCAGCAAACTATCTATTGTTGGCGGCGGACCTGGATCATGATAAACGATATAATCAAAATCATCCCTATTATATACATTGGCATCATCCATGGTCATGGCAAAGGGATTAACAGCACCCCATTCCGGACTTAAGAATGGAGGAACTTGGTCAAATACCTGACCTGATTGTCCAACAAATGAAACCAACGAAAGAGGTTGCCATCTATTTAAATCTGTAATATTTGGATTTCCAGGATCTGCTGGTTTTAATTCTTCGTTTACTGGACTATAAAATAAATTTGCATAATTGGTCAACTCATTTGAACCATCTTGTATTCCATAATTGATTAACTGGTCAGCGATATAATTTCCAAGAGCAGCTGGATCTCCACTCCCATAATCTAGGCTAGTGTTATCAATATCATAACCCAATTCTTCCATTTTATCTTGTAGCTCAATTAAGAGAATAAAGTAACCAGGTGAAAATCGATATCTTTGAAGTAGGTACCTATACATACCATAACTAATGGCTTCTTCTCTTGCCTCAGTAACATCTGGAGGAGTTGGGACACCATTAAAAGCTGTATTCCATCCAAATACTTCTTTCCCTAAGAAATAGGTATCTGCGGTGTCATCATAGGCAGCCCAACAGTCATACATCAATACAGACATATGCCAGAGATTCCTGGCATGAACGGTAGGTCTTGCCCTATCATTTCTAATAGCTTCAAGAAGAAGCTCATTCCATTCTTTTGCGATGGAGTGTTCCTGAGTCTTTCCGACTGCAAGCGAGAAAATTATAAATGGAAGTATTAGTAGAAATTTCTTCATAATGCCAATTCTATATGTAATACAATATTACGATAAAATATAATATATACTTTGATGTGAAAAGGCTTTTAACAAGAGGTAGATGCTATAACTCTTCGATGCGAAATAGTAATTTCTTTGCCTCTTTTACATCTACATTAGCTTGTTCACCAATTGCAACGGTCTTATTAATTTTAATTAGGGCATTTTCTTTATCAGATAACCTAAGATAGAGTTTAGAATAAAGAAGGAGAAGATCATAATTTTCTTCTGGTTCTTCAATAGAATCTAGCAAACTTAAATAGCTTTTAAGTTTTGACTTGCCAGTCTTATGAACGAGTTGACTTTCTATATATTTTGTACTTATTTCTTGGATAGGTGATTCATACAGCTTAAAGTATTCATGACACATTTCAATGAACTCATTCTGCTTTCCTTCAGAATATAATCTGTTTAGGAAGTAGTGATAATTGTTTTTATCACTCTTTTCAGAATCAATCAAAGAAAGTAACTCTTTAGATCGTTCAAATTCCGGTCTTGGTATTCCCTGATACAATTTGTTTTCAACCAATATTTTAATTGAACGACCAATCTTTTCTTCTGGAATTACTTCTTGAAATTTATCTTTATTTTGAATAAAATATTCAAATTCTTCAGAGTCTGTATCATATAGAAAATCAAATATGAACTTCAGGTTTTTTTTGGTATTCCAATCCTCTTGAGTATCGAGATATTTTTTTGCAGCAGCGATACTACTTCCATCATTTAACTCCATTCTAAAATAAGCTTCCTCATACAAAATTTCAGGGGGAAGATTTTCTGCGTTGGCATCTAGAACGTATAAGATTTTCTCGTCTGGATTATCAACTTCATCGACAACTTTCTCAATAACATCTTCTTTTACTTTTGGAGTTTCAATTGTAATTGCCACTTCCTTTTTAGGTGGTGGAGGTGGAGGGTTTATAGGACGAGGATTGGTTGGTCCTTCAATAGCTAATTTTGCCAAGGACAATAGTTCATCTTTGTTGATTAACTTATCTACTTTGTATCGAGTATCTCCATCTTTGGTGAGTATAAGTATAGTAGGTAGAAAAGCAATTTGATATTTGGCAGATACTCTTTTTCCATAAGGGGTATCAGTATCAATTTTTACATTTATAAAGTTGCGATTAAAGTAGTTGACAACTTCTTTATCCTGGAAGTGGATGTCCATGATTTTACAAGGACCGCACCAAGGAGCATAAGTGTCAACAAAGATGTTTTTATTTTCAATATTCGCTCGTTGTGTTGCTGCTTTTATTGTGATATCAGCAAAGTGAATCTTGTTTTGTGACTGAAGCTTTTCAATAGCGCCAGACAAGAAAAAAAGAATCGTGAAAAATAAAACTTTCAATCTCAAAACCCTATGATTGACTTTCTATGTATTTGATAAATCTTTCAACTACAACAGAATCTTTTCCTTCAGATTTGGTTTTTGCAAGAAGATCATTGGCAATTTCAAGTGCTTTTGTTTTTTCTCCATTTTCTAGCAACAGCTGAGCATACGTTAGAAATTCTTTCTCTCCACATTCAACACATTTTACCAACTCATCATACCACTTAAACATACTTTTTTTAGCTTCATCGTTTGATCTATAAAATCCTTGGACATCTGCTATTAGCGTCGCGTATGTTTCGTATTTTTTTCCTGACTTCTTAAAGTACTTTTTAGCATGCTTTGCCCATTCTTCATAATTCTGAAATGCCTTAGCATATTTCATCAATGATTGGTACTCAAAAGCTTTGGCCTTTGAAGGAATACTTTCCTTCATTTTTGAAATACCTTCCTGCAGTAAATCATCGTATTCATACTCAATGGCCTTATCAACGGTTTTGGTACATGCTGCAATTACTTTTTCATTGAAATAGTTTTCCGAAGTAGCTTTAACCGCTTCTGGTTTGAGCGCGATTAATTGATCAAATAATTTTGAATCTGCTTCCGTTACCGCTTCCAACAAAAGTGCTGCTTTTTGATTTGAATCAATAGAAGGGTCTTCTTTAAAATATTTGTTAGCAAGAGAAATTGGAGACTTTCCTACTTTGTTTAATTCCTTTACATACTTTACGATAAAGTCATAATCTCTTTTCCCATCTTCAAACTGTTGCGCATATGAATCTGTACGATCGTTTTGTGCAATCATTTTTTTGCCGATAGCAATAAAATCTAAAATCGTTTTGCCTCCTACAACCTTTTGGATAATCTCTCCTTGTGCATCTAAATAAAACATTGAAGGGTAAGCAGAAATAGGATATTTTTGCCCAAACCTCATTCCTTGCTCTTTTTCCATGTCAAGCTTCAAAGAGATATAATTCTTGTTATAAACCTTTCCTACTTCTTCATCAGGAAAAATAGAATTTGACATTCTTTTACATGGCCCACACCAGGTCGTATAACAGTCTACAAAAATCAATTTATCTTGTTCTTGTGCAACTTCTTTAGCCTCTTCAAATGTCCCTTGAAAGAACTCGATTCCTTGTGCAGAAATGATAAAAGGACTTACTAGTAGTAGGAGTGTATATAGCTTCTTCATTTTAATTTTTATGTATTATAATAACGCTAGTTATTACTTTAATGATACTATTTAAGAAAACTTTAATATTCAATGTAGTTTAATAAAGAGATTACATTGTTTCTATAAAATTACGCCAAAATTACCTTTTTAACAACCTTATTTATGGTCTTATATCATGACTAGAGGTGATAAACTACCCATGAGTGTAACTTTGTTCTTCGTCATGAGCGAAAGAGGCTTTTTTGCGATAAAAAAAGAGATGACCTATTATTAAGGCCATCTCTTCATTTTAGTTATTTCGATTATATTTTTTATTATCTCATGATTACAAGCTTACCAAAACCTTCTTTGAAGTATTGATCAACACCATCGATGGTAAATTCATCAAGCTCTTCTTGAATGTCTGTATAAAACTTGTATAAATACACTCCATTGGCAAGCTTAGTTCCAAATTCATCTGTCCCATCCCACTTGTACTCTGATCTGTTAACTCCAACTCTCAATGGACCTAGTTCACCTGCCGTAATTTCTCTCACGATTTTTCCACTCAAAGTCATGATTTTTACATGATAATCTTGAGGCATTTGATCTCCCGTCAATGTGAATACAAATTGTGTTGAAGTAGAAAATGGATTTGGGTAATTCAAAACATTTGAAATTAAGTTGTCTTCAAATACATTGAAAGAAACCGAATAAGCATGATCTCCTGAGAAATTTCCAGTTGCGTCCAATCCTTGTGCGAGAAGCGTATATTCTCCTGCAGCTAGGGTCGGTGTATATTCAATACATGCAGTGTAATTGTTTTCTTCACTAGCTGGTATGAAATTCACCTCTGGTCCATTAACATCAATTTCTGTTGCAATCCCATCTTGAGAACCATCTTCAGTAATCAAAGTCAAGAAGAAGTTTTCTGGATCTTCAATCAGTTGATTTCTGTTTTCATCAGTCAAGGTA
>CALFDU010000060.1 GCA_937950315.1 uncultured Saprospiraceae bacterium | reverse complement strand
ATCTTGCTCAGATTTTCATGCCTTCGATGGGCGTGCAAATCTGAACTTTAAAAAAGCGAATGGCGCCATCGCTAATAAACCATCGGTACAAAGGTCACCGTCGGTCGCATCTTGCTAATGCAAATTTATCACGCTTTTTGCATATTATTATTAACTCATAAAATTTTGTCCGATTAATAGGGGGCTAAACCACTCCTGGACAATAAATCCTTCGCAAAACCAAGTAAACCTTGAGTACGATGCAGACGGAAATATTCAAAGCTTGACAAGATTTGGTCATTTAGCATGGCCAAATCGTAGAATGGATGTATTATCTTATTCCTATAACGATGAATTTCAAAATAGATTGATGTCTGTTTCTGATCTACCAGTTCATACCAATAGATACCAATCCGATTTTGATGGCATGAGTACATACACCTATGATGAAATAGGAAATTTATTAACAGAAGTACACAATAACGAAACAAACACCATCGATTGGGATGTCTACAACAAGGTTAATTCCGTAACAACATCTGAAGGCATGACATCCTATACCTACGATTCAAGTGGTAATCGCGTTACGGAAAATACAACTTCCGGAACAGAAATTCAGATTCGGGATGCCCAAGGAAACGCCCTTGCCATCTACCAACACGATGGCACCAACCTGAGCCAAAGGGAAGTATTTCTCTATGGTTCTTCAAGACTAGGAAAGGTAAATACAAACATCCTAATTACCGATGATGATACAGCTCCTATAAACACAACCAACTTCTATGCCCGAGAATACGAACTATCCAACCACCTTGGAAATGTATTAAGTACTTTCACAGGAAGAAAACTAGGAGTAGAAGAAAACAATACCATAGCACATTATAGCCCCGAGATACTAAGTGCCACCGATTATTTTCCTTTTGGTCAATCCAACGAAGGCAGATCATATCGAAATGATTTATTATCTTCGGATTACCGCTTTGGCTTTAACGGTAAGGAAAAAGATGAAAACGGGGAATTTGGCTCTTTGACACATTATGACTACGGGTTTAGGATCTATAATCCGAGTATTGCGAAGTTCTTGAGTGTGGATCCGTTAACTTCAAAATATTCTGGATGGAGCCCATATAATTATGTTTTAAATAATCCAATAAGATTAATTGATGTTGATGGTAGAGAGCCATCCGATTTTATATATCTTTTAAATAAATTTGCACCGGGTTCTGGTGGATTTGCGTTCAATCTTAGTGGTCATTCTGCGGTACTAATCGGTGATGACATAACAGGATGGACTTTATATAATAAGACAGGTGCTAATGACGAAGATGGAAATGCTAATTTCGAAGCTAACGCTAGTGGTGAATTTCCGCAATTTGCAACTTTACAGGATTTCTATGATTCTAGGAGTGACTCTTATCAACATGGAATTCGTGTTACCACTGATGCCGAAACTGATAGAAAAATGAAGGCAGAAGCATTACGTGATCTACCTTCACCATATAGTGTTGAGCTAAACAATTGTGCTGATTTTAATAGATGTGTAGCTGATGCTGGAGAATTAAACCTTAACGAGGTTAGGCAAAAATTTGGTGATATTACATGGCCAAAGGATGAATTCAATTCTTTTTTAGAGTCTACTGAGGGCGTTTCATTACGCTTTTATAGTTCAACTGAAAAAATAAGTGACGTAGAATCCTACTTTAAAAAACTGCTAAGTGACAATGGTAAAACTGAAATGAGTACTCTTTCAAATGGATTGATATTATTTCTGGAAGATGAAGTGGGTGTTTATGGTGACATAATTCGTGAAGGAGGTCAATTTAATGTAGGCGAAGATGGTACACTTAATCGAATTAATGATGAAAAATAAAATAATAATAAGCATAATTATATTGGTTGTATTTTTAATACTTGTCGATAATCAATTAAATAAAATTATTTTTCATAATAAAATTGAGCATAATGCACCATACTCTAAATCCAAAGAATCATCGATTGAAAATGGTTTTTATATTGGCGATTTTGAAGGAAAAGATAGTTTATTTACTGTTGATAAAATTAGAAATTATGTAATCGACAGTATTTGGATAGAATATGGTAATACTCCAGAAATTGATTTATTATTTTTTGAAACTCGTAAGAGAAATGGGAGGTGCTATTTATTTGTTAATATTTCAAGTAAAGATGGAAGTTTAATAAATAATAGATTTAAAGACTTTGGATTAAACGTTAAATTCAAGAATGAAACTTTTCAAATTGGAGCCTATTCGCTTGGTTACTCATTAAATGTTAACCCAATTGAAGTTAGTGATACCATGTCAATATTTATTAAGGATAAAGTAATTGATAAGTTTATTGATACTCTAATTTACACAGCAAATTTTCCTTTGCCACTAGAATCACGCAACGACCTTTCTAGGAATATAGATCAAAACTATTCTCCTTATGTAGAATAATATTCAATGTATTAAGTTTACTGGAGTATCCCCCTTTCTTAAGACAGGTTTAGTTTAAGTTTAATTTAGATATAAATAATAGGATACATATAAGTATTAAAAGATACTGATATGTAGTATTGGTAAAAGTCAATACTTTAACATTTTTATTATGTCATAAAGAAATTAAGCTATATCAAGTGCAGTAGAAAGAGTGTCTTTGAGTTTTTTCTTAGCGAAAAGACTATCTATGATATTGAATATTGAATCTCTTTCATCTTGATCAAGCTCTTCGATCAACCTTAGTTTTTGCATGATGGTCTTATCTGCAGAGTTTACATCAATGAATATATCATCGGCACTAAATAGTTCAGCAAGAGAAACTCCCAATGCTTGGGTAATTTTATCAAGAGTAGAAATAGAAGGATCGGTTTTATTCTTTTCAATTTTAGAATATTGAGAAGGGTCCATATCAATGGATAGAGCTACTTGCTTTTGAGAAAGCCCTTTCAAAACAACTTTCATGAAACCCTTCTTCACTTTCACACTTACACTCCTCACTTGCCTTAGCTACTACCAACTTTGCTTCGCAAACGAAAATGCCCCAACAGATGATAGAAAAGACACCGTAATTGAAAAATACTCACGAGAAGAAGAGCCAGCTGCTATCACACCATTAAAATCAATTTTCAACTCCTGCACAGGAGAACTCCTTCTATCCCAAGACTCCATTAGCTACAACAACACAGACGCTCCAATCGTAAATGAATATGATTTTTCATTTTCTGATTGTGCGGCAGTGTGTATATCGGTAGATGTCTCGACCAATGATTCCGAATGGTTTGGAGATGGCAACTTGGAGACCAATCTAGAATGTCAATTAGGAACTGGTTGTGCCGGTGATCCACTTAACTCATTGGAAGGTGATTGTAATTTTTGCTGGGATTTTCTATTTGCACGTTTTTTTATTGGAGATTCATTGGTCTTTGAAAACTTATTGGGTGACAGTTTCTTAGATGCTTTAGAAGAAAATTGGAGTACCTTCATAGACCCCAATGACTTTCAGGGGATTACTCAAGGTAAAATCATTCTATCCGGTCAAACATTTGCCATGGACGAAAACTTAAGCTTTGAAAATATAAGGGTTACTTGCTTGCAAGACATGGACGGAGATGGATTTGTCGAGGGCATAGACTGCGACGACAACAACCCAGACATCAATCCAGATGCCATTGAAATTGTAGGAAACGATATTGATGAAGATTGCGATGGCATCATTGGTGAAATTCAATGTGACCCTGAGCCCGAATTTGGATTCTGTGATTCGTCACCGATAGAATGCAATCTAGAAAACTTAATTGGATTTGCTTCTTGCTTAGATTCCATTCCGTCTGGGGAAGGGACTTTATGCGATTCTGTTGAACTGGACAATCCTGCCTTTGTAAGTTTTGTGGCTAGTGCAGAGGAAATCTCGTTTACCATCCTGATCGAGAATTGTGTTTTCGATGCTGGAGCTGAAATAACAGTTACTGACATCTGTGAAGAAAATACTTGTTATACCGATTTAAGTAACCTGCTGGTTCCTACCAATTCTGAAGCAACCATTACTGCAACGGGTCTCACGCTCGGACAAAACTACCAGCTTATCATCGATGGAATAAATGGTGATGTATGCTTGTGGGAAATTATTGATATCACCGGACCAACTGCAGAAGATCTCGATTGCGATGGCTTTACTGCAGATATAGATTGTGATGACACCGACAACAATATCTATCCAGGAGCTGAAGAAGTTATCGGAAATGGGATTGATGAAGATTGCGACGGCATCGACGGAACTTCTGCCAACGAAAACATAGACATTCGCTCCATCGAAATATATCCCAATCCTGCCGAAGACATTATCTACATAGATACCGATCTTGACAAACTGATTTACACCTTGCACGACATCAATGGGAAGCAGATATTACAAGGAAGCAATTCTAAAGAAATCCAACTAACTGGAATAAGCAATGGGATTTATTTGTTGAAGATTATGGATCATGACACGGAAACCTTCGTGATGAAAAGGGTAGTGAAGCTATAAGAGAAAGACAATCTTCAATTGTCTTAATTTTCAACTTAAAACAAAAAAAGGTCCTCTCCAAAAAGAAGAGGACCTTATAACTATTTCTTACAAGATTTATTTGACTTCAAGTCAGATTACAATAGTTCGTATACTCCAGCAATCCCTTGACCGCCACCGATGCAAGCTGTCACCATTCCATACTTCTGCTCACGTCTTTTCATTTCGTTCAACAATTGAATAGACAACTTAGCACCTGTACATCCTAGCGGGTGACCCAATGCAATGGCTCCACCATTCACATTTACTGTGGATGGATCTAATCCCAAGGTTTTGATTACTGCCAATGCTTGTGTAGCAAATGCTTCATTCAACTCCGTCTGTTGGATATCAGCCAACTTCAGTCCAGCTCTTTCAACTGCCTTTGGAACAGCAACACAAGGACCGATTCCCATATAAAGAGGATCAACACCTCCCACAGAACACGACAACAATTTTGCCCATGGCTCAAGGTTGAATTTCTTTACATAATCTTCGCTTACCACCAATACAAAAGCAGATCCATCGGATGTCTGAGAAGCATTACCCGCAGTAACAACACCACCGTTTTTAAATACCGCTCTCAATTTAGACAATCCTTCTACTGTTGTGCTTCTTCTGATTCCTTCATCGGTATCAACCACATGGCTTGACTCAACTCTTTTACCATCTTTGACAAATACATCTTGAACCGTGATAGGCACGATCTCATCTTTAAACTTCCCACCATCAATCGCAGCAATCGCTTTCATGTGTGAGTGGTAAGCAAACTCATCTGCTTGCTCTCTGGTTACTTCATACTTCTTGGCAACAGCTTCTGCAGTATGTCCCATACTTACATGGTAGTTGATGTTCTCCATCGCTGCATTGTAACTAGGACTCAGTTTGTATCCTGTCATTGGGATCAGACTCATACTTTCCGTTCCTCCTGCGATATAAGCATCACCCATGCCTGCCTTAATTTTGGCACTCGCTATCCCTATAGCTTCCAATCCAGAACCACAATAGCGATTGATCGTCATTCCAGGAACTACTTTCCCTAGCGCTCTTGCAGAAATCAATCTACCTACTTGTAGTCCTTGTTCTCCTTCAGGATTGGCACAACCGACGATGACATCATCAACAAGACTCTGATCAAAATTCGGCACTTCACCAATAAGATGTTTTACAATATCAACAGCCAAGTCATCAGAACGATAATTCTTAAAACCACCTTTCTTTGCTTTCCCTACTGCTGATCTATATCCTTTTATAATATATGCTTCCATAATTCTAACATTTAAATTTTTTAAAAGGCCAGCTTAGTTTCTAAGTGGCTTATTGTTCATCAACATGTACTGGATTCTTTCCTGTGTTTTCTTGTTTCCAAGCAACTGCAAGAAGGCCTCTCTTTCCAAGTCTAATAAATATTGTTGTGACACTTTTTGAGATTGTGTCAAGTCTCCTCCTGACATCACCCATGCCACTTTTCTTGCGATTTCAACATCGTAGTCTGACATGTATTCTCCTAGTCTAAACTCATTGATAGCTGTATACAAGGTTGCCAATCCAGCTCTTCCCAAGACAGTTACATCTTCTACAATCGGTTCTACATATCCATCCGCAAGATTCAATACTTGCTTTTTGGCTTCAGCAATATTTCTCATATTGTTGTAGATCACCTTGTCTTTGTTTTCAAGCATCAAGTGATGATCGTATGCCTCAGCAGCAGAGGTTGCCACGGTTGCTGTCGCAATAGGTTTAAAGTGGTTGATCAAGGTTGGCATCTGCACATCTCCTTCAAAGTATGCATTAGATGCTCTCAATGCCATCTCTTTTGTACCAGAACCGCCTGGCAACAATCCGACGCCCACTTCTACCAATCCAATGTATGATTCAGCAGCTAGGGCAGTAGTGTCCGCGTGCATAGCCAGCTCACAAGCTCCACCAAACACATATCCTTGTGTAGCAACAGCCGTTGGTATCGCTGAGTGACGCATTCTCATGGTAACTTTCTGGAATCCATCCACCATCGCTTCTAGTTTGTCAAAGTCACCAGACATCGCCAGCATTCCTACTGCCATCAAGTTGGCTCCGACACTAAAGTTTTTGGCATTGTTTCCTACCACAAATCCATTCCATCCTTCATCTTCCGCCTTTTGAATCGCTTCCATCACTCCTTCACCAATTCCTTCGCCGATCGCATTGGCCTTGGAAATGAATTCAAGATTCATTACTCCATCTCCGATATCATGAACGATACATTCTGTATTCTTCAAGACTGGAGCTTTGTCTTTATAATTGTCTAGAATAATAAACGGTTCGAGGCTAGGCACTACTTTGTAACCACCTGCATTGATGTCGTAGAAATTGCTCTTTCCTGCTTCTACTTTGTAGAAACTTGCAATTCCTTTAGATTGCATATCCTTCACCCAAGTCGGAATGGATTCTCCAAATTCTTCCGCCAAGGCAATCCCTTTCTCAAGACCGATCAAGTCCCACAATTCAAACGGACCATGATCCCATGCATAACCAGATCTCATGGCATCATCAATCGTATATAGATCATCTGCGATTTCAGGAATACGATTGGCAGAGTAGGCGAATAGGCCGGCGAAGTACTCTCTCAAGTATTTCCCTCCAGCATCATCATGATCCACCAAGCTCTGAAGTCTCTTACTCGTCACCTCGATACTCTTGGCCAATTTCAGACTTTCTAGTTTGGATTTTGTACTTGGACGATACTCCATTGTATTTAAGTCCAATCCAAGAATGATTCTCTTTCCTCTATCATCACGATCATTGGTTTTTTTGTAAAAGCCTTGACCTGTTTTATTTCCATAAAATTTATTCTCAACAAGGAAGTCGATGCACTTCAATGGTTCTGCCTGAGTGATTTTTTTCACAAACTCATCGTCTGGGCAATTGTCCACGACTCCTTTGGTTACTTTACTCCCAGTATCAATTCCCACCAAATCTTGTAACCTAAACGTTCCAGTACCCGGTCTAAAAATAGCAGGACCAGTCAGCTTATCTGTTTCTTCTACAGTAAGACCATGCTTGATCGCCAACTGCATTTGAGTGTACATAGAATAGGTACCGATACGATTACCTACAAAGGCCGGCGTATCTTTCGCCATCACCGTCTGCTTACCAATATTCTTATCTCCATATTCCATCCAGAAATCCAAGACTTTCTGATCGGTTCCTTCATGAGGAATGATTTCAAACAATCTTAGGTATCTCGCTGGATTGAAAAAGTGTGTTCCGCAGAAATGTTTCTGAAAATCTTCTGATCTTCCTTCAGCCAACATTCCGATAGGAATACCAGAAGTGTTTGAGCTGATCAGAGATCCTGGCCTTCTATGCTTCTCTACTTTTTCAAAAATCTGTTTCTTGATATCAAGTCTCTCAATCACCACCTCGATAACCCAATCACAATCTGCAATTTTAGACATATCGTCATCAAAATTTCCGGTAGTAATTCTACTTACCAATGATTTTCTAAAGAATGGTGCTGGTTTGGACTTGATCGCTTTCTTTAAGGCACCATTGACGATGCTGTTTCTCATATTGGGATCTTTTTTCTGATCCTCTGTCAAGTCAAATGGAACGATGTCCAATAATAGTACTTCTAGTCCGACGTTGGCTAGGTGTGCCGCTATGCCTGATCCCATCACCCCGGATCCTAGAACTGCGACTTTCTGAATTTTAAAGCTCATTGCTATATTTTAAAAAGTATACTCAAAGTTAAATATTTTCTTCGAGAAATGTTTTACTAAGTTGTTTGTTCCTATTTTCTGTAGTCTAATGGCGGTTTACGATCACCCAACAAGGATTCATAGATAAAATCATCGCCTCTTTGAGCATTCAATTCCTCTTTGGCCCTTTCGAGCAATACTGTATCACTAAAGAAGTCCATCGCTGACATGGCCAAGGTCTTGGCAGCCAATATCATTCCTTTCTGTCCGATCGATGTTCCTCCCGCTGCAACTGCTTGCCAGGTATGCGCAGATGTTCCAGGCACCCATGTCGCCGTTCGCAATCCTGCCGTAGCCACTGCCCAGCTTATATCACCTACATCTGTTGATCCACCCGTTCCAGTTCTGATCACTTTAAAAGGCGCCACATTTTCAGCCAGGTTTATAGATACATTGTCTGCATATTCAAAGCTGGATATGATCGCTTCCGCAAATTTTACCTCTTCGTTGTCATAGACAATTCCACCTACTTGCTTAAGATTTTCGTGCACCACTTTACCTAATGTTTCGTTGGGTAGAATATTAAACAATCCATGAATCACTTCATACTCCATTTTTGTTTGCGTGCCTTTGGCGGCAGCTTCAGCGATACTCACCAACCAATCAAAGTTCTTTCTCACCATCGACATTTCTGGATGTCTACAATAATAAAACACCTCTGCAAATTCTGGAACCACATTCGGTGCCTCGCCACCACTTGTAATTACATAATGCAATCTAGATTCTTGTGGAATGTGTTCCCGCATCAGATTCACCATATAGTTCATTGCCTCGACACCATCCAAAGCAGATCTTCCGTTCCATGGAGATCCAGCCGCATGCGAGGATACTCCATAAAATCTAAACTTCGCAGACTTGTTGGCCAGAGACGAAGCGGCATTGGCTGAGTTACTGCTACTAGGGTGCCAATGAAGCACCGCATCAACATCATCAAACAATCCTTCTCGTACCATGTATACTTTTCCAGCTCCTCCTTCTTCGGCCGGTGTTCCATAGAATCTCAATGTTCCTTTTACATTGTTCTTGACCATCCATTCTTTTACTTCAATGGCCGCCGCTGCAGATCCTGTCCCAAACAAATGGTGCCCACAAGCATGTCCTGCATTTACATCTTCGCGCTTTTCCTTAAAAGGTGAATTGGTCTGAGAAACACCTGGCAGCGCATCAAATTCACCAAGCAAGGCAATCACAGGATATCCTGAACCATAACTAGCAATAAACGCTGTAGGAATCTCTGCAACTCCAGCTTCTATTTTGAATCCAGCATTGCTCAATTCAGACTGTAACAATGAAGTACTTTTCGTCTCTTGGTAACCCAACTCCGCATAATCCCATATTTTCATAGCTACATCAAAATAATGGTCTTTGTTGGCTTCAATATTATTAATGGCTTCCGTCTTGGCAAATTCCAATGACTTTTGTGCAGTCGAGAAAGTAGCGTAAAGTAAAAGGCCCGTAATGATGAAAAGAATTCTGTGCATGGCGTACAAATTTTAGAATAATTCTATCGATAAATGAAAATTAGGAAGCAGTAAGATATGCTACAAGATACATCTTACAATCTAATATTGGCGGAGTCTTCAAGCGTAATTTTATGACAATCACCTACTGAAAGATTAATCATATCACTCGATTGATGTTGTACATTCAATTAACACTAAAAATAGCGTGTAGTTCTTGATTTGGACTATTTGATAAGAAATCTAAAACAAGGTTTCTCATTAGAAAATAAGAACAAACATAGATGTGATACATAAAAAAAGGCGCATACAACATTTTGTAAGCACCTTTTTTGATTTGGGGATATTATAAACAACTCTGAAACTGTTAATAACTACATATCCTTAATCATATTCAATGACAGAATGATATTGCGTTTCAAACTGGTCATTGGGGTTAATTTTTTGGTCTAAATGGATATTTTATGCTCGAGTATAAAACTTAAAATTAGCAAAATTTGGATCGCTTATGAAGCGTATTACAAAGAATTAGATCTATAAAAACTCGTTACTCTTTGCAATATGATTTCATAATGCGCTCGTCCTGTAATTCTTAAATACAAAATCAAATTTCAAGAAAACGAAACCCAAACATTTGCGCAAGCTTAAGAAACAAAAATAACTTAAGTTACGAGAAGGAATCTTGACCAACGGTGACTGAGAATTGACCATCGGTAAAATCTTAACAATAATAAAAAGGGAAAAGAAATAGATTGAAGAATAATACAAACGCTTAGATCATATTCATTCTAAAATCTAGATTATTCCAAACTAATATTTTGGAACTACAAATACAAAGAACAAAATCATCAATATAGCCCAAATAACGGTCGGCATAAAAATCTTGGAAATGCGTGAGACATCTTTCCCATCGTGAAGCATCTTGTAATTTATCAATTTAAACAAACTTCTAAAAAGCAAGGCTATAAAGACTGAAGCCACAACCGCTATTAAAATGATGATAAGATCTCGCATAATTATTTAGGTTTGAAACAATTTGTCTATAGGAAGGTACATCAATCATTATGAAATACAAGTTACCACAAGTTTTGCTCACATCGCATTAAATAAATACAAATATGATGGTACAAACTTATGAGAGCTCAGAAATCATAGCATACAACGTTATCAAATTTTAAAAAATGTCAAGTCATTTCAGATTACTTTAAGAATTTTAGTATATTAAGAAAGAAATTTCTCGGAACCCAAACCACTGATTATGACCTTCCACTCTCCCAACACAGGTATAAAAGTGCTTATACTTTCGTTAACTTTATTCATACTATTTTCTTGCTCCAAAACAGATGAAGTTGAAGTCGACATCATTGGAGAATATTGCACGTACCGTCTAGGTCCTACTGGTCACGCAACCAGCACCATGAACGTCATGCCTGACACCTCAGAAAGAAACGATATCATTATTTCAAATATCTCTGGTTATAACAATACTTCAGAAGCTTTTAAGAATATCGGTTGCGACAGATTAAACAATCGTCTTGTCATACCAGAAAGTGTTGCCTTGATTGGTAACTCGGAAACGATGATGATCAATGGTGAAGGGCAGATCAACAGCACTGGATCAATCACTTTAGAAATCAATACTGTTACAAGCACTACCGAAAACAATTTCGTTCTATATTTAAACAACAATGCTTCATTCAGTTATTTTGATGGATACACAGGTACGGGACAGAATCTGACCATTCTTGCAGAAAAGATTGATCTTCAATTTACAACAGAAGACAATGAGTTCTTATCATTTAGTATTCTAGAATCAGAAAATGAAAATTGCAGTATCCAGGTGAAACGACAATCAGTGATAGAAACTGCAAGCAATGAATCATACTTGCTTGAAGCAGAAATTTATTTTGGTGGAGATCAGGTATTCGGAACTGTATCCTACAGTGATGGTGGATGGCAAAATGCCAAATCAATCAGTTTAAATCTCGAATAAACCCATGAATACGGGAATCTAATGCTATTTTCCTCTGTTATATTAAGGAAAGCTTAAATTACTTGGATAGTGTAACAGTCCTTGTGATCTTTGCGTCTTAATTTAAACACGGAAAAACACATGAAGAAATTAATTCTGGTATTTAGTCTACTATCCACTTGCATGACCATTTGGTCTCAAGAAATCAAAAACATACAAGCGAGTACAACAGATGATTATATGATCATAGCCTATGATCTAAAAGGGGATGCAGATGCTTTGTATGATGTAAAAATTCACTTCTTAAAAGCAGACAGTACCAAAATAACACCTCGTACCTTGAATGGAGATATAGGAAGAGTAACTGCTGGGTCAGGTAAAACAATCGTATGGAACGTATACAAAGATATTGATGGTGTTGAAGGCACTTTGACACCTGTCATCAAAGCCAAAGAAATCAAGTCAGATGGAGCTATCGATAAGTCAACCGTTAAGCCAATGCCGATTCCTGGAATGCCTGACAAGATCATGGATGTACTGACAGATCAGATCGGAGGTAAAAAAGAAAGAAAAAAGATCAGAGTAGGATTGCGATTGGGTATAGGCAATAGTGGAGTCATCACAGAACAAAGAGAATTTTTCTTTGCCAACAGGAGATCATTTCTAGTAGGACCATACTTGAGATGGAATATCAATAAGCGTATGTATTTACAACCAGAAATTTTGTTTCAAACACAACACTATGATGAGTTGTTAAGTCCTGAAGAAAAAGTAATACACAGACACAACTACGGAAGAGCTCAACTGATGGCAGGTGTGGCAGCCATACCAGGAATTCATTTCAATGCAGGATTGTATTATGGCTTTTTAGCCAGCGGACAAGATTACAATGATCTTACTGTAGTTTCTCAGACGCAAACATCTTCTTCGTTGGCCCCAGCTGGTGTAGACGAACTACCAATAAACGATCAAGAATTTGGATACTTACTAGGAGCGAGCGTGAGTGTGGGACAAGGAGCATTTGTGATAGGGTGGATTTATTCACGAAGTTTTGATGATCTAATTACAGCAGATTATTCTCTAGGAGATCAATTGATAGTAGGACAGAAGTTGCTAAATAGAAGCTCTCATTTTTTCATTCAGAAATCATTTTAATCACCAATGAGAATTTTCTTCCTTAGTCTCGTCTGTTCTTTTTTCTCAGGCTATTGCCTAGCGCAGGTAGAAGTCAATTTCCCCAAAAAAGGAAAGAGACAATTACAAGAAATCAGAAAGCCTAGCTTGGTAGACATCAATGGACTCTGGGAAGGAGAAGTATCTCAAACCATGTGGGATGGACAACCTGAATTTAGAGGAAGTACCGGAAAACTACATGTGGAAATCACACAGACAGGTAATCAAGTAGAAGGATTGTTGGTCTGCAGAGCAAAGTTTGCCAACAACAAAGGCTATCTCAGCTATGACAAATATTTCACCGGAGTATGGAATGGCGATGTATTGAAATACCAAGATGTTAGGGTAGAGAATTACATCAATACCAATAGAGATTTTCGTCATTTAGAAACCTGTCTCAAGAAAGCCAGTTTGTCTTTCTATCAGACCAAAGGTGCTTTTCACCTCGAAGGAAATTGGCAGGGAACAGGTCATGTAACAGGAATTGCTTGTATTCCAGGAAAAATCAATTTGACGAAAGTCAATCCTGATGACATTGCCATTGAGTACGCCAGTACAGCCAATATAAATTTTGCTCAGAATAAAGGCAAACCAGTAGAACTCATCTGGGAAGAAGACGAAGCAGGCATCAAAAAAATCAAAAACAGAAAGGTCGATAAAGGTAAAACCATTGAGGTGAAATCTACCATTCTCAGCGTCACCGTATATGACCACAAAAAAGATGATGGCGATATCATTTCTTTGAACTACAATGGCTATTGGTTACTAGAAAAACATCGCATTGAAAATGAAGAACATCAGATCGATGTTGTCTTAAGTGAAGATGACAAAAACCCCAATTACGTTTTATTATATGCACACAACCTTGGGCAGTATCCACCCAATACTGTAGCATTAATCATCGATGATGGCCACACAAAACAACGAGTAGTCTTAAATTCTGACATGAATGTATGTGATGTGATTTACTTTAAATTAAAGAAGTAAAAGAGACAATAAATAACATGATAAAAAAAGAACTTTAAACATTCTAAGATCATATTTTAGATCTCCACTTAGCCACTTTTCCATCAATATTCTCTGCTTCGTTTTCCCAATTATAAAAGGTAACCTCACCCTGTATTCCCATTAACTTATCTACGTATTGAAGACAAGTTGTATAATCGCCTTGATTGGCATAAGCATTGGCCAGTGTCCAATACAGATGACCTTTTATAAATTCAATCGGGTAGTATTGGTGATTCCAACTGGTAGCATCCACTTGTTTTGACAGACGTTCGGATTCTTTGAGCCAAGTAAAATATTGTTCAGGATTTCTATTTTCATTGACCAAAAATTCTGCAGCTTGTAAGTAGATTACCCAATGAGTATTTACTGGGCTTTCTTCAATTTCATCATTGGTACGCTGCAATAAATTTTGTTCAAATTCAGCATTGATTTCAATTCCCAGTTCTAAAGATTCCCAATTTAAAGTCATCCTAGCATAATGAAAATTAATTTGTTCAAAGTTAAAACTTAGCTCTTCATTATATCCACTTGATGTACGAGGCAGTACTTCTATTCTTAATTGGTCATCCGCTGGATCATAAGAATAAGAACCCCATTGATCATAATTTTTATTAAAGATTACAGTCCACTTATCATTTTTCTGAGGAATTACAAAAAAGGCATATTTGCCGGCAGGCAATAGTTCTCCCTCAATCTCTACATTATCTGAAAATGAAATGTTGGTAGCTTCATTGGCTCCTGTTCGCCAGATCTCATCATATGGAACGAGATCACCCCAAATCTTTCTTCCTTTCACTCTAGGACTACCGTAGGTCACTTCCACATCTGTGTAAGCTATTTTTTGGTAAACTTTTTTATCTGGACTTAGTCGAGGAAGAATGGATACTCTGTATTGGGCATTCAGGCAAAAGCTTATGAATACAAAGGTTGTAAGTGCAATGATTCTCTTCATAGTAAATGGATCTGCTATCAAAACTAAACGGTTTAATACTAGCAAAGCGATTGAATGTCCGATTTTACATTATTTTAACATCATGGGAAGTGCTTATCGGATTAAACTAATATCTCCCGTATAAACATCTTGGTCTCCATTAAAAAATTGAACTTCAATTCTGTATACATAGACACCACTTGCCCATTTGATGCCATCCGTTCTTCCTTCCCACCAATTGCCTTCTGAATGGATTGGGAAATTATAGGCAGAATATATCCTTGATCCCCATCTATCAAAAATTTCGTAACTCAAAATTTCAACTTCTTGCCCTGACAGAGTAAACAACCTAAAAGTACCGTTTTCATCTGTTGCTAGTGGATTAAATGTATTGGGAATGTATATTGGACAAATAGGAGAGGGTATTTCTGCAAAGGCATCCCACTCGCAACCAATCTCGTCTTGAATCTTGATATTGTATTCTCCAGGTCCTAAATCAGTAAAATTACTTATACTCTGAAATTGACCATCGTTGATTTGATATTCAAGTTCGCCTACACCTCCTTGCACTGAGAATTGAATCGATCCACTAGGTATTTCACATATTGATTCGGTCACTTGAATGGTGCTGATCTCTATACCAGGTGTATCACTTACACTAATTGTATCCGAAAAAGAACACAAAGATTCATCCTGTAAAAACACTTCGTAAAAGCCTGCTGTCAAACTATCAAAAACCGATTCATTTTGAAATGTGAGTCCATCATTCAACGAGTAAGACAATTGACCAGTACCTCCAGTTGTAATTACTGAAATAGCTCCAATGGTCTTTTGGCAAGAATCGTCTTCAGCCTCAAGCCCATCTAGAAAGAGCGGTACACTTGGGTTTATGGTAACCATCTGTGAAGCACTACATCCAGAAGGCCCAATCACTGTTATGGGATATGTACCAGGCTCTAAATCTGTAAAAATGTTATCGTTGGATAGATCAAAAGCATCAATGAAATAAATAACCCCTGTCTCTTGGGTGGCAATGACCTCAAACGATCCATTGGTTTCTCCGCAACTGGTGTGTGTAACAATTAATTCCTCAATAATGGTCGGGCCATCCGCTTCAACAACAGCATTTAAAATAGCCTCACATCCATTATCATCACGCACCAATATTACATATTCTCCAACTGTCAAATCAGTAAAAAATCCATCTTCCACAAAATTATTTCCATCGATAGAAAATTCAAGATTTAAATCTCCGTTGTTTATTATTTCAATTTCACCAGGATTATCTTGACAAATAATATTGGTCACATTGACTTCTAAATCCTTCAGCAAATCAACTCCTTCAAAACAGAAAACAAAATTGTCCATGGCCAAACCAAAACCACCTCCATCATTTCTCATTCCTGAAAAACTAACAGAGTAAACAGATGCTTCGCATTCATCCAAATTAAATCCAAAAGGAGTGGCTCTACCATCGCCAGTCATAGGATCACCAGCTCTGATTGTATTTTCATAAATCAACTGACCTGTTTCATCAAAGGCCATGATATCGAAAAATTCATCACCGTCTAAATCAAGGATGACAGCAGAAAGGCTATCTATAGGATTGGAAAAACTGATCACCAAAGGAGAGAAATTGGAACTTCCCAACAATCCATCGTCTGTCAACATGAAATTTCCTAAGATGGCTTCGTCAGGTGAGCTATCAGGACCAGTAGGACCTGCAAAGGCTTCCAATGGTGGGCCTAATCCTGCCAATACTGGAATAGCACCATTTTCTAACGAAAAACTAATGCCTGTTGAAGCAAAGTATTGATTTCCCAAACTCATACCAGAGATCGGTTCTTCTCCAAGAACTGACTCAAAGTCAATGCGAATGCATGCATTGTCCACTATTTGAGCTTGACTCAAATAGGAAAACAGTAATAAAATCGAAATTATAAATATTCTCAACAGCAAAGTAGTTGTGATTTCGTGGTAAATTAAGCATTTACAACTACAAAAATTGAAGTAAAAACATTGATAAGCCTATATGTCTTCTTCACTCTATGGATTCCACAGCAAAAAGGCCTTAATAAAAGGGGTAAGATGGCCATCTAGCACCTGATCAGGATTCCTAGTTTCATGATTGGTCCTATGATCTTTGACTCTTCTATCGTCCAGTACATAAGACCTGATCTGTGAACCCCATTCATTTTTCATTTTTGTATTCTCAACAGCACTTTTTTCCTTCAACTGTTTTTCAAGTTCCAAAGTATAGAGTCTTGACTTTAGCATTGTCAAAGCCTTCTCTCTATTCATGTGTTGAGATCTTTCTTCCTGGCATTCAACGGCGATCCCACTCGGCAGGTGTCTTACCCTCACGGCAGATTCAGTCTTGTTGACATGTTGGCCTCCAGCTCCACTGGCTCGGAAAGTATCCCATTCTATATCTGCTGGATTCACCTCGATTTCAATAGAGTCATCGACCATGGGATGAACGAATACGGATGCAAAAGAAGTCATTCTCTTGCCCTGTGAATTATAAGGACTGACTCGTACCAAACGATGTACTCCATTTTCACATTTCAGCATCCCATAAGCATTTTCTCCTTCAAGTTGAAGTTCAACACTTCTTATGCCTGCTACATCGCCTTGTACTCGATTAAGTTCCCTTACTTTATAACCATTCTTTTCGCCATACATGAGGTACATCCTCATGAGCATATCTGCCCAATCACATGCTTCTGTTCCTCCAGCGCCAGCATTGATTTCAATGATACATGACAACTTATCTTCCGGCTGATCCAGGGTAGATTTAAACTCAATCTCCTCGATCGCATTGATGATTTCTTCATGCTTTTTATCAACCTCTTCTTCGGTTGCTTCTCCCATTTTCTGGAATTCATAAAGAACCTCGAGATCTTCAACAGCAGTTTCTAAGCTCTTGTATCGATCCAGCCAATTCCTATCCGTCTTAATTTCACGAAGAATTTCTTCCGCTTTCTTAGGATCATCCCAAAAACCTGGATCACCAGAAAGTTCCTCCTTGTTCATTACATTATTAAAGCGAGTCTCGATGTCAAAGATACCCCCTTATCGATGTCAATCGCTTTTGCAGTCCATTCAGTTGATCTGCGTTCATATTGCCCTCTTTTGTGTGTAGTATTAGTTAATGTCCTCCAGTTCAACATAGAATAGTAGGGGAGACTTGGCTGGAATACTTGGCGGTCTTCCTGCAGCACCATATGCCATTTCATATGGAATATCCAATATTGCTTTTGCGCCTTTGTTTAAGTACACCAATCCTTTATCCCATCCAGTAATTACTGATCCTCTTCCTAAGGTAAACGCATATGGCTTTCCTCGTTTGTAGCTATCATCGAAAGTACTCATGTCTTTCAGATATCCAGCATAACTTACTGAGACAAAGTTTCCATCATTGGCCGTCGGTCCTTCTCCTTCTTCAATGATTATAATCTTTAAGCCATCAGGGCCTTCTTTCAATTCACCTACTTTTTTACCAGCAAGATAATCTTTCAGTGTTTCTTCGATACCAGCAATGATTCTTGGAGCTTCTGCCATGGCTTCTTGGGCCAATTTCATTTCTTGCGCTTGTCTGTCTGCCACCTTTTTATCAAAGGCCTCTTGCGTCAATATTTCTGTAGGAACAATCACATATTCTATAAACTCACTCGTCATGGTTACTGCTTGTTGAGCAGGCATAGAATCCTTAGGTATAAACAAAGAAACACTATCTCCAACAGCAATTTTTGCCATCAAAGCCATAGCAGGATTTGCTTTGTTAGGGATATCACTCTCATCCATTATTTGGAGTACAGGTCGATCTTCCGTCCTTGGCGAACTATCAATCAACTCTCTTTTATCATCGTAAATATCCAAATTAAATGAAACAAAATCTCCGATGTTGGCTGTTGCTCCACCAGTAGATTTATGGGTGACTGTTTTATATCCTTTCACCATGTCTTCTTTTGATCCGCCTGCTTGTCCACAAGCAGCCAAAAGACTCATCGCCAACAAACTTATTAATACAATTCTTATCATTCTTATTTTTATTTTTTCTCAACAAATTCCGGAAGCACTGATTTGAATTTTTCAACCACAGTATCCAGTTTACTATATAGCGCTCCACCACTAGCATTCTTGTGGCCTCCACCATTAAAATATTTTCTTGCCATATCTTGAACAGAAATATCTCCTTTTGATCTCAAAGACAATTTCACAATAGTAGGTTGTTCCGTTATGAATGCAGCTACATTCATTCCCTTCATCATTAAGATATGATTTACAATTCCTTCTGTATCTCCTCTACCAATGTCAAAGTCTTCATAATCTTGCCTAGTAAGCGTAATAATACCTGTTCCATATTCAGGAATGATTTCCATCCTATTGGCCAAGCAATGTCCAAGCAATGAAACTTGCTTTACTGACATGGTGTTGTGAATAAGGTCTTGGATCTTGTAGTCATCAGCACCTTTTTTCTTCAATGAAGATGCAACCTCATAAGTATAAGGATTGGTCGAATATTTGAATGAACCGGTATCCGTAATCAGACCGATGAACAACAACTCACTGATAAAAGTATTGAGCTTTCTATCCTCATCCATGAGTTGAATAAACTTATACACCAATTCACAAGTAGAACTTGCGGTTGTTTCTGAAAGTTCGTAATCAGAAAAAGGTTCGGGATCAAGGTGATGATCGATAAGGATTTTGGTCGCTTTAGAATCTCCAACAATTTTACCCATCTTGTCAATACGATCAAGAGAATTAAAGTCTAAACATGCAATCACTCCAGCTTTCTTAATTGTTTCTTCAGCCTTCATAGGATCACTATCATAGATCAAACAATCTTCGATGCCTTTTATGAATGCAAAACTATTTGGGTAGTCACTTGGATATATAACTTTAACTACATGACCAAATGATTCTAGGAAGTATCTAAAGGCCATACTGGAGCCAATAGCATCTCCATCTGGATTCCTATGGCTGATGATAACAACATCCTTAGGATAGGAGAGAATATTCTTTAAATCTTTGATGTTTTCCATAATCGTGTGCAAAATTGATAAAAATTAACAGAAAACCTCTATTTATTAGCTTTTATTAGTCTTTAAATCTTGATTTAACAACCTATAAACCAATTCCATTTTATACATTTGCGCTCAATAATAAAACAACAATAAACATGGCAAGTAACAGAACATTTACAATGATCAAACCTGATGCAGTCAGAGGTGGTCATATAGGAAACATCCTTCAGAAGATTGTTGAAGGTGGATTTAAAATTGTAGCGATGAAATACACCAAACTTTCAAAAGATACGGCTGGTGCATTTTATGAAGTACACAAGGAAAGACCTTTTTACGGTGAGTTGGTTGATTTTATGTCATCAGGACCTATCGTAGCAGCAATTTTGGAAAAAGACAATGCCGTTGAGGATTTCAGAAAATTGATTGGGGCAACCAACCCTGAGGAAGCTGAAGCGGGAACAATAAGAGCTTTGTACGCAACCAATGTTGGTGAAAATGCAGTACACGGATCAGATAGTGACGCAAATGCAGATATTGAATCAAACTTTCATTTCGCACAGACTGAAATTTACTAGACTTTATTTTTAGGCAAATAATAAAGCTGCAAACGATTTGTTTGCGGCTTTTTTTATACCATATTCTCATGTTTGTCTCCCAATACTTTATTCAAAGTATAATCGGTGTCAATATTTAAATTTGACATATATTAGAGATATATGAAAAATATCAATTTTACTCTATCGATCATTTGCATGCTCATTGTATTCGCTTGTACTTCTTCAGAACATAATAATGTCGCTTCCGCAAATAGGATTCCGGGTTCTTACTTAGCCATGGAGCAATTTTCAAAAATTCAAGCTTACCCTGATGGTGTTCCGACATCAGGTTATATGGATGCATATCGAGAACATAGCAAGGCGCTCAAAACCCAAGTGAATAGCAGAGAAGCCAATTGGACTGCAATGGGACCATTAAACACCGCCGGTAGATGTTTGACCATTGGAATAAACCCTCAAGATGCCAATACGATATACGTTGGCTCGGCAAGCGGTGGATTATGGAGAAGCAGAGATTTAGGCTTAAATCTAACTTGGGAGCGAATTGAAACTGGTTTTCCTGTATTGGGTGTGAGTACGATTGCTTTTGCCGATCAAGACAGTACCGTCATGTTAATTGGAACAGGGGAAGTATATAATGTAGAAGTAACAGGAAATGATGGTGCATACAGAGCAACAAGAGGATCCTATGGTATTGGTATTTTAAAATCCTTGGATGGAGGTCAGACTTGGAGCCATTCCTTGGATTGGAGCTACAGCCAGAATGAAGGGGTTTGGATGATCAAAATAGCCAAAACTGATCCTAATATTGTATACGCTGGCACTACCCAAGGAGTTCTCAAAAGTACGGACCAAGGAGAGACATGGGAAAACGTATTCGAAAACCCATTGGTCACAGACGTAGAAATCGATCCTACTGACCCAGAAAAAATAGTGATTGCTTGCGGAAACTTTGACACACCTGGAAAAGGTATTTATACCTCTGATGATGGAGGAAATACATGGGTTCAATCAACTGGGGTGCCTGCAAGTTTCAATGGAAAAATACTTTTGGCTCAAAGTAGTTCTGACCCCAATATCGTTTATGCTTCGGTTGGAAATGGTTTCAGTGGAGCTGATGGATTCACTTGGCTTTTAAGATCTGAAGATGGTGGTCAAAATTTTGAATTGAGAAACGAAACTGACTATTCAAGATGGCAAGGATGGTTTTCACACGATGTTTCAATTCATCCAACCAATCCCAACGAAGTCATTACTGTAGGCATAAACATCTTTAAAAGTACTGATGCTGGAGATTTTTTAAGAGAAATTAGCAATGGAGGGGTAACACTCGGCGATGTCGATATCCTAGGACCTGATGGGCCGCCCAATTTCTCTCATTCAGATCATCATTTTGTTTTACATCATCCTGAAGTTGAAGACCTGGTTTTGTTTGGAAATGATGGGGGTGTATATCTTTCATTTGATGGTGGAGAGACATTCCGGAGTGCCAATGCTGGATTACAAACTACGCAATTTTATAATGGCTTTTCAGTATCAGACACTGAAACCAATATCGCCTTGGGTGGATTGCAGGACAATAGTACATCACAATTCTCTGGCTCCCAAGCATGGTCTAGAGAGATAGGAGGAGATGGAAGCTGGACAGCAATCAACCAATTAAACAATGATATCATTTATGGTTCTTCACAAAATCTAAGAATTGCTAAAAGTGTCAACCGTGGAGATAATTGGTTTACTAGGTCTCCAAATTTGACAAACGACAACCCTTTGTTTATTGCACCTTATGTAATTTCAAAAACAAATCCAGATCGGATGTATGCAGGAGCCAGGTTCTTTTATAGATCTGATGATGGAGCAGAGTCATGGATTCGAATGAACAATGAAACCCAATTAAATGGAGATCCTATTTTTGCCTTGGATGTATCTGATATCGATGAAGATGTCGTGTACGCTGGAACCGCTCCAGAAGACAATCCAGCTGCTTTATTCAATACAAGAGATGGTGGTTTGTCTTTTACTGAAGTAAGTCCTGTTACCAATAGAATTGTAAATGATGTCACAGTCTTTCCTGGTCAACCAGAAAGTGCTATTGCTGTCTACAGTGGATTTGGAACACCCCATGTATTTAGAACCAATGATTTTGGTTCAAGTTGGACAGATATCAGTAATAATCTTCCTGATGTTCCTACTAATGCAGTTATAGTCAATCCTTTTGACCTTGATGAAATATATATTGGAAATGACTTAGGTGTGTATATTAGCAAAAATGGAGGAGATTCATGGGAGCCATATCAAACCGGCTTACCCACCGCATTTATTGCAATAGATCTAAAGATTTCATTGGCTGATAATACACTTTGGGTTGCCACTCATGGAAATGGGATTTATCAAACCCCTCTTGAATCGTTCCCATCATCAAATGAAAATGAAGCTTTGGAGAATCTAGTAATTTATCCTAATCCTACTCAAGACTTCTTTACTATAGAGGGTATTTCTGCCAATAATCTTATTACAGTTTATGATGTAAATGGAAAGAGAGTAATTCAACAAACTAACAAATCCAATATTCAAATTGGAAACCTGCCTTCAGGTACATACATTGTGAATATTAAAGACAACAACAAACAAATAAACATATCTAAAAGACTAATCAAACAATAAAATGCCAATAAGAAAGATTGACGAACCCCAAGCATTAAGCTCAGTAGCAGATTTTCATGATACTTTCAACTTACCTGTACTAGAAAGCCCGATTATTCCTGATCTAGATAGAACAAGATTAAGGATAAACTTACTTGAAGAAGAACTTGCTGAATTAAAAGAAGCCATTGACAACAACGATTTGGTTGAAGTAGCTGATGCTTTTTGTGATATACAATATGTATTATCTGGAGCCATTCTAGAGTTTGGACTTGCCGATAAGTTCAAAACACTTTTTGATGAAGTCCAAAGATCAAATATGAGTAAAACATGCAAAACCATGGAAGAGGCCAAAGCAACTCAAAAACACTACCTAGACAACAAAGGAATGGACTCAAGAATTGAAGAGAGAGGTGGAGAATACTTGGTTTATCGTATTGATGATGGGAAAGTATTGAAATCAATCAACTATTCACCTGCTGACATAAAAGGACTATTGTAGAGATAAACGAAGAGAATAAAAAATGCCTGCCATACAGAAGTATGGACAGGCAACTCTCTAATGCATAAAATGCTTCTTATATATTTTCTAGGATTGACTTTATTTCGTCAATCGACTTTTCTTCCATAATAGGGGCAACAATCAAACCATTTTCCATTATTTGCTCCGAAAAGAACATTTGATATATGTTCTCTCTTAGATTAGACATAACAACTAGCTTCATTGGTTGGTTGTTCGGTATGTTCATTGTCGTACAAAATGATCCAGATTCTCTAACTCTTGTCATCGGCGCTACAACTTCATTTTCCAAAACTACAAAAGACTTTGTATTTCCTTGGGTATATTCTCCCGATAATTCAATACAAAAGCTACTAAATGTCTCAGCTGATAAGTCAACCTTGGTTGATATACTATACCAACCTTTTTGTGCAATATTGATCCTGTAACCACTTTTACCTTGTCCATTTTCGTCAATCCACTCCTCAAACACTAGTCCTTGGCTCCCCATTGAGCTCCATCCTTCGTTGGACAAAAAGAACAAACCTGCTTCCGCATCATAGTTTGACTCAATTCGTAATTCCATCGGGGAGTTAATATTGATACCTATCTCAGCGTCTTCTTGCGTAGCTTCAATTTGGAAAGAATAAACTGGAACAAGATATTTCCCATTGGTGAAATTTGGCAATGCCAACAATTCCATGTCAATCGCAGAGTTTGCATTCTGCCATTGTAACCTTATGTCAGTGTTTCCATTAGAAAGCAATGATGATGCATTTACTTTCAATTGCGCTTTTTCGTCAATCTTAATAATTTGATCTGTTGCTGGAGCTACAGAAAATGTATTCCCTTCATTTGACAAGGCCTTAATCAAATTGGATACGCTGCCATCTAATTCATAAGGAACAAAGTTGTCCTTTTCTTTATTACATGAAGTCAAAAAGAATAAGCAAACACCAACACCCAAGAGTAAATATTTCTTCAAAGCTATATTTTTACTGTACACTGTTTTACTGTACACTGTTTTATAAATTATATTTCCCTCCGATAAAAATACCCAATGAAGTATACTTTTGATCGATTGGATTTGTTTCAAATGAAGTTGCATTAAGATTTTTATACGCATTCACTCCAACAAGGAATTCCATATTCTTATTCATCTTGTATTGAAGGAATGCACTTCCAGAAACACTATGAACTAGTTTATTAAAAAGAGGATTGTTGCTTGATTGTCTTTCTTCAATGCTGACGACATTTAATTCTTCATCGAATATTTTTCCTTCATAATGAGATAATACGTTCACCACCAATCCTGCTTTGGCGGCAAGTGATACTTTCTTATTTAAGGGATATTCGTATCCAACTGAAAAAGGAATGCTCAATTTTTTGAAGTGATTGTTACTTAATATTTCACGCTCACCAGCCAAAACCGTAGTAATGGTATCTATAAGCACTTCCTCAATATTGTCATTGAAAACCGTATCAACAGTGACGATGGTTGCTGACTGGAATGCATTAGGATCTAAGTAATTGAATTTTTCATTTATCTGATCATACCGAATACCTAGTTCTGCAAAAAAACCATTTCTGTGCTCTACACCAAAAGTAACTTCATCTGTAAACGAGTATCTCTTTGACTCCGTTGCATGTCTGCTATCGATGTATTCATCAGAAGCTGAAGACTTAGCACTAAGCTCATTGAATGCATAAGAATTTATGTGTCTAGCCGAAATATAATACTTGCTTTGCTTTCCCCTTAAAACTTCACAATGAACATCATTCCCTTTAGATTTTTTCAAAATATTCTCAGGTAGGGTCACTGGCAATTTTAACCCCGAATTGAACCTTGAAATAGAAGTTAGGTTATTTTGTGTATTTCTAGCTTGGGTAAAAATTTCCTTTTGGTCGGTTGGTATTGATGGACCTTCTATAAACGAAAAAGGAATCGCATTTTCAATAGCAATTCCTGTTTTATCCTTTTCAATATTATCAATCCTCGTTTGAATGATATTACTTCTAGATGCATCTGACAGGGTAGTGAGAGACGCATCAGCCGATTGTTCTTTTATAGTTTGTGTATTGGTATTTAACTGATCTAGATTGTCTTTAACGACATTTTCTACATCACCTATAGTTTGTGAATTGTATTGTGGGGAGAATTCAATAGAACTATATCTAATTCCATCATTTTCAACTTCAACAGCTTTCTTTGCAGATTCATCAATTTTCCAGTTAGGGTACTGTTGTACCATCGTAATCATCATGGCAAATACAAGTAAGAATGATGCCATCCAAAGAAGATGTGTATTTCTCTTCTTTTCGATTGGTATCTGTCCTTTTATATTTTTCCAAACTGAGTCTGAATAATCATTGGTTGCTTCGTAAAGCTTGTCACGTAAAATATCTTCAAAGTTTCTCACCCGGCTAACTTCATTAATTTGTTTAATTTATTCTTCAAAGCCTTCTTGGCTTTTACAAGTTGTGATCTGGAAGTCGATTCAGTTATACCTAATTTTTCGCTTATCTCTTTGTGATTAAAACCTTCAATTACATTGAGATTAAAAACAGTCTTATAACCTTCTGGAAGTTGATCTACTACCTTGATAATTTCTTCTACCGCCAATGTTGATAAAATATCAGCATCATATCCAGTATCAAGATATTGGTCTAATTCTGTTTGTTCTTTTTGTCTAGAAGGCTTATTGAGATGCTTCAAGGCGTTGTTCACCATAATTCTTCTCAACCATCCTTCAAAAGATCCTTCAAATTTAAAAGAGCCTAGATTATTAAATGCACGAATAAAACCTTCTTGCATCCAATCTTCCGCTTCCTGCTTATCTACAGCATATCTGCCACAAACTCCCATCATAGTGGGCGCAAACAAGTCAAAAAGCGCTTTAAAAGCAGCCTCATCACCTGTAAGACAGGCTTTAACGAGATCATATTCTTGACGTGTTTTTAAATTCAAATTATTCTTATTACCTATTTAATAGACTCTTAATAGTGATAAAACGCTGCTTATCAGCCATCAGTATCATCATTTATTATATCTGCATCATCAACAAGAGGGTTTCCATCTCCATCAGCATCATCAAATCCTGCCAAATCTGCAATCGATTTACTTAAATCTTTTGGTGCTTCTTCAATTTCCTGAACCACCACTTTCCCTTCATTTACTGCATCATAATCACCATCTCCAAATTTATCTGCTTTTGCAAAGAAATCATCGCTTCCTTCCAATAGAGATCCGCCTGCGTCAAGATCTTCCTTTGCAAACTCTCCTTTTGGCGGTTTATTTGCTTGTTCTGCTTCCCATGCTTGAGCTTTTTTCATAGTCTCATCCATTTTCTCAGAAATGTTGTCACTTATTTCACTTGCTCTATCGGCAACTCGATCTTTTGCTTCTAATAATTTTTCTCCTACGGTTTCTGACATTTCAAGTCCTTTTTCAGCTGCATCCCCTCCCGAATCCAATATTTTTCTTCCTAGATTCTCCGCTTTCTCTTGCGCTGATTGTACCAGTGGGTTTTCGGCCAAATCATCTGCAATATTTGACATTTTCTCCTTGGCAGACTGTACTATTGAACTTTCAGAAATATCGTCAACAACACCAGTTAAAGTTTCTTTTGCTGTCCCAATGATTCCTCCTCCTGCAACAACGTCATCAAGTTTATCTTTTGCAGATCCTAAAATACCTTCCGAACCATCAACAACAGCATCTTTGAGGTCTGCAGTTTTATCCAATACTGCCTTTCCTGCCTCCTCTGCCATTTCTTTGCCTTTTGCAAGAATATCACCTCCTTCTTCCTTGAGGTAGTCGCCCGTTGACTCAGCAGCAGACTTTGCCACAGAACTAGCTCCAAAAAATATTTTCTTTAAATCGTTTACAATACCCATTTCGAATTAATGTTTTTAAATATATTATGTTTATAAAGATAGTAATAACAAAGTAGTTGTGCTGTTAATATTTCATAGTTTTATCATTGATTTACAGGAGTTTAATAAAAGTTAGCCGAAAAAATGTCAGATAATTCAATTCTTACTCGACTTAAGTCAAAGATAGAGGAGTTGTACAGCCTAAAAAGAGTCAACGCGCACTTAGAGGACGTATCAAACACATTAGCAGAAAAGTACAAAGAACTAGAGCAAATTACCTCTCAATTAAAAAAAGAGGAAAAAGACGTCAAATCTCTTGAAAACAAAGGTTTTAGACCACTTTTTTATAAAATCCTAGGAGACAAAGAGAAACAACTTGAAACTGAACGCCAAGAATATTTGGCGGTCTCTTTAAAATATAATGCCCTCAGAGAAGAAATCGATATTATTGAATACGAAAAAGACTTACTACAAAAGAAATCCATCTCCTTTCCAAAAGTTAAAAAAGAAGTTGAAGACCTGAAAAGACATAGACAAGAAGAACTCTTAAATTCAGGCAACCCAAAAAGGGAGGAAGTTGCTCTTGTTTTAAAAAAATACGATCATTCTGTAATCCTCGGTAAGGAAATAGCAGAAGCCATAACAGCATCTTCTAATGCATATAAGAACTTAGACGGTTTAACTGGAATACTCAGACAAGCATTGGATTGGGGAAGATGGAGAGGTAGAAATTCAAGCGGATATGCTGAAATGATGAAAAGAAGTAAATTAAGTGAAGCTTCGCGCGCCTTAGCAGTCACACAACGTAGTCTTGATTATTTTGCAAAAGAAATGAGTGATCTCGGTGAAACAAATATGAGGCTTACCTTAAACTTTAATGAACTTAATAAGTTTACAGATTACTTTTTAGACAATCTAATCACCGATTGGATCATACAACAGAAAATTAAAAATACATTGAATTCAGTCCTTGTGGTAAAAGACAAAGTGGATAGAATCAAACAATCACTTGATAAAGAATTTCAAAACAACAAACAGAATTTAGCAGAATTACTCAAAGAGAGAGATAGAATTCTTCTTTCACAATAAAGAATAATGGAAAAAAGAGAATTAGGTAAAAGTGGAATACAGGTAAGTAAAATTTGCCTAGGAACAATGACTTTTGGTGAACAAAATTCGGAATCAGAATCACATGATATCATGGATTATGCTTACGCAAATGGGATTAATTTTTTTGATGCGGCAGAAATTTATGCTGTCCCTATAAGAAAAGAAACGCAAGGACTTACAGAAAAATATGTTGGTACTTGGCTTAAGAATCAAAATCGGAAAGATGTAATCATAGCCTCTAAGGTGACTGGGCCTTCAGCAGGCATTACGTGGATTAGATCCGAGTTAGACTTTACTGATCAATCAATTGATATTGCCCTAGACGGTAGTTTAAAAAGGCTACAAACAGATTACCTTGATCTTTATCAACTACACTGGCCAGAGCGCCAGAACAATCGTTTTGGTACACGCGGAGTCACAGAGCTTGATGGTTGGGAAGATAATTTCCTTAGCGTCATTCAAAAATTGTCTTCTTTAATCAAAGAAGGAAAAATAAGATCTTGGGGTCTTTCAAATGAATCGCCATGGGGTGTGATGCGTTGTGTTGAATTGTGCAGAAAACACGATCTACCAATGCCCGTTTCAATTCAAAATCCATACTCATTATTGAACAGAACTTTCGAGATCGGACTCGCTGAAATTTCCTTGTTTGAGAAGATAGATTTACTGGCATATTCTCCTCTGGGGATGGGTCTATTGACTGGTAAATTCCACATGAAAAAAGACACCCCAAATGATCGATTGAATAAGCACAAAGATCGTATGACCAGATACATCGGAGAAAAAGCATTTCGAGTCACAGAAAAGTACTTGAAAATATCCCAAAAACACAATCTTTTAATGACTCAAATGGCGCTGTCTTTTGTGACAGAAAGAAAGTTTCTAGGAAGCAACATTGTAGGTGCAACCTCTGTCAATCAACTCAAAGAAAACATAGGTTCAGCCAGTCTAAAACTTGATGCCGAATGCATGGCTGATATCGAAAAAATCCATGAAGAATTTCCTAACCCGTGCCCTTAATTTTGAGCGAAAGCTTGTAATGGGCCATTGTGATTTGCGGCAATCAATAGCTTACCATGTTTCTTGGTGTTTAATAGCTTTAAAGCCCTGGTAGAGTAGGGGATAGATATTCCAGACTCCAATGGTAGCAGTGGTTTCCAGTTTTTTCCTTGTTTTTGCAGCATAAGACCATTTCCTGCGTTATTTGGACCGTTTATTACCTCCATTCCGTCAATATTACCTGCGAGAAACAAACTTTTATTTGATGCATCATACTCAATAGCGCACACAGGAAAACTCTGTGCTTCCAGTGGTAATTGTTGTTTTTCAAACTGACTTCCATTGTTTATGAAAATACATGTTTCAAGTTCGTTTACTTCATAAATAGGTACATCTTTCAATACCGATTCATCAAATATTTCATCCATACTTGCTTTGGCATAGTCAACGTTTTTAAGTGCCTTTTTCTTTATCATTGGCAAGGTAGAACTCAAGACAACTTTACGTGCAAGTGGATAGCTTTTTCCGTTTGAAACTTCACAAATAATTGGGTCTAGAAAATCATTATTATCGAGGTCACCACCATAACATGTAAGTGGATCTTTACTGCTTGCTCTATACCTTGTATTAAGACCGTAATTACCAGCAATAATATCCTGATCTCCATCATTATCTATATCTATTACTTTGAGACTTTGCCAAAGACCATTTGTACCTTCCAAACCAAATTGCTTGGTCATCTCAACCATCTCATTTCCCTCCAGTCCAAATACTCTTATAGGCATCCATTCTCCACTTATGATCAGCTCCAATTTTTTATCTCCATTCAAATCTACCCATTGAGAAGATGAAACGATTCCTAAAGATTTTTCTTTAAAAAGAGATTCAGTCTTATCAGTAAACAAACCATCATTGTTTTCTAAAATTCTAGATACTCCTCCTTCTGGAAATCTTCCAGGAACAACACCCGCTCCAACAAAAAGATCCATGTCACCATCCCCATCATAATCTCCAGCTGATACGCACGATCCATTTTCTGTAATGGCAGGAATATTTTTGCTCAAGGCAAATGAGCCTTTGCCATCATTCAAATAAAGTCTATCCGCAAACAAATTGCTTCCTCTATCATTTTCTGACCCTCCACTGACAACAAATAAATCCAAATCGCCATCACCGTCGGCATCAAAAAATGTCGCATCTACATCTTCATATTTTGCATCATCTTTTGAGTTGATGGTTTTTTTAGATCCAAAACCTCCTTGTTGCAGTTGTAATGTAACAGAGCCTTTAGAATTCTTCGCTCCACCAATATAATAATCATCAAGACCATCACCATTCAAGTCTCCAATAGCAAATGCAGGTCCTGAATCACTATACTTATGCATCAACAATGGTTCGCGATTAAAGTCATTAAATTTTAAATCTTTATGCTTGTAGACCAAACCAGGTATTTTAGCCTTTTCAAACAAAGGAGAGGGGAGTGTTGTCTTTTGCTTTCTACCCTTGGCGTTTGAATATTGAGCGATAAAATGTTGGTTGGCTTCTATCTTTTGTATTGTTTCAGTTCTTCCGTCAGGCCATTCAATGATTAATTTATCAACTTGATTTTTTGAACCCAATCCAAAATGCAATCTGTTTTCCACACAGGACATATAACCCTTCATCGGTCTATACTCTTGCATCATTACATCTGCACCTGCATGAACATACACTTTTGCACCAATACCAAATCTATTTCCATTCGGTCCTTGAAGTCTTACACTCAAGAAGTTAGAATTTGAAGGATCAGTTTCTCGTGTATTGTTTTTATAAATAGAAGCAGGTTCATCTAAGTTGTTTACTATCAATTCCAAATCACCATCATTGTCTAAATCAGCATAAACTGCTCCATGGGAAAATCCAGGATCATTTAGATTTGCTTCTTTGGTTAAATCACTGAATTGACCCTGGCCATTGTTAACAAAAAATTGATTGCTGACTTTCTTGGAAGGAATCAGTTCCATCAATTCTTGAATGTTGTCTACATCAATAGCAACACCTTGGTTTGCATCTCTAAAATCCATGAAATCAAGATCTGAAATATCTCTTCGAAAACCATTGGTCACATACAAATCTTTACTTCCGTCATTATTAAAATCGGCAAGCAATGACGCCCACGTCCAATCTGTTGCATGAACTCCTCTTAGATAAGACTGATCACTGTAACTTCCATTGCCTTGATTGATCTGCAATGTATTTTTAAAAATTTGAGCACCGTAACCATAGGCTACAGATTGGTCAAAATAATCTCTAAACATGTTTGTGCCTAGTTCCTGTTGACGCTGCCTAGTGGATGCAAGCATATCGGTAGCGATTAAATCAGGCAATCCATCATTGTTGACATCCTCATAATCTGTACCCATCGTATTTTGGCTCATGACCTTAAAATACTTAGCTCGCTCATCTTTAAACTTACCATTCTTTTGATTGATATAAAGATTGTCTGGATCGATGTAATCATTGCCTATATATAGGTCTGGATAGCCGTCATCATTAAAGTCTGAGACGATGGAGCTCAAGGCAAATCCTCTTTTACCGATACCTGCACTTTCAGCGATATTGACAAATTTGCCATTGTCATTTCTGTATAATTTCTGAGCTTCTTCTTGATTTGAGGCAATATTGTTTATCTCAAACCCACCACCTGGCCTCTTTTTGACCTTCAGCTGGTTGTTAGTAAATAGGTCCAAAGGATGATTCCCATAAAACACATCTATATCTCCATCTCTATCAAAATCTAGGAAATTTACATGCATGGTATTGGTCGGCGCATCAATGCCAAGGGTAGAAGATTTATTTTGGAATGTCAAATCACCGTTGTTTATGAAAACATAATTTCTTCTATCCACCAATTCATCCTTACCAGATCTTAAGGCAAAAATATCTAGCAGACCATCGTTGTTTATATCAACCATAGCAGTACCAGTCTTAAATTTACCGCGAGCTTCGATACCAGAAGTTTTGGTAATATTTTCAAATTGTAAATTCCCTTTGTTTATGTACAATTTATTTGGACATTGATTGCACGAAAAATATAAATCGGGTAGACCATCATTGTTAACATCCCCAACAGATACGCCAGCACCGTTGTAGAAATATTCAAAATTATAGATATTTAAATTTTGTGTTTCTTTGATTCGGTTTGTAAAATTTATCCCAGTTCGTTCAGGAGGTAGTTTTTCAAACGAAGCCACCTTTATAGTAGCTTTATTATTTGTAATGTTACCTTGAACTTTGGATTGAACTGCATTATTTTGATCTCCATCATTTTGACAAGAAATGATGCATAGTACTAGTGATAAAAAGAATAGAAGGTGAGTATATTTCATATTTTTAAGAACTGAACCGAAAGATAATAAAATCAGCTACGAATTATGTAGTTTACAATATATAAACTCAAAGTGTACATGAAAAAGAAGATTAGGACTTTATTTGAATACAGAGAACTATCGAAGTTGATGAAAGATAGTAAAATAAAGGGCAAAAAAGCACTTACAAAGCATCTTATACAGCTTCAAATCAGCATATATAAGCTTGATCAATATTTAGAATCCAATTGGAAAATAAAGAAATCTGAACTGAATAAGTATTGGAAAGAAATACATAAGGACATGCTTGCATGTGGCGTCCCCAAATCAAAACTCGCTGAATATTCAAAGCATATTCAGAAATATCAAAGCCATGAGCTGAAGCTAAGGTCAGGAAAAATGCCTACAGAAGGATCTCCTGAATATTATTATTACTATAAGTCCTGTGACGTTAGATTGATGAGACAAATTATATATGACCGTGCCAAGGATTTAAATACAAAATACACCTTACCTGATTGGCGATATTTTGACCTGGTCACAGAAGTCAATGATGATGTTGAAGACATGTTTGAAGACCTAGAAACGATTAATGGAAATTATGCCTTAATTGCTAGATGGGAATTTGGGAAAAAAGAATCCATCAAGATGATCGAAGAATTTCTAGATTATATTTCTGAGAAAAATATAACTCGATATGAAAAGAGAAAATCTGCAAGCAATTACAAGTTTATCTACAAAATGACCAAGAAACAAATTAAGATTACACGAGAGTTACTGTACAAGAACAATAACAAACTGAAAAAGAAAGAAATCAAAGAAGCTATATTATTCAGGCATCTCAGCTAGCTATTTGCCTATAATTAATATTATGTTAAATAGCTATTATAAGATATGCCCCTATTGGTATAGCTTCAATGATAACAAACAAATAATCCGACATTCCTAACTTTGAAAAGTATATAAAGACCACTTTATCCAAAACAAAAACTCTTATCGCTGTGCACGCAACCACATTTGCCGAAAGGCTCAGAAAAGCAAGTGAATCTAAAATCCCCATAGATCCTCTTAGGAATGAAATTGGAATTACAGATATTCCCAAGGCGTACGAAATTCAAAAAATCAATACTGAGTTCAGGCTTAATAACGGCGCGCGTATCACAGGTAAGAAAATTGGATTAACATCCACAGCTGTACAGACGCAACTTGGTGTCGATCAGCCAGATTTTGGTATATTATTCCATGATATGGAGATTCTCACTGGCCAGTCAGTCAGTATGTCGGAATTGATGCAACCAAAGGTTGAAGCCGAAATCGCTTTTGTGCTTGGAAAGGACCTTACCGGAACCAATCTGACAACAGTGGATATAATAAATGCTGTTGAATATGCTCTACCAGCCATTGAAATTGTGGGTAGTCGAATTAAGGATTGGAATATCAAGATTACGGATACTGTTGCTGACAATGCTTCTGCTAGCCATTATGTATTGGGACACTCTCCTACTAGATTGATCGAAATGGATCTTGTAGGTTGTGAAATGGAAATGTTTAAAAACAATGAAGCTGCATCAAGCGGATCTGGAGCAGCATGTCTGGGCTCTCCAATCAATGCAACGATTTGGTTGGCGAATAAAATGGTAGAAATGGGGCATCCCCTGAAGGCAGGAGAAGTCATCTTTACTGGTGCATTGGGGCCTATGGTTTCTGTAAATGCTGGAGATTTAATTACGGCGCACTTTGAAGGATTAGGTTCTGTGTCGGTAAACTTTTCGGAATGAAAACAAAAGTAGCTATCATCGGTCCAGGAAATATTGGAACAGATCTTATGATTAAAATCATACGACTTTCTGAAGCTCTTGAGATGTCAGTTATGGTCGGCATTGATGAAAATTCTGATGGACTAGCCAGAGCTAAAAGAATGGGAGTAGAAACTTGCCACACAGGAATTGATGGTTTGATAAAAATGTCAGAATGGAATGATATCAAAATAATTTTTGATGCCACATCCGCGAAAGCTCACAGATATAATTGGAACATAATCCAGGAATTTTCTGATAAAAAAGTCATTGATTTAACACCAGCTGCAATCGGTCCATTTCTAGTTCCTCCAGTTAATTTTAATGAAAACATAGATGTTCAAAATGTGAATATGGTGACCTGCGGCGGTCAAGCTACCATTCCAATCGTAGCCGCTATCAGCCGTATCGCCTCAGTGCATTATGGCGAGATCATCGCATCGATTGCAAGTAAATCTGCCGGCCCTGGCACTCGTGCCAATATTGACGAATTTACAGAAACAACTTCACACGCCATCGAGTCTGTAGGAAAAGCAAAAAAAGGCAAAGCCATCATTGTCTTGAACCCTGCTGAACCGCCATTGGTGATGCGTGATACAGTCATCACATTATCAGAAGATGCTGATAGAGGAAAAATACGAGCAAGCATCCACGATATGGTTGCCGAGGTTCAAAAATATGTACCTGGTTATGAGCTACATCAAGACATTCAATTTGATGAAATACCAGAATCTGAGCCTGTTTTTATTGAAGGATTAGGACTACAGCATGGATTAAAAACCACAGTTCTACTAAAGGTGGTGGGCGCTGGACATTATCTTCCAGAGTATGCTGGAAATTTAGATATTATGACCTCAGCTGCAAGAGCAACCGCAGAAAGAATTGTCAATCAAAACCATTCATAAACCATCGATGATGAACAAAAAGATTTACATTCAAGATGTAACATTGAGAGACGGCATGCATGCCATCAGGCATCAATACTCGAAGGAAAAGATTAAGGAAATTGCGCTGGCCTTGGATGATGCTAAAGTTGATGCAATTGAAATTTCACATGGCGATGGATTGGCTGGAGGAAGCTTCAATTATGGATTTGGCGCACACTCAGACTGGGATTGGCTTGATGGAATAGCCGCATCATTAAGGCACGCTACCCTCACCACATTGATACTTCCTGGTATTGCTACCATTGATGACCTAAAAAAAGCGAATGACTTAGGTGTTCAATCTGTCAGAATTGCCACACATTGTACTGAAGCAGACATAGCGCCACAACACATCAATGCAGCAAAAAAGCTAGGAATGGATGTGGGCGGCTTTTTAATGATGGCACATATGAACGAACCCAAAGACCTCGCAGAGCAAGCAAAAATTATGGAAAATGCAGGCGCTGATTGTGTGTACGTAACTGATTCGGCTGGGGCATTGCTGATGGAAGATGTTGCAGATCGAATCAAAGCATTTAAAGAGGTACTTAAACCTGAAACAGAAATAGGAATTCATTGTCACCACAATCTTTCTCTTGGAGTTGCCAATACTGTTATGGCGCTTAAGCATGGAGCTAATCGATTGGATGCTTCATTGGCTGGAATGGGCGCAGGAGCAGGTAATGCACCGTTGGAAGTATTGGTTGCAGTATTGAATAAAATGGGCATAGAACACAATTCAGATGTTTATAAATTGATGGATGCTGCTGACGATTTGATCAGACCTTTACAAGAAAGACCTGTCCGGGTAGATCGTGAAACATTATCACTAGGATATGCAGGTGTATATTCTAGTTTTTTATTGCACTCAGAACGCGCAGCCAAAAAATATGGCCTAGATACAAGAACTATTTTGGAAGAATTGGGGCGCCGTAAAATGGTTGGAGGCCAAGAAGATATGATTGTAGATGTAGCTTTAGATTTAATTAATCAAAGAACTTAAGAACCCAAATTAGAGAACCTACAATCATGTTCTTAAACTTTTTATCCTTCTCCCTTTAGGCTTCGTTTCTCCCGTTTAGTAGTGTAGAAATTGCTAGAAAATCATATTTGAAAATTTTGTCAAGTGTCCTTTGAACACTAAGGGCTCAACAAAAATAGGGCTCTCATTACTGCTTTAATTTTTCTATTTACTTATCTCTTAAGAAGGTTGAATTTCATTTACTGTCTCGTTACATTCGTTTTCAAATTGATATAGAATGAGCAAGATTACCACACTGGATGAATTCATTTTACACAATGAAAATCTGCATGAAGATAGTTCAGGTAAACTTTCTGCACTGCTGAGAGACATTGGAGTCGCAGCGAAAATTGTAAACCGTGAAGTCAATAAAGCTGGGCTAGTTAATATTCTAGGAATCGCTGGAAGTGAAAACTCAACGGGTGACATGGTTCAAAAATTGGACATATTCGCCAATGAAAAAATGATTGCATTATTAAGCAATAGTGGAGAATGTGCAGCCATCGTTTCTGAGGAAAATGAAAAAATTATTCATCTCCCAAAAGTCAAAGAAAAAACACCAGGTTACTTGGTCGCTATGGATCCACTAGATGGTTCTTCAAACATTGATGTAAACGTGTCAGTCGGAACCATTTTTGGAATTTATAAAGTACAAGATATCAATGAACCTATTGATGAAAAAAGCTTCTTACAGAAAGGAGTTGAAGTAGTTGCTGCTGGATATGTTTTGTACGGAACTTCAACGATGCTTGTGTATACGACTGGCAATGGTGTAAATGGTTTTACTTTAGATCCGAGCATTGGAGAATTTTGTTTATCTCATGAAAATATTCGAATTCCTGACAGAGGAAATTATTACAGTGTAAACCAAGGTTACTACTTGAAATTCGATGTGGAAATGAGAAGATATATCGACTATTGTTCTGATCTTAATTTAAGATTGAGATACATCGGAAGTATGGTTTCCGATGTACACAGAATGCTCTTTCAAGGTGGAATATTCTTGTATCCCAATACCCGCAAATATCCGCAAGGAAAATTACGGTTGCTGTATGAATGCGTTCCTATGTCATTTGTTGTGGAACAAGCTGGTGGTCATGCTATCAATACAAGATTAGAAAGAATTATGGAAGTTACTCCAAGAAGCATCCATCAGCGTTCGACCATTGTAATCGGATCACCGGCAATGGTCAATGAAATGAAAGATTTTATACGGAAATATACATTACATGAAATCTAATTGGACTTAAATGGAGATCTCGGCAGCCAGCTATTATCTGGCACATAACTATTCAAAAATTTGCCGACCAACCAATTGATAAAACCATTTCTGTGCTTTGCCAAAAGGAACAATGTTTCACCTTCTGCACCTACTGAAGATTTAATCTCCATAGCGGTACGTGATAGATTTACTTTTTTCACTTTCTTATCAATTGAATCTTGTAAGATCCAATAAAGAATATTTAAATACGTCTGATTGTCATGATTTGACGACAACTCATAGCCCAAAAAGTGGGCATCCATTTCCTTATGATCATCATCATAGATAAGGCTATAATAAGCTACCAAAGTATCATCTATGAAAATGCCTTTGATAGAGATATCCTCACCTAAATTTTTCTTAAGTTCAATAAAATATTCTGCATGTAGATCAAACAAATTGAAACTTACATTCTGACTAATTTGCTTGTAAAGTTCATGCATTCGATTTTTGTATTGTTGAAGATCTTCTAGGTTGAAAGACTTAACATTAAGTGCACTCCCCTTCTTTACTGCTCTTTTATATCTTACTCTATATTTTGACTTTATGTCCGCCAAATAATCATCAAATGAATCCCATCTGATATCGATATGCATCGATGGATCTACCGTAAATTTGGAATACTTTGGTATCTGCACATTTGAATCCTCTTCCTTTTCAAAGTCTTTAAGTAAGATACTTTTAATTCTAAAGCCTTTATTTTTATTCATGAATTCAGCAAAAGCGTCTACCGATAGATTTAAGTACTTAAGCTTCTGATCTATGTTTAGTTTATTGCAGTAATTGATACCAAACTGACCCGTAATCAGAACATTACCAACAATTAATAAATGGTGATTAATATTAGAAATAAAGCCATTCTTTACACTTGCCCATAATTTATCAAAAACATGGTTACTATGTGTGTGTACATTTAATGATTTTCGCAGATTGAAATCCTTGATTTGAAACAGAAACATTCCGAGTGCTTCTTTCCTATCCGTAAGCAGGCAATAATATGATTTAAGTCCTTCTGGATTTGCTTGTTCTAAAGCCTTTAAATATTGGTAAGAGTTCAATATTCCTTTGGTGTTGACATAATCCCATATCCCTGATATATTTTCAATATCATCACAAATCAAAAGGCTAAAATCTCCTTCTATCGGAATAGTATCTCCTTTGATGTCTTTGAGATAATCCAAACTTAAGTTGTCCCCTATCTTCATTGATTCTTCTACTCTATCAGCTTTAAGGCTTGTACTTCACTTTGCCATTCAAAATTACCACACCTACCTAATTTACAATTACCTCTAAACCAATCTTCCAAAAGAAACTTAATTTGATAGTGTTCTTGACTAAAATCGTGGTAATCATGGATATTTAAAACGTTCTTAGTGGAATCTGCTGGTACTGATATTATGTAATTATTGAACGCAGTATCCTTCTCAAATCTCAGAAGGCTAACAGGCTTGATTTTTACAGTTTTACCTTTAGATAACTTATCAGATAGTATAATTGTTTCAGCTGAAGTTGATTCATTTATATCCATTGTTCCCACATTGAAGAATATAGGCATTGGCTTGAATGCATCATCTTCAAAATAATCTCCTGCAGAAGCATTAATCTTTGCTTTGTAGTCAGATTTTATCTCGATGGCCTTAGCTACTGAAGACGGGGTTTCAGTGCATGATGCAACCAGCATGCTAATCAGAAGAATTAAATAATGTTTTAATTTCATATCTATTCACAAAATAGGAAAGAACCGATAACAACAATATTAAAGTAGGTAATTTTCGGCTTACAAAAGAAAACTATACACATTAACAAAATAGCTTCTATCTACATTTGGCTTTACTCACCTGTACGCTTTGACTTAATCTGGAGCTAAATTCAATGAAATTAAGGCAATATTTCATTTAAAAGCTTAAATTACTTCACATATTCAAATTGACAATAATTAGCTTATATTTTGAAATTTAGACTTAATTTTTCGGCATATTTCCTAGTATTTTCGGCATTATTATGCTATTCCTGTAAATCTACAAAACCAATTGCAGATTTAACTGATTCCGATATTAGGATTAAAATGTCAAAAGGAAGCTGCTTTGGTAAATGCCCCGTTTATACTATTGAAATATACGAAGGAGGTTACACCAAATATTATGGTGAAAAACACGCTGAGAAACTAGGTATCTACGACAAGCAATTGAGCAAAGAAACCTACAAAAACATCATTAAATCTTTTGAAAACGCCGACTTAACAAACTACCAAGATTTCTACGAATCAATGGTACCAGACGCTCCTACCGTCAAGTTGACCTACAAGAATAAGGATTCAGAAGTCAAAACCATTGAGGGCAAACTTGATCGCCCAAGGCCAATCAAGGATTTGCAAGTTATGATTGAAAATATCGCCTCTTCTAAAGATTGGAATGTAATCGAAAAACGTAAAAAAGAACCAAGAGTCGATAAAGAAAAGAATGAAAATTCTGCAAAAGCAATTAAGTCAGAAATAATTATTGAACCAAAATCAGACATCGCACTGACCAAATGGTTTAGTAAAAAAAAGGAACTTTACGGTGTAAGAATCATCAATAAGGTTGCACCAAATTTGAATTTATGGTTGATCACCTATGATGAAAAAATGATTGACGGTGATATGCTTTTGCAAATATTGCAGAATGATCCTGATATCCTAAATGCTGAATTCAACAAGAAAACTACTTCGCGAGGTGGTCGATAGATTTTGCTTCATTCCATAGTTGATCCATTTCTTCCAAAGTCATCTCACCCAAAGATTTAGGTGCTTGTTTTTCAATGTATTCAAATCTTGCTTTGAATTTTTTATTAATTTTCTCGAGCGAGGTTTCTGGATCAACATTCAAAAAACGACCATAGTTGATCAGAGAAAACAATACATCACCATATTCCTCTTCAATTTTATTTTGGTCTTTCAATTCAATGGCTTCTTTTAACTCGGCCAACTCTTCTTCCACTTTTTCCCATACTTGAGAAACGTTCTCCCATTCAAATCCAACCTGAGCTGTCTTCTCTTGCATACGATAAGCCTTAACCATCGCAGGTAATGACCTTGGCACTCCTCCCAATACTGACTTCTTTCCTTCTCGTAACTTCAGTTGCTCCCAGTTCTTTTTTACTGCTTCTTCGTCTTCAGCTACAACATCTCCATAAATATGTGGATGTCTATTGATCAGCTTTTCACACACGTCATTCAATACATCTGCAATATCAAATGCTTTCTGTTCTTCAGCAATTTTGGCATAAAATACCATATGCAGCATAAGATCGCCCAACTCTTCTTTTACGCCAGACAAATCTTTGTCAAGAATGGCATCTGCAAGCTCATACGTTTCTTCAATCGTTAAATTTCGTAGGGTTTCCATGGTTTGCTTGCGATCCCACGGACATTTCTCTCTTAAATCGTCCATAATCTCCAACAATCGAATAAAAGCTTTTGATTTATTATCCATTAAAACTATTTAGCAGTACTTTCGTTGATATTATTATTAAGTAAATATAACTCAATTTCGATGAGTCAGTTTTTATATACCTTATTAATTATCTTCAGTGTATTCGGTATTTCGTTCGCTCTGATCAATATTAGATATTTGGTTACAGGAAACGAATTTAGAGGAACATGTGCTACCAACAATCCAATGTTAAAAAATCAGATTGGAGAATGTACTGTTTGTGGTAAAACACCAGAGCAAGATTGCCAAATGCCTGAGCCATCTAATTAAAAAAGGTGAAATCATCTAATGATGATTCCACCTTCCTATTTTTAATTTTCATCCTTATTCTACCTCTCTACAACAAACAACTGACTGGTGATTAATCCTTCTGATCGAATCTGAATAGAATAAGTGCCAGGCGCTAATTCTGAAGTATCTACGGCAGTTATCTCTCCCCCGCTTACATCTATCACTTTATGACCAAGCAAGTTAAAAACTATAATATTAGTTACTGATAATTCGCTGTCAATATACAAGGTCTTTGATACTGGATTTGGATGTAAATGTATCTTAGATGATATCAATTGTTCATCCACATCTGTCAGCGCAAACCCACAATCTTCTACATGACCTGCATGATTGTGCTCAGCAAAAACCAAATTTTCATCTCCTGGTTGATAAAATGTCATGGTATAAAAGAAAACCATCATTTCTTCATCTGTATCTTCTCCTAACGTAATTAATTGAGGAGGAAAATTTGGATTGTGATGGTTGTTGACTGTATTATCGTATGTTGCTCGCCCAAATATTCTAGTTCCTTGTTCAAGTACAACTGGACGATTATATCCATAGAATTTTTGCCAATCAAAGTCCCAATTTGGAATATCTACAAGGTCAATAATTTCGCCTGATGGCGTCTCTGCCCAAGACTTCATTGAAGTACATATCAAGTGCGCATGTGGTGCTACACCAGTAATGGTCATTTTTGTAGGAACTGTCCAAACCTGATTGAATGTCCTTACATCATTGGGTTGAATGATCAATGGCCCATCGATCATACTTGTGAAATGATTTAAAACTGGCGAAACAGATAAATTTCTTTGATTGGCAGTGGTATACTTGATTCTAATGTCGGTTTGATCAACTTCGCCTACAGCATAGGAAGGATAATGTACTTGAGCCACCAAATTAGTATTGGCTGAAATTCTAATACCCATTCCTTCTGGCATAAACTGAGGATCTCCTCCTGGAGCCCATCCCCCTACGAGTGTAGCATTGTTGGATCCAATCCCACCAAAGCACTGATAACCAATCTCCGGATCCGCATTATCCAAGCTTATTGGAATATTAGAATCGTCTTCGTAGAGCAAAACATGGTGTACGGCTCTTTTATTTCCAGGAACTACTTCGATGCCAGTGACATAAATATCTTCTCCAAAATTCATTGGGAAAACAAAACATTTATAAAGATCATTGTCTGACAGATTTGGTACCGTAAATTCTGGTATTTCAATGATTAAGTCTGGATCTTGTATGACTATATCCGTGTCAAAAACCGGAACCGTTGGTTCATTGGCTATATCACCCATAGGCGTTTCATTTATCACCCATTCCGATATTGCATTTATTTCTTCATCTGAAAGTGAATTGTCTCCTTGCAAACCAAAAGGACTTTGGGCTGGCCAAGGTGGCATGCTTCTATTGGTTACTTGCAGCAAAATATTATCTTTAAATGTGACAACATCATCATATGATTCAAGGGCAAAAGGAGCCACTCCATTGCTATTATGACAAGTAGTACAATGAGAATAAATGATGCAAGCTATATCTTCGCTCCAGGTGAAGTCCGTCTGAGCAACAGTTTCATTTATAGTCAAAAATAATGTTAGAAAAAGAACTGCGATTCTGTACATTTGTGGTTTAATTTAATTTGTAAATTATTGACTGTAAAGGAATTGAGTAAGGTTCTTATGAAAAAGCAAATTCAATAATATTTAAAACTAGTAACACAAAGATGTCGAAAATTCTGTTATCCATTTTATTACAATTGGCTTTTATTTGCAGTATTTGTGGTCAAAAACCAAATGTTTATACTTCGGCCGAGATTTATCATGCTGTAGAAAAACTAAATTTCTTAGGAACTGCTCTGTATGTGGCAGCGCATCCGGATGATGAAAACACAAGATTAATCTCCTACTTATCCAATGATTTAAAAGCAAGAACTGCTTATTTATCGCTTACTCGAGGCGATGGAGGTCAAAATTTGATTGGAACAGAAATTCAAGAGTTATTAGGTGTTTTAAGGACACAAGAATTGCAGATGGCTAGATCGGTAGATGGAGGACAGCAGTTTTTTAGTAGAGCCATCGATTTTGGATATAGCAAACACCCTGATGAAACTTTGGCCATATGGAACAAAGATGAAGTTCTTGCGGACGTCGTGCGAGTTATAAGAAAGTTTAAACCAGATATCATCATCAATAGATTTGATCATAGAACACCTGGAAGAACACATGGACATCATACTTCGTCTGCGATGCTTTCAGTAGAAGCTTTTGATATGGTAAACAGTAGATCTGCCTACCCAGAACAATTTGCTGAAGGTATTCAACCTTGGGCGGCGCAAAGATTGTTCTTCAACACCTCATGGTGGTTTTATGGCAGTCGTGAAAAATTTGCGGAAGCGGATAAAACAAACTTGATGTCTATGGACATAGGCGCCTACTATCCTTTACTTGGAAAATCAAATACAGAAATTGCTGCAGAAGCTAGAAGTAAACATGCTTGTCAAGGTTTCGGATCTTCTGGAACAAGAGGATCATATACGGAATACTTGGAGTTATTGAATGGAGAGATGCCAGAAACCAAAGCTGATCCATTTGAAGGAATAAATACAACTTGGTCAAGGGTTGAAGGTGGAGCAGAAATAGGAACCATGGTGGATCAATTATTATCATCATTCAACTTTGTGAACCCTCATGAAAATGTATCACAGTTGGTTGAGATATACAAAAAAATCGAACAGTTAAGACCTGGGCATTGGAAGTCTATAAAAATTGAAGAGATTAAGGATATCATAGCTGCTTGTTCAGGATTATATCTTGAGGCAAGTGCCAATGCTCATAGAGTAGTTGTAGGCGATTCTATAGAAGTTAAAATTGAAGCAGTCAATCGAAGTTCAGTACCTATGAATCTAAAGTCAGTAACGCTTAACTCAGGTGAAAGCTTGGGTGGTGGCTCTAAAGCTTTAGACAACAATATTACACTAGAAGAATATTTGGAATTTCAAATTCCTTCCAATGCTGCTAACTCGTCTCACTATTGGTTAAAGAACAAAGGCAGTATGGGTATGTTTGCAGTGAAGGACAAAGACATGATCGGCAAGCCGGAAACGCCTAGGAGTTTTTCTGCAGAATTTATAGTTGATATTTTAGGGACTGACATTGATTTCAATAAAGATGTTGTTTATCGCTTTACTGATCCAAGTAAGGGTGAAATTTACAAACCGTTTGAAGTTACTGATCCGGTATTTGTTTCAATTGAAGAAGACGTAATCATTTTCCCTAGCAATGACTCAAAGGAAGTAGAAGTTACTGTGCAAGCTGGCACCAACAATGTATCTGGTAAGTTACGTTTAGATGCGCCAGATGGTTGGCTGGTTTCCCCGACTTCAATAGATTACAACCTTGTAACCAAAGACGCAATACAAAAGATTAAATTTAACGTAACTCCCCCCAAAGGTCAATCAATCGGAAGTCTAAAACCGACAGCTACTTTTAACGGAAGAGGCTTTAGTAATGACCTGATAGAAATTGAATACGACCACATACCTGCTCAATCAGTTCTGAGACCAGAAGAAGCAAAGGTTGCTAAAATCAACATTGAAACAGCTGGAAATAAAATTGGATACATCATGGGAGCTGGAGATAAAGTGCCAGAATGCCTAAGATATATTGGTTATGAAGTGGAAGAAATCGAATTGAGTGCAACAGAACCAAAAGCACTTGCCAAGTATGATGCTGTTGTATTAGGAATTAGAGCATTGAATACCTTGGAAGATATCGATGTGTACCAAGATAATTTGATTGCATATGTAGAAGCAGGAGGTACATTCATCACACAATACAATACTTCAAGACGACTTAAATCAAAAGACTTTGGGCCTTACCCCGTGAGCTTAGGTCGATTTAGAGTATCTCAGGAAGATGCGGAGATGCGTATTGTTAATCCAGATCATAAAGTGCTAAACCATCCAAACAAAATATCGCAAGACGATTTTGATAATTGGATTCAAGAACGTGGCTTGTACTTTGCCAGTGAATGGGACGATAATTATGAAACCATTATTTCTTGCAATGACAAAGGAGAAGATCCAAGTGAAGGCGGTATGTTGATTGCAGAATATGGAAAAGGACATTTTGTTTACTCCAACTTTTCTTGGTTCAGACAATTACCGGCTGGAGTACCTGGTGCGTATAGAATTTTTGCCAACATGCTAGCCTTAAGTGAAGAGAACTAATGGAAAATCAAAAAGAGAATAATTACAAAATATATTTCTTTATGATTGCCTTCAATGCTCTATTCATTTTGTTTTGTTACTTCCTCATGAAAAGCCTGAATTAGATGCCTACTATAGATTGGATTGTATTAAGTACTACCCTATTTCTAATCGTTGGCTATGGTTCATGGGTAACTCGCAAAAGAAAAAGCTTGGACAGTTTTTTAGTTGGCGACCGAGAAGCTAGATGGTGGACTGTGGGACTATCGGTAATGGCTACGCAAGCTTCGGCTATAACGTTCCTATCTACCCCAGGTCAAGCCTTCCATGATGGAATGGGTTTTGTTCAATTCTACTTTGGATTACCTATAGCGATGGTAATCATTTGTTTGTTTTTCATACCGCTTTACTCTAAACTAAAAGTCTATACTGCCTACGAGTTTTTAGAATCAAGGTTTGATTATAAAACTCGATTTCTTACCTCCTTGCTCTTTTTGATTCAGAGAGGATTGGCTGCAGGTATTACGATATTTGCTCCTGCTATTGTTTTATCAACCGTATTAGGCTGGAATCTTGATCTGCTGATTATTATAATTGGAATCTTGGTTATTTTTTACACTATGATCGGAGGAACTAAGGCCGTGAATGTAACACAGAAATACCAGATGGCAATCATCTTCCTTGGGATGTTTATTGCTTTCTATTTGATTTTGGATAAAATGCCCACAGGGATCGGTTTTATGGAAAGTTTGAAAGTGGCTGCGGCTGGCAACAAAATGAATATCCTTGATTTCAGTTTTGATCTCAACAATAAGTATACGGTTTGGACTGGAATCTTAGGTGGTACATTCTTAATGTTGTCCTATTTTGGTACAGACCAATCACAAGTACAGCGATACCTTTCCGGTAAAAACAAGAAAGAAAGCCAATGGGGTTTAATCTTCAATGGTTTTCTTAAAGTACCAATGCAATTTTTCATTTTATTGACAGGAGTAATGGTTTTTGTTTTTTATCAATTCAATCCTTCCCCGGCTTTCTTCAACACAAAAACCTTAGAGGATGTCAGATCGACAGAGTATGCTGATGAATTGATTGGATACGAGGATCAATTAAATTCTATTTATACTATAAAGAAAGAACTGGTAGCCAATGCAAATCTAGATACACCTTCCCAAAATTTTAAAGATGCGTATGGAAGCTATACGGCACAAGAACAAGAAATACGAACATCTGTAAAAGAGCTGATTGGTAAAGCGCTACCTGGTGCCAAGACCAACGACAAAGATTATGTATTCATCAATTTCATTCTCAACAACTTCCCCAAAGGATTGGTGGGACTTTTGCTAGCAGTATTTTTATGTGCAGCCATGTCCTCTACTGCCTCTGAATTGAATGCACTAGCTACTACAACGGTTGTCGACATATACAAACGTGGAATCAATCAAAAAGCCACTGATTCCCATTATCTAAATGCATCGAGAATGATGACGCTTGGCTGGGGTGTGATTGCGATATCATTTGCTCTTTCCTGCCAACTATTTGAAAATTTAATTCAGTTTGTAAATATCATAGGGTCTTTGTTTTATGGAACCATACTAGGAGTATTTTTGGTTGCTTTCTTTATCAAGCATATCAAATCAAATGCAATTTTCATAGCGGCCATCATATCCGAAATATTAATCATCTGCTTCTGGTGGTTTGAATGGTTTGGTATTGCCTTTTTGTGGTTGAATGCCTTGGGAGCCTTATTCGTTGTCTTGTTTGCATTAATATTACAAGGAGGGGAATCTTTGAGACTTAGGAGTGAAAGTTAGTGCAGATCTAACAACAAAATTACTTGATGATACTTACATCACCACTCAGTTGTTTTGTCAATCCATTCTCATATTGGATTGACAAAACGTAAACATACACTCCTGAATTCAATTCACCATCATTAAATCTGCCATCCCAGATTTGAGATCCGCTTTCTGGTAAGAAATTTATTTTTTCAAAAACCAATGATCCCCAACGATCGAATATTTGTAAAGAATTGATAGATACAATTCCGCTATCATTACCGTAGAAAATACTGAATGCATTATTGACTCCTTGAAGCCCTGGATTAAAAACATTTGGAATATAGATCGAAATACAATCCTCAATATCTTGGCTTACCGCAATCAAGTCTATGATTTTTTCAAAACTACATCCATTGGCGTCTTCAATACTTAAGACATAGCTACCTTCTCCAATATTGCTTAATAACAAATCTTGCTGACTCTCAATATTCCAACTTAAGGTGTAAGGAGTTGGAATATCAATATTGACAATCTCAATAGTACCATCCTTTCTATTTATACAACTCGGTTGGGTTAATTCAAAATCGATCACAAAGTCATTTTCGACAATAGCACTACCTGTAACATTACCTTCACAATAAGCATCACTGAAAGCCGTAAGTGTATAAACTCCTTCTCTTGATCCATCTATATAAACCGTACTTGTTTCTATATTGATAATTGATTCTTGCTCAATCCCATCTATACTGTAAGCCAATGTCCAAGGAGGGTTTCCTTCTAGTTCTACAGGAATTCCATTTTCACTGCTTGTGCAAATATCGTAGGTACCTGCTAGCAATGCACTTGGCGTTGATTGAATAAAAACATCTAAAGTTGCAACACTAAAATTCCCACAAAAGTCTGTTACGGTAACAATAAATTGGGTGTCTTCATTAACTATATTTTCCAAAGAATCTACTTCACTCCCATTACTCCATGTGTAAGAATAAGGTAATACTCCTCCCATAATGTTTGGAGTAATTTTAAACGGTTCATTTGCGCACACAAATATTTCTTGAAAGTTTGCCGAAAGACCTAAAGGATCGTTGATAATAAGTTCGTTGAATACTGGATCTAGACAATCACAATCATAAGGTATATTCAATTTTAGATTCTCTGGACCTTCGACCACCCCATCTTCTATAATTTCAATCGGTAAAACAAAGTTTGTATCACCAGGAGCTATGGTTATGCTTAAAGGAATTTCTTCAAAGTCAATTCCATTTATAGCTCTACTATCCTGACTGATGCTAAAATCTACAATAATCTCTTCATCCAAATCACTAAGAGAATTCCTTGAAAAAACAAATTGGGCATCCACACATTCTTCAAAGGCGACAGGTTCATCACTACCAGGAACATCCACTGTTAGATTTATTTGTTCTCCTAAATCAAAGCTATTGGCTTCTAATAAAACAGCAGAATCCAATATGGGATCACCTACATCCGCAATAACCAATCGAATATGATATGTTTCGCAAGGTATCACAGAAAAAGAAGCACTAAGCGGCACGGTTAACCCATCATATTCTATAAAATCTTCTACTAAAGGTGTAGCATCAATATTACAAGCTTCAGCATCTAAGTTTGCAACATTATCTACATAAAATTCCTCATTCAATAAATGATTGACATTGTTAATACTAACATCTTGATTGGTTGTACTGATTGTTGCTACATTAATTGCGTCATTTTCAAAATCACCATTGATTCCTGGACCACTTACAAAAAATCCAAAAACGTCATTAAAGGTAGTTCCTACAAATTCACAATATTCTTCAGAAGCAAATACGTAATTGAAAGATACGTTGTCTCCAAACGGAACGAAATCAAACTCAATGGCCGTTATATCATACAAACTACCGGTAGCTGGTATATCAAGATCTACATCATTACCTGGAGCAGCGTTTAAGGCAAAACCTGATTCAGGTCTATTGTTAGGACCCTGTGCTAGATTAATATCTCCAGTAGATAGAATGATCCCAGAAGAAATTCCAATCGCCGAATTACCGTTTCTGAACCGACCAATACTGATGGAGTCATTCCCAATCGAGCGTATGTTACTGACATTTTTGCAATTTCCTTTAACCAGTGAATTCCTGACCAGTGTTTCAATACTCACATTGGATTCGGTCAATATTCCATTTTGACCAGACAAAGAACTTGTCAAAAAAAGCATGTAGAATATAACCGGATATTTTGACATGGAATATTTTGTAATTACCAAGTTAATGATAATTCTCATGTCGGTTTGTACCTATTTTTAGATTCTTGTGTAAGAGACCATGATACAAGCCATTTTCATTATAAGTCCCTACTGTCATTATAATTTGTCTTACAAGTTTGATTAGATCTAATAAAATCTAATTGGTAGGCCTAAAAACAATCCATGCATAAAAAAGGCCCTTGCTAGAGCAAAGGCCTTTCAATTATCTTCCAAAATTAGAATCTTATCTTATAAATACATTTACATCACCAGAGTCGGCATTTCCTGGCTCGAGTGATATAAGAATTTTGTTAGGTGCTACACCTTTAGATTCTAAATATTTTTTACAAGCATAAACTCTCTTTTGAGCGATCATGTTACTAGCTGTTGATGAAGCTTCGAATTTTGATCTTAAAAGAATAAAGCCTTTTTCGGCTGAGTCTAAATTACCAATTACTTTGGTAAGTGTAGTTGTTCCTGAGTTGTCGAGAACAAATTTTCCTGAATCAAAAGATATTTTAGTATCCTCTGTTCCAGTGGAAGTTGAAGTTGCAATTTCTGCTAGAACAGGATTATCAACGACAGGTCTAGCTAAATTAGCCGGTGCCTTCACGTATCCATTCATGTAAGCTGGTCTAGCCTTGATGGTAGATTCAATTACTCCATCGGGAGTAACCATCACCTCAGTAGCTTCACCATTTACCAGAATGGTCCTTTTTTCTGCAGACTGTGCAGTTGCTATTCCTCCTATAAATAGGAAGGCAATAACGAGTTTTAAAGAAATATTTCTCATGGGAATTACAATTTATTTATTCAATTTAAACTATGTATACTAATTTGTCAAGCCACGACCCTCTTTCTCAATCTTTCCTGCCTCATCTAGGTCTTTGTATACTTGGTCTAACACTCCGTTGATAAACTCTTTACTTTTAGGAGTACTATATTTTTTTGAAATTTCAACATATTCATTGATTGTGACCTTTTCAGGGATGGTTTTACACTCAATCATCTCTGTAACTGCCATTTTCAACAAAATCATATCTATAACTGCCACTCTTTCTTGATCCCAATTCTTAATAACAGGACCAATTTGTGTTGATAACGAAGCATCTTGCTTCACCGTCTCCTTTAATAACATATCACCAAACTCTTTGGTTGTTTCATCATCAGGATAAAATGTATCAAAATGACCACTTTCAGTCGGTTGAGCCTTCAGATACTTCTTTAAAGCACCGATAACCAGTGACTTATCATCAATCCAGTTAAAATATGAATCTTCCAACATTTCGTTAAAAAACTCATTACCTCGACACAATCTATACAGTTCAAGTAAGATTTCTACATAATCATCCTTTGATGATTCTTTTAATATAAAAGCTTCGTATGCTTCTGTTTTACTAAACTCGTCATAAATTTTGCCTAAGTAATCAGGGTTTACCCTAGTTTCAAATTCAAACTTCTCAAATTTCTTGATTAGCTTTTTATCAGAAACAATACTTTGTATTGTTTCATTCTCATATAATTTGGCTGTAAAGGCTTTATCTATGTCTTTAGGAATGTGCTTTTTCTTCCTTCTTTCGACATCGGCAAGAGAGAGTTTGCATATTTCAGTAATCACATAAATATTGAACAAGAACAGTTCAAAGCTCATATCGACCCAACTTTTATAGGTCTTCTTTAATTCCTTACTTGAAAGGACTTCGTCTTTGTTAAGAGCATACAATAATTGCATAATCTTCACACGAATACAGCGTCTACTTAGCATAACTCAGATGTCAAATAACTATTTTAACCAATATGATGCAAAATTAGATATACTTATCTAATTCTTCTAATAAATTCCAATAATAAACCTCTAAATGCCACAATTATCAAAGCCCGGAAATTTAGACTTATGCCATTTATTCACAATCGTTCCATTCTTCCAAAGTACAATTCCTGGATTTGATCTCACAATTGTCTTCAAAAGAATGTCATCTGCAGTCAAAAACTTTGCATTTATGCCTGTTTCACGCACCAAACTCTCAACTACCTCTTCACTTGTTCCACCAGAAACAACGTACATTTTCACTCCTTTTTCCTTTGCTTTATCTGCCAAGGGTTTAATTTTTTCTTTCCAATCCGCTAAATAATCTTCATCCCACTTATAATTGGTGAATTTCACAGTCTTCTCTACAGCTCGATCAAAGCTTCTGACTATCACCTCTTCTTTGTCTTTTTCAGCGACTTGTACGGTATCCATTTTCCATATTGTATCCAAAACCACTTTCGTATCCTCAAAACCGGTAGCATACATTTTGTGTGCTACAATCAGGAAACTTGCTTCTGAATCATCCAGTATTTCATCCGTAAGATCGTATCCATCAAATGAGCTGAACTCCATCTCGCTAATCTTGTTTGCTTCAATCGCTGGCTTTGATTTGATTTGATCAATGATTTCCCACTCCGCTTTCGGATAAGATTGAAATTCTTTCATGTATACTGCATTTGAAAGTTCAACCACTTTCCCGTCAGCTTTATTCTTTAATATCCACTTTAGGATTTGAACACTACCCATTGCATCAAGCTGGGCATTTCTCTCAGCCTTGATATTCGCACCTGCTTTAAACGGCCTAAAATCTGTGTGTGGTATATCCCATGAAAAATTACTAATACAATATATCAATAACCCTAACGTCGAAGCTACCATTATGCTGCTTCTGATTCCACTCGAAAACAACTGATGCCAATCCTTGTGTTTATACAGAACAATGATGGCCGGAATCAACAAAAACACATCCTTAAAGAATGACGTTTTTGGGAGCAACTTGATAAAATCACCAAAGCATCCACAATCTTTCACTTTCATATTGTTCTCATTGAAAGCTCCCCATTTTGAGAATTCAAAGAAGTTGGTTCCTTCTCCTACATACCCAGTTAAATAGGTGAATCCCGTCAAAGCTGTGAAGAAAACCAAAAGTGCGAAGAAAACCCTTCCCGTAAAATTAGGCCTCCACCCTATTATCAAGGCTATTCCCAATAATATTTCAAGAATGATCACAAAGATCGAAATGTATATCGCCATACTCGACATCCATGGAAACATTGGACTGATGAATCCTATCCAAGTGGGTTCAAATGTTGTTTCAAACTCTGTAAAGTATTGTTCCAATTTATATGAAGTTCCCAATGGATCAATTGCCTTTACAAAACCAGAAAATAAATACCATACCCCTAAAAAGTTCTGCAGGTAAGTTACCAACTTGTTGTTGTGATTTTTAAATACAAATACCATCAATAAGGTCATCACTATCGCGACAATGGTAAAAGTTACGACCAATGAAGGCAGCGTAAATGAAATGAGTGAGATACTTAAATTCATGTCAAATTATATTTTCCTATTTCTGAAAATTTTATCAATGCGAATACCGAATAATTAAGAATATCTTGATAGTTAGATTTTGGTCCTTCTGATACCTTATTCTTTTCTGTATTTTGTTCCATTTGTTTGAGTCTCAATAGTTTTACCAAAATAAGATCAGTATAGCTGCTGATTCTCATCATTCTCCATGCTTCTCCATAATCGTGGTTCTTAGCCTCAAGTAGTGTTCTTGTCTCGTGCACAATCTCATCATACTCTTTCACCAAAGAATCCATCGGAACAGAAAGATGATTATCCGTCACTCCAAGTTTACCTTGAATGATGGCCATAATACTATAATTGATCAAGGCCAAGTATTCTCCAGTAACGTCATCTGCAACCATTTGTTTTTCTTTGGTCTCAATGCTTCTGATTCTGGCTGCTTTGATGTAGAGTTGATCCGTAATGGAAGAAGGTCTTAAAACCCTCCAAGAAGGACCATAATCCATCGATTTGGCTTCGAAAAGGTGCTTGGTTTTCCCTAAAATCTGATCAAACTGACTTATTGTTTTGCTCAATGCATTAAATTTTTACAAATATAATGTTTAGTTCAAATTTACCTCGACTTCCTATCATTTGCTCTCAATAACATGAAAAGAGATTTATAATGAATTGTTAACTAAATGAATCCATTTTATCCACGAAAACTTACTTTTGTCTTATGAGCTTAATGATTTTGACGCTTGTCGCAAATGTTCTTATCCTAATCTGCTTCAAGTTGTTTCCCAGATATGGAATAAACAATCTAAATGCGATTGTGGTAAACTACCTTACTGCCGTCCTAACAGGGGTTGTTGTACTGGGTGAGCTGCCATTTGGCATGGATGCTATTGACCAAGCTTGGTTCCCTTATGCACTTTTCCTTGGTTTTATATTCGTCACTATATTCAATGTAGTTGCCTTAACCGTGCAAAAAACCGGCGTAGTGATAGGGACCTTGTTTCAGAAAATGTCGTTGCTTTTCCCAGTGGTCGCTGCCATGCTGTTTTTCGGAGAACCCATTATTATCCTTAGAATTATTGGTATTGCTTTGGCGATCTTAAGTATCATTATCATTAATTTACCTAAAAAAAATGGTGCAGACGAGTTTAACGCTTTGCGCAAATATTGGTACCTGCCCTTGTTAACACTTCTGGGAAGTGGGCTGATTGAGCTGCTCTTATATTATGTCGATGTAAAAAAGATTGCTCCCAACGGTGATATTGGATTTGTATGCTTTTTATTTTTTACCGCAGGATGCATTGGATTGATATTCAAAATAGTAACAGGTAGGATTAAGATTGGAAGAAAAGATTTGATAGCAGGCATCTGTTTGGGTATTCCTAATTTCTTTTCAATCTATTTATTATTAAAGTCACTATCCGTTGGAGTAGATGCGTCGGTAATGTTCCCATTTATAAATGTTGGAACCATTCTATCTGGAGTCATATTGGGTTTTGTTGTTTTCAAAGAGGAAATAAATAAAACGAAAGTAATGGGTGTTATTACCGCCATCATAGCTATTATCCTTATCGTCTCTTAATGGCACATACGGAAGACATATACCATACCATTGACAAACTCACCTTGAGCGAGTTTAAAGAAAAAGGTTCTAAGTTTATAGGTTACTTATTCCCAACAACCAATGTAGAAATATTTGAGGAAACTCTAAATAAGATCAGAAAGGAACATATCAAAGCGAGTCATCATTGCTTTGCTTACCGAATGAATTTTGAAAATGAGATCTATAGGTTTTCAGATGATGGTGAGCCATCAGGAACGGCGGGCAAACCAATGTATGGACAGATCATCAAACACAATCTGTACGACCTTGCTTGCATTTCAGTGAGATACTATGGCGGAACCAATCTAGGTACCAGTGGATTGATATCAGCCTATAGGGCATCCTGTGCGATGGCCATTGATAATGCAACCATCATCGAAAAAACGCTTGCTCATATTGTTGAATTAAAATTTGACTACAGTATAATGGGTAACTTGATGAGCGAACTTAAACAGCTGAGTATTCCTATAATTGAAAAGAAACTAGAAGAAGAAGGAAGTCTGAAAATTGAACTACCAAAGTCTGTTACTAAAGAGAAAATAGATGTCTTGAAGTCAAAAATGCTAGGCGTTTCACTCGAACAAATCAATGATCAAGTGCATGTAAGTGGATTGAAAATCAATTACTTAAAGTAGATCTTGTGAACAAGTTTTTAATTCTCAACAAGAATGAAGTTTCAAACTGTTCGTCATTTACCGCCTTCTTTGTGATGTAAATGGCAAAAGGTAAAAGAACCAAAACAGGAAGCCACGCAGCAAGGTATGGACTTAAAGCTTGACTCTTATTCATCTTCTCCCCAAGTATATTTAAGATCACAAAAATCATAAATAAAATAATGGAGACCAATAGTGGATAACCATAACCACCCTTTCTAATTATACTTCCCAATGGAGCACCTATAAATAAAAATAGGACGCATATACAAGCCCAACTAAATTGTTGATGACGTCTTAGGATATATACATTTTTTTGCTTTTCGAGATTCTTGTATTCTCTTTGTTTGTTAAAAAAGAAATCTTTATCTCTTACTGCACTCACATTGGCAGAAGAAACATATCTACCAATTTCTGATTGTTTGGAATAGTGCTGTATTAAAGAAGAAACAGAATCTTTATTGAAAGGTTTATACTTAAACTTTTTCGCTTTCTTGGATTGAACAGGCTTGGTAATTGTATTTAGCGTCTTCTCTAAATTGTCCTTGCTTTTTTTGATTGAAGTTTGAGATTCAAACTGGAGCTTGGGTCTACTCTTCGAGTCTTGCCCTTTCTTCGCTTCCTCGGTTGCTTTTTCTTTTGCCTTTACTTCCTTGTCTTTGATTGTTTTATTTTCCTTGAAAAAGCCAGTAAATTTAAAGTACTCCAAATTTTTATTCTGGAGTTGCTTGGAACTAAAAGTATCAATCTCTGTTTTGAGCTGCCAAGAATTGAGAAGGTCATATTTTCTACGATCCATATTGACTTCAATGGCTTCCATTTCAAATTGAGACATGTCAAAGATCTTAGTCCACTCGTTGAAATTGGTTCTTGTCATTGGATAAGAACGTACTTTGGTCTCCTTATTTAATTTAGAAGCTTCCTCATTGTATTGATGGCCGTCATACAATTTCATAATAAAATAACTGCCATCATCTGATGAGAACATCTCTCCATGATCAGCACTTACGACGTTGATAAGATTGTTACTCACGCCACTGTGGTCGTAAATAAGAATGTCTCCTATATCTCTTCCGTTTTCATCTACGTCACCTACGTGCATAACGAAATCCTTAAAATCGCGATTGAAAACACCAGGCTCTATGCTCAAGGACAACTTTTGCTTTCTGATGGAATTGAGTCTATGAAAAAACTGATAATTGGCATTGGGCTTCAAGAAATTGGAAGCAAAAAATGAAAACATTCCGGTGAGGACAGAAATCGCAAATCCAGCTGCTAAAACCCTAAACAATGAAACACCTGCTGACTTAAAACTTGACAATTCATGTTTTTCAGAAAGATTGCCAAATACCATCACCGATGATATTAAAATCGTTATTGGGATTGCCATAGGAATAATCGTAACAGCAAAGTAGAATATCAACTCAAATAGAACACCAATTGAAATCCCTTTACCGATGATTTCATCGATATATTTCCATAAAAATTGCATAACTAAGACAAACTCAGCAATCAGAAATGCCACTATATACGGGCCAATAAAGCCCTTCAATACCAATTTGTCTAAAATTTTCACGTTGTAAATATACTAGAACTAATAAACGTACATCTTCCTTTCCATAATATATAAATGAAATAATTTTAGGTATTTGTAACATATTCAGAAAGCCTCCCGTCATCTAAGTGTAATGCATCAGAATTAATGAACTATCAAGACATCATGAATATCGTATTGCCATATAAGAATAAGCTCTATCGCTTTGCTCTGCGCCTGGTGAACAATACCCATGATGCAGAAGAAATCGTGCAAGATCTTCTGATTAAGATTTGGAAAAAGAAAGACCATTTCCTCACGCTTGATAATCAAGAGGCATGGTGCATGACGGTAACTAGAAACCTTGCTTATGATAAGCTAAGAGCAAGGAAGAAAGGTCACCAAGAATTGGAAACTCAATATGACCTAAAAGACAGGATGGTGACACCTGATGTGCAACTCGAGCAAAAGGATACATTGAGAAGAGTACGATTGGTGATTGAAAAAATGCCGGATGAACTAAAGACAGTCATCCAATTAAGAGATATCGAAGGATATACTTATAAAGAAATATCAGAAATAACAAACTGGTCTTTGAGCAAAGTTAAGGTATATATACATCGTGCAAGAAAAGCCTTACAACTTGCTTTAAGCCAAATAGAATTATAACAGATGGAAATAAATAAATTTAATGAACTGATGGCCAAGTACTGGGAAGGAACCAGTAGTCTGGAAGAAGAAGACCAGCTACGATCCTACCTGCGTACAAGCGAAGGTTCTTCGAAGTACCCTGAAGAAGCAGGATTGTTTGGTTTTTTCAACATGCAGAAAGACATTGGAACCAGTATTACAGCGTTCCCAATTGAAAAGCTAGCAGAACAAGAAGAACCCAAGGTCAGAAAAATTATAAGTTTTACCAATGTCAGGAATATTGCTGCAGCATTATTCATTGTTCTTGGTGCATTAACTGTCTGGAATAACTATATCTCCCCTTCTACTCCTGAAACCATTGCGTGTGCAGGATGCATAGAAGTAGATGATCCAAAAGAAGCACTCAGAATCACCAAGGAAGCACTGGCATTTCTATCCAATAAAGTAGATAAGAGCGAGCGTATATTGAAGAACAATATCGCTAAGCTTTCAGTCAACAAAATTTTAAAAAAATAACAAATTAGAATAGTTATGAAACAGATTATTGCATGTTTGGTTTTTGTGTTTGCGTATAGTTTTTCTTACGGGCAACAAGACGCTATAGACAAGTATTTTTCAAAATATAAAGACAATGAAGATTTTTCAGTTGTCTACATAAGTCCTAAAATGTTTTCATTGATCAATAAGCTTGATGATGACGATATGGATGATGACCTTAGAGACGCAATCAAAGGGGTTAGATCTCTTAAAATATTGACCACAGATAAAAGAGGCGTTGCCTTTTACAATGAAGCCAAAGGATTAATCAACACCAATGAATACGAAGTATTGATGACGGTAAGAGATGATGATTCGGATGTAGAATTTTTGGTAAAAGACAGTGATGATGGCAATGTCGTCAATGAATTACTACTCTTGGTAGGCAGTCCTGACAGCTTTGTTCTTCTGAGTTTCTTTGGGGACATTCAATTGAATAAGTTATCCAAATTAGCGGAGTCAATTGAAATTGACGGCATGGAGCATCTGGGAAAACTCGACGATAACAAATAATTTAAAGAGCTCATTACTTTTATCATTAAGAATGCGTCATTCTTTATGACACATTTTTAATAGACGATATAAATTATTTCAAGAAGCACGAATTATGACCATTGATTCACCTAAACGATTTTCCATCTGTTAATCTTAGTATGAATCAATTATGATATAGCAACTCACGGAAATTTAATTTTTCTAACCTTTATTATTCTTACAAACTAAATTTTGCATCATCTATTGAGATTTGCAACAATATTGTAATGAGTAATTGTTATGAAGATTGATAAGTAAGAAATTCTAGAGTAGCTATATCAGGTCATTTTCTCTTAGCAAAGAGAATACTTTCGATTAAATAAAATCGAATCCTTATACTCGCAACAAGTATATATTAGACATAGCAAAGCCATAGAAGCAAATTGCAACTATAGAAAAAACAACCGTATTCTCAGTATAAATTAAGGAAAGTAAATGGAAAGAAATACTAGGCCAAATCTATGGTTTGGAAGTTGGGAGTATGATTGTTAATGTGTAGTAATGAAAAATGGGAGCTTTTAGACTCCTAACCATTTTTCGTACTCTTCGTTGTAGCTTTTCAATCCAGCTGTTTTCTCAAGGCTTTTGTCTGCCTTTTTGAACAACTTATTGAAAAAGTCTTTTAGAATGTTCATGTTATAAAATTTAAAAATTTGGATTACACTTATATAGACGCCCAGAATATCATTTCGTTTGGTCTATTTATTCATTTTAACTAAAACTTTAAGTTTTTAAAGAAAAATATGCCAACCTCGAGTCATATTAATAATTTTTATAATTTGTAAAACTCTCATTATTATTGCCTTCATCTAGGGGTTTACCCTTAGATAAATGTTAACACTTTAGTTACTGATTTTTTGAAACTATGGATTAAATTTATGCGTTAGAAAAAATGGCACAGAATATTATTCTAAAATTGCACAAAAAAAGATCCATGAAGCTAAGAAATAGCCTATTTCACTTATGTTTTGCATTATTTATCCCGTTTTCATTAAGCGCACAGACGCAGTGTATAAAGACAGATGCTGAAGCCTTGGAGATACTTTCGTACACCGATCCCCAAGATCCTATAGCTGGAAAGTGGAATGTCAACATAAGAGGTACTCTTTTTCATAAAACCAACATAATCCAATCTGATTATGATGAGTATCCGCTGTATTGGTACATCTTACCCTATGCCAATGGTTACAACATCTGCGGGACGCCTGGATTTGAAGCAGAATTGATCAATGGTTTATTAATCAAGGATGAAACCATAGAAGGACAGTTCTTCTCTTACATTATTGCTGGAGGTGAAAAGAAAATTTCATTGGGGCGGTTGGTCAACAAGGATATTCTGACCTTTCAATTTCAAGCATCAGACACTTATATCAAGAATACTTTTACTGGAAAGGTAAAAGATGACATGATGGAAGATTTGATCCTAGTATGGGAATATGTATTAACCAGAGCTGAGCTAACTGAAGAATAGAACTTTCTTATTGTTGCTCTGACGGAGGAATGATTCCAGTTTTTTCGCCAAAATATTGTACGAACCGCCTCATATCGTTGGCCATTTCTGCATTGTTGGTTGCCTTCATGTACGTATCAGCTAAGCTTCTAAGACCTTGAAATACAAAACGATCCATTTCCATAACTTGAAGCTCTTTGGTCCATAGATCGATCTTATAAGTATCCAATGTCTCTTTATCAAACAAAGCAACAAACATCGCCTTAACCTCCTTAAAACCTTGTTCGGCTTGATCAGAAGACTGCCACTCTATCGTTTCCGGCACCTTATTATCATCTAATGTTACGTTTATTTCTATCTTCGATTTCATAGTCTATTACTCTTTGATAAATTTCTTACTTACTGGTACTCCGTCAAGCTCAAAAGTAATAAAATAAACACCTGATGATAAGTGATTGATCAAAACTTCGTTGCCTGTCAATATGCCTTCATTGATTGTTTGACCAAAAATATTTACCAATGTATATTTAGATAAATCCAATTCTGACTCAATGTTTAAAATTTCATTTGCTGGATTAGGAAATAAATCAATGCTGACTTTACTCAATAACTCTTCTTCTACATTGCTAATGGTTCCATCTACCTGTATGGTCGTATTGTAAAAAGCAATTCCTCCTCTCTTATTCCCAACCACTACTTCAAAGAAACCATCATTGTCTAAATCCGCGATATCCAATGAAGTCTGAGAACCTTCTTGAATTCCACCAAAACATCCCTCAAGTTGCACCGCTTCTGCCGTAACATCACCTTCTACCAACTCCCACAATTGCAGACATCCTTCCATGGTTCCAAATAATCCAAGCAACCTATTTCCTGCTTTAAATATGGCTGGTGAGGCAAAGGTACTTGTCTGACCAATCGCTCTAGTGTTTACAAAATTAAAGACAACAGAGTTTGGCAAATCAAATAAATCCGAGTCAAAAAATGGATCCCCAACGGTACCTCTGTTTTGCGCATAATTTATGGTTCCTACCCCATCATTGACATTGGCATTTTGTTCACCAAGAAATATGTCTCCGAGACCATCTCCATTGTAATCATAAATATATGGTTCGACAGAATTTCCTACCCTTAAATCCATGAATGGAAAGACCGCTTGCGCAAATGTATATTCATCTCCAAGAGCACTCAGGTTTTCAAAATAATATAACTCTCCTGCCAACTCACCAATAAGAATATCATCTATGCCATCACCACTGATATCTCCAACAGCCACTGTTGGGTTCTCACTAAACATAGAATTGGACGAGAAACCTAAGTAATCATCATCTACCAATTTAAATTTAGGATTGTTTTGATCTCCAACATTTTCATAAAGAACCAATCCTATTTTTTCTGGTTGACCAGTTTCATTATGCTCACCTGTCGTACCTACCAATAAATCTAATAAACCATCTTGGTTGTAATCTAGAAAAGCAGGATTGGCATCCGTCCCTAAATCAATACTTGTATCATTCAAAAAATCTTCTTGTTCTGGCTCAAATTCCATATTACAACCATTACCAGTATTTAAGTACAAATGAAAATTAGACACATTGTCTACGCCAGAATCTTCGTTGGGACATGCTACAATATCCAGGTCTCCATCATGGTCCGCATCCAGGGTCCAGATACTCGGAAAAACATAAACATCAAAAGGATCGTTTTCAGGAAACTGTTCCACATAGTCAACAGCAAAGTCCTGTCCATTCACTGGTTCATTAACGATTAAAACCACGGAAGAACTAACAAGGTCTCCCAACAAAAGATCAAAGTCTCCATCACACTGATAATCAAAAGCTTCAATAGTCGAACCTGCATGTCTCTCTTCAAAATCAATCTGAGGTCCAAATTCTTCTCCACACTCATTGGGGTTATCGCTTAAAAATATTGAACCATCAAATCCTCCTTCAGCAAATTTGCCCCAACAAAAATCGCCCAATCTAAAATCAAAAGTATCGAGACCTAAGTTGTTTTCAACTGCCATGTTTTGATAATAGTTTATGAATGTCCCACCCACTTCAAAGGAAAGAACATCTAGGTCTCCATCATTGTCCAAATCCTTAATTTCAGGAACATCAAATTTACTTACAAAAACATTTGTAGGAGCATTGTTTATGATCAATGTGAGTATATTGACTGGAAAGTCTCCGTTTATATAAAGGCTAAATCTCAGTTGTGTCCCATCCCAAGATCCTTTGTAAACGGCAATTCCTCCAGACGTATCTCTAGGACCTGTAAATAGATCAGGGATACCGTCACCGTTGTAATCAGCTACTTTCACAAAACCTTTCAAAGCAGGCAATGACGCCTCATAAAATGGATCATGCTTGTAACTAAGTGAGCCAGGAATACCATCATGAAAGTATGTTCGTGCGACATCTCCTCTTCTATCAAAGACCAATAAGTCAAGCTGACCATCCATATTTAAGTCAATTTCATTCAATTGTGGCGCAGTATATCCTCCAGTAACAGGATTATCCAAAATCTCCCCATTTACTTCAAAAGAGTACTCTTTCAAATCAAAATTTTGCCCATTTGCCGAAAGGCTCATAAGAGATATTAAAATGAATGAGAACAGAATTTTTTGAAAGGTTGCAATTCTAATTATCTTGGAGAAAACATTGTTTAATTCTAACATTCTTACTGATGTCTTATTTGATACGATTAATTCTTATTACACTGCTATTTGGGATAAACGCAGCCACAGCTCAGGATGATGCAAATTTACGAGGAAATCAAGGATTAAGTCAGCTAAGCATCAATAATTTTAGGATTACCCAAGACAAGGCAATCATTAGTATAAGATTACCAGAACAAACTACAGGTCAATCAAGCATCTCGGTAAATGGAGAAGATGTGGCACTGCGTTTTTCAAATGGTATTGCACAATTGCCTTCGGACGCGCTTATGATGAATGGTTTGAATTTTATTAAATCGGAAAATTCTCAAAAACTGATGCATCTCCGTCAGGATGAGAACACCCAAGTGGTTTCAATGAAGAGTATCCCATTGTGGCTATCCATTGTGCCTCCTTTATTGGCTATCATCATTGCTTTGGTGTTTAAGGAAGTGATCATTGCTCTGTTTATTGGGATCTGGTCAGGAGCTGTAATTGCTGGTGGATTTGGCCTTGGCAATATTGGAGGAGTCATCAGTTCATTTTTTAGAGTATTAACAGAATATATTGTAGGTGCATTGGCTAATGCAGATCACCTATCAGTAATATTGTTTTCATTGTTGATTGGCGGAATGGTAGCGTTGATATCCAAGAACGGCGGGATGCAAGGTGTTGTAAATAGTTTATCAAAATACGCGCGGTCACCTAGGTCTGCTCAATTTATCACCTGGTTGATGGGAATCGCAATATTTTTTGACGATTATGCCAACACTTTGATCGTCGGAAATACCATGAGATCGGTCACCGACAAGTTTAAAATTTCAAGAGAAAAGCTCGCTTATATTGTTGATAGTACTGCAGCACCTGTAAGTGCTATTGCTTTTATTACGACATGGATTGGGGCTGAATTGGGTTACATTGATGATGGTATTGCTAAGATTGGTATTGAAATGAACGTGACACCTTATGCAGTCTTTTTATCAAGTTTGAAATATTCATTTTACCCTATCCTGACGATCATTTTTATTGTGATCATCATCTATCAAAAGAAAGACTTTGGACCAATGTATCAGGCGGAAATGAGGGCTAGGACAACTGGAAAAGTTTCTTCGGCAAGTTCTGATAATCCAGATGAACCCGACATGGAAGACTTAACACCAGTCAAAGGTGCGAAGATGAAGGCATCGCATGCAATCATTCCGGTTGCTTCAGTCATTTTGGTGACGATATTAGGATTGTTGATCACAGGATTTGACTCCTTGCGAACTGATTTATATGGATTAGGAGGAAATACCAATTACGAAAGTTGGGGATCCATTTGGTCAGATCTAGCACTACTTACAAAGGGAGAACTTGGGTTCTTTGGTAAGTTGGGGTCTATCATTGGAGCATCAAATTCTTATGTTGCCTTGATGTGGTCATCACTGATCGGTGTGATAATGGCTTTGGTTATTTCTACGGCAACCAAAACAATGAAATTACTGGATGCAACGCATTGGATGATCACAGGCTTTAAAACCATGATTCCGGCATTGATGATATTAACGATGGCTTGGGCATTGGCAATTACAACGGATCAATTGCATACTGCGGATTATATCAGTGCGGCATTGGAAGGAAATTTAAGTCCGGTGCTTTTGCCTGCTGTAATATTTATTTTGGCGGCATTCATAGCATTCTCCACAGGTTCCAGCTGGAGTACCATGGCGATTTTGTATCCGATTGCTATCCCAACGGCTTATGCTGTTTGTGCAGCAGCGGGTATGGGAGATGCGATCAGTTATGAGATTTTGTTGGCTGTGATTTCGACTGTGTTGGCTGCGTCAGTATTGGGAGATCATATTTCACCGATATCAGATACGACTATTTTGTCCTCTTTGGCCTCTGATTGCAACCATTTAGACCACATTAAAACCCAATTTCCCTATGCTATGTTGGTTGGAATCTTTAGCATAACCGGCATCACAATCTCAATAATGCTGGGAGGAGGCTTTATTATTTGCTTAATTATCTTCATTTTATGTATTCTGGCACTATTTTTCATCGTTAAGATGATAGGGAAAGTTGTTCCAGACGGAGAAGCTGACCCAGTTTAAAATAACATTATTATACTTTAAGGATTTATTTAATATTTGCGGTGTAATAAAGTTATAATTTGTAATAAAATGCAGTAAATATGGCTAATACAGCAGCGGTTGATGTCTTAGATCTGAATCCAGAAGATTACAACAGAAAAAGAGCAAGAAAAATCTCCATGGTTATTCATGGAATTCTGCTTTTATTGATGCTATTGTTATTAAAAGCATGTCCACACACACCAGAAAAAGCAAAGGACAAGCAATTTGCGATTACTGTAGATTTTACGGACATTGAATTTACCCGTGAGTCAAGCTCAAATAGTACTAAATCCAAGGCTGCTTCAGGTAAGTCGAAACCAAAAATGGATCCTGTTACAAAAATCAAAGAAAATAAGGTAGATCAGGTGAAAGTAACCAAGCCTACACCAAAGGTACCAAAGCCTACTCCTGTAACTCCAAAACCAACTGTACCTGTGGTTAGTGAAACAACCACACTGGAAGAATCACCGATTGAGGCGGTTGAGGAGGAAATAGAAATGGAAGAGCCAGAATTGGAACCAGAACCTGAGCCAGAACCGATTCCAGATCCAGATCCTGTACCAGAAGTATCTAATAATACTCCAACGAATAATTCAAGTGGTAAAACCAATTCTTCCAATGACAGTCCACAAGGAGACAATCCTGCAACCACCAATGGAAGTGAAGGAGGAACGGGTAAAGGAAATAGCGGAGATGGACCTGGAAGTGATGACGGTGGAAATGATGGAGACAGTGGCATTGGAGACGGCGGAATCGGAACAGGTGAATTTGATGGCTCAGGAAATGGAATATTCGGAAGAAAAGTGGTCTTTGTAAATAGATCCAAACTTGGCGGTGTGATGAATGGCGTTGAGCAAGGACAGAAAAAGAAAATATGGGTAAAGACTTGTGTTAATCGAGCAGGGAAAGTTACCTATGTTGAACTTGATGAAATCAACACGGATGTGTACGATAATAATACGCTAAAGAAAGCTTTATCATTGGTATCACAATATTTGTTTGAGCCAGACATCAATGCTCCGGGAGAGCAATGTGGAGTAGTGAAAATCAACATTGATAAAACCAATGCATTCAACGGTAATTAAGAATAATTAATCCTGGTTCAACCCAGTATTTTACATCCCATAAGATAAATAAAGTGTACAAAAACTCTTTAAGCAAAGCCATAGCTACCCTTTTGATTGCTTCTTGCATTCTTGCTTGTAATACTCCAAAAACAAATGAGACTGTCCCAGAAAATGTCATTGAGGAAGACAAACCATTAACCATTCAGCAAGAACAGGAACAAGAGATTATTGGTGCGGCGCAGCTTGAATATAGTGATCTGGATGAGTCTGGCAATGGCATCTATGGAAGAAAGATGATGGGTGCCGACTTTTACGAAAAACTTGAAGTGATAAAAGCAGAAGCTGACCCTATCCACAAAGGTGTTTTGAAAATAATCTGCTGCATTGATAAATCTGGTAATATATTAATGGCTAGACCTGATGTTGAAAACACATCAATGAACGATCTGCCACTACAACGAAAAGTAGGTAAAATTCTAGTCGAACAAAGTTTTGAAAAGACCACTGCCGGTCCGGATAGACAATGTGGCCTTGTGATCGTTAATTTCTAGTAAGCTTCGCTGGTTTTACACGCATATTGATCAATGATTGATAATCTGATTAGTTGCTTTTGGTTTTCCCAAATAAATCTTTCTTAGACTTTCTTCCATCGTTTAATACGGGTGTAGGAATAGGAGCATCTTCATAAATGTGGTCAAACAACTTTTCTTTGTGTATCCAGATACCTTCATTCAAGCCATAACCTTCATAGCTTCCGTCACCAGTCAAAATGATACCTTGACCTGCTATCTGTCCCATTCTTGGAATTAGGTGATCATAGACAATCATGCCGAGGCCAGGATTATAATTTAAGTTGATGGGAGCATCATCTGAATACCTAAGCATGACTCTATTTTTTGCACCCCTGAGATCTTTCATATCAGAAGCAAACAACTGCTGTCCAAAAACTGGTTCATCATTGTCATCGAAGTAAAAAATGTCGGCCATTTTTATATTCTCGTGACTTGTAAAGGCATTGTATCCGAATAAAACATATTTGATTCCATCTTGAGAATCAAACTCGTGGATGCCATAATACATCTGACCAAACCAATTGTCCTTATCTCCTATCATGTAATCATAATCATCGATCAAATCATCAGATAGATCATTCAATTTGATCACCTTATCTCCTTTAAAAACATACGCTTCGTATCTGTGAGCATCTAATGAAGTTTGTATAGGCCAACTTATTATAGAAAAAGAACCATCAGTAGGTTTGACTTCAACTATCCACTTTATTGCTTCAAAATCCACATCTACATCTGAGGCGATTGCTTCGTCGACCAGCTTAACCAATTGCTCATTGGCTCTTATTTTGTGATCATAGTCCATGGCATTGGCCACAATGTCCGCATAGTAATGAATATCCTTGATCAATTGAGAATCGTCCTGACCACTCAAATTTAGGCTTGCAATGATGAGGATAAATGTAATAATGATCGTTTTCATAAAAAGCACTTTGAATAATTAACGCAATACGGTGTTGAAAAATTTCATTTTAATTTTTCTATAACACCATCTATTAATTCGAGGTAATTGGGCTTATCGGCGATTGAGTTGTGTAAAAACATATCTTTTACTGATCCTTCAGCCAAGACAAATAAACCGGGCATCTGAAATCCATCGCCTACCTGCTTGATGCTGTACATATTTCCTTTGGCCATCTGCCCAAATCCACGAGTCCAAACTTTGAGACCAAAGAGTTGTCCCATACTTCCTTTGACTAGACCAAACTTGGCGTATAAATCACAATCAGGATCTGATATTTGTTCTATATCATCAAGACCATATTTTTCTAGGTAAGTCTTGGCCAATTCGAATTCCGACAAATGAACAATAACGATTTGAGTATTTCTATTTTCAATATCCTTTCTTAGATCAGCGAGATCATGTAAAGCTTCACGACAATAGATACATCCAAAATGACGAAGAAAGACCAGTAAAACTGGTCTTTCTATTGACATTTCATAAAGATTGTTCTCTTTATTAGTATTTGTTGATACTAGTATCTCTTTCGTGATCATAGTAGCATATTGCTTATACCAATTTCATTTTTGAGAAAACTTTGATCACTTTATCTACATGCTTTGCAGATGCCTTTAATAATTTTTTCTCTGCAGCATTCAATTTAAGATCAAGAATCTGAGTAACTCCATTTTTACCTAATTTACATGGAGCACCTAAGTACGTATTTTTAAGACCATACTGACCATTCAATCTTACAGCACAAGGATAGATTCTGTTTTCATCTTTGATGATTGATTCTACCATCTGAGCAGCAGCAGCACCTGGTGCATACCAAGCTGACGTTCCCATTAGTTTCACCAATTCGCCTCCACCTTTTTTCGTTCTTTCAACGATCTTATCCAATTTCTTACTGTCGATCATTTCAGTTACTGGAATACCTGCAACTGTAGTATATCTTGGTAATGGCACCATTGTATCACCATGTCCACCCATCAATACTGCTTGGATGTCTTTAGGTGAAACTTTCAATTCTGTAGCTAAGAAAGCTCTGTATCTAGCCGTATCCAATATACCAGCCATACCGATAACTCTCTTTGCATTTAACTTAGAAGCTTTGTGAGCAGCATAAGTCATTACATCAAGAGGATTTGATACAACAATGATGATTGGGTTAGGAGAATATTCTAAGATTGATTTAGTGCAAGAAACTACAATCTTTGCGTTTGTAGCAATCAAGTCATCACGACTCATTCCAGGTCTTCTTGGAATACCAGCAGTAATTACTACTACATCAGAATCCTTTGTGTCTTTGTAGTTAGATGTACCTTTTAGTTTTGTGGAGTAATAATCGATAGGAGCTTGTTGCCAACTATCAAGTGCTTTTCCTTTTGCCATGTTCCCTTTCAGGTCCAAAAGCACTACTTCGTTTACGATGTCTTTGTGGGCAAGAACATTGGCAACTGTTGCTCCAACGTTTCCAGCACCTACAACTGTGACTTTACTCATTTGTATATGTTGTTTGTTTAAAATTTTGTTTGCGGCACAAAAGTATGGAATTTATCTTATTCATATGGTGATTTGATCAAATATGTCGTTGATTCTCTGTTAATTAGGTACAAAAAAAGCCAGACCTAGGTCTGGCTTTCTATTAGATTCAATTTTAGAATCTATTTATTTTACAACTGTTATTCTTTTCGTCAATTGTTGTTTTCCTGATTTCAACTGTACGTAGTAAACACCAGCTGCTACATTGCTTAAATCAATTTGCTCCATTGATGGTCCTTGAGCAACTTGCTTAATGGTACTCTGCAAAAGCTGACCATTGCTATTCAACAAGTTCATCACCACTTGCTGTGACTTGTCAAAATCCAATGAAACATTTGCGAAAGCGGAAGTAGGATTAGGGAAAACTGAAACTTCTACTCCATCGATACCCTGCTCTTGAATAGCCGTTGTACAAGCATTTCCACCCATTACCTCACACCACCTTGCTTCAAATTCTTGCAAAAATACATTCGCAAATGATGCACTGTGAATGATCAATGTATTCTCATCGTTTCTAGTTTCAGCGCCCGCCGACCAGTTGTGTGATCCCACTACAACTTGAGGATCTGACCCTGGACTATTTCCATCAACGATAGCATATTTATGGTGCGTTTGTTTTGTGTTGTTATCTGGAGATACATTTACTCCTTGTCCCATCAAATAGTCAAATTCTGCTCCTTGATCATTGATGTTATCAATAATTCCTCTTACTTCTACTCCACTATTGTGCGCATCAAGAACTGCATCACCCAACTCGTTGTTGGTAAAAGATAGAATTGCAAATTGTAATTCATCTTGTGCTGACTGAATCGCCTTTGCAATTGCAATCGTAGTATTATCAGATGGAGAGAAAAATGATTCTATTGTAGTTCCATTTATTAAGAAGGTATGAGGCGTATTGTTTCTTTTATCTGGTCCAAATTGAACTGAAAAAACACCTGGAGTTGGATCTGTACTACCCCACATTTCTTCAAACTCTATCGTGTATGCTTTTGCCAAAGAAACATCCTGAATGAATATCATGTTATTGAAATCTGTTGCAATATTCTGCTCCGTTAGATTTGTAGATCCTGACATCAACCATGCATTGTCTGTACTGTTGGCATCAAAAACTAGAAACTTGTTGTGCATAAGACCTTCACTGTTTCCTCTTATTACTGGAAAATCAGCAGCAGCATCTGCCAATGCCAAGTTGGCTGTTTCATTGTCTGCAATATATCTTACGACTACTCCTCTTTCATGTGCTGCATTCAATGCGGCAATAATAGGATCTCTATTGACATTATAGATGGCAGCATCAATCGTTGACTCTGCCGCTTCAATTCTCTTGATAATCTCGGCTTCCATTGTCGCTCCTGTATAACCATCAGCAAATGATCCAGAAGAAAGGCTTCCATCAACATTGTGATTGAAATAGATTTTCATATCACCAGAAGAATTAGAAGCAGTACTATAAAGTTGAATTGCAGAACTTACTGTTGATGATCCATTGTCAGAACAAACTTGCACGTAATAAAAACTAGCTGGTTCTAGTCCTGTAAGGCTTACTTCATGCTCGGTCGTTAAATCTTCAATTTCTATTGTGTTAGATAGATTGTCAGGAGATGTTCCATATTTTATAATAGAACTTCCAGCATTATTGGTTTGCCATCGTACATCAAACCCTTCTTGGGTAAGACCTGTCTGTGCAGGAGCTGATGTAAAGAAGAAATCATCCGCAATTTCAATATCATCGAGGTCTCTCAATAATATTTGATAGATAGAATTAAACTGTGAACCAATTCCAGTCAGGTTTACTTTTGCTAAAGGAATTTCTTCACCAATCAGCGGGTGATTTGATCGCACAAAAAGTTCTCCTGTTTCTCCATTGGCAGTGAAATCATAACTTCCTACAGAAAAAGTATTTCCTCCAGCAACGAAGGTAGCACCTTCAATAGACACCAATAGCGCCTCAGTTTCTTCTGTGATTTCAGAGGGAGTTATTGCTATTGGATCAGGCATCGGATTATTACTAGAAATAATGTTGTACGATAATACTGGATCAACTTCTAACAAGCCATTAAATTCTTTCAATGGTCCTGTTACTTCTACAAGATCACCTTGTGCAACGTCATCAGGAAAATCTCCAATTGTACCTGTACCAGGATACACAGCGATTCCTCCTGTTTCATCTTGTAAATAACGGATGATACCCAATTCACCCCCGTTTGTTGCTACCCCTACTATAGTAACTTCCGCTCCGATAGGCATTGATCGTGCTTCGGAGATATCAATCTGCGCCATCAAGCACTGAGAGAAAAATAAAATTGCGAGAACAGTAAATGCTCTAATCATGTTGTTGTATTTTTTGTATTAAAAACTAGCTTGTAATGATACATTCCATCTTCTTCCTTGTCCATAAAAGACTGAGGCAGACTTGGCATCAAAATCG